>JAGOJP010000001.1 GCA_017995055.1 Candidatus Omnitrophota bacterium
CCCATGGGAGCATATTATCATCGGGGATCATGTCACATGTCGCTGATGCTGATTAAAAAAACGCCTTTCAGCCCGGAAGAACGGGCTCTTGTCCTCGATTATTTTAAAAAACATCAGACGATCCCGGTTTATCCCGGCGATGAGTGGGCTAAAATCAATCATCACCCGGTTAATTATTTTGCCCGGTACACGGAGGATTTTAAGAACGGGAATGTGGAGGAGTGGGATAGGAATTATACGTACGATATTTCCGTGGTCACGGATGACGACCCGTTTTTCTATAAATATTACAGACTCTTGTCATTTAACCCTTTTCAGGTTTCCCGCCTCCATCATTTGGGGTCGATTATGTTTATGACGCAGATTCTTGTCTTGGTGCAGGCCTTGCTGTTTATCCTGGTCTTTATTTTTCTGCCGCTGTGGATTTTTAAAAGAAAAAGCGTCCAAAGCATGCCGGGGCCCGCGCTGGGGCCTTTTATTATGTATTTTGCCTGCCTGGGCTGCGGGTTTATGTTTATTGAGATCCCCCTGATGCAGAAATTCGTCTTAATGCTGGGCAGCCCGATTTACTCCATCAGCGTTATTCTGGCCTTGCTGTTGATCGCAACCGGCTTCGGCAGTCTGTCCCTGCCTTTTCTTGAGAAACGGATTAAAAGCCATATCAAACTGAGCCGGATGGTGACGGCGTTCCTTATAGGCTATTTGTTATTTATGATCACGGCCGGGTCTGTTTTAGCGGACCTGGCGCTGGGAATGAACTTCGCGTTCCGGGCCGCTGTTGTGGGGCTCCTGGTGTTCCCCCTGGGAGTCTTCCTGGGGGTGTATTTCCCCCTGGGGTTACACCTTATTGGACGTAAGGCAGAAGACGCGATCCCCTGGGCCTGGGGGATTAATAGCGGGTTTAGCGTTTTGGCGTCCATGCTTGCGATTATTCTCGCCCAGTTTTCCGGATTTAGCACGATCATGTTTTTAGCGGCGTTGATTTATGGGCTGGCTTTGCTGTGTTATCAGAAGCTGGATGCCGCCATGGCATAAATTTTTAGAAGGTATGAACTTTTCCGGGGGAAGGGAGGCCCCTGTTTTTTTCCGGTCACGCCCCTCTCCTGCAAGAAAAATGATAACGTCATAGACTTTTTTTTCGTAACGGTATACTATGATTTAGTTAATTTGTCCGCAATCCCGCAGGAAAAATTTAGAACGAACAGTCATGATATTAAAACGGAATCAATTAACCTTAGTTCAATCCATGCTTATTACCGTGATCTGCGTGCTGATTTCGGTTTTGTTCACGACGGTTATTTTTATCGTTTTTAGGCTGGACCGGGTGGGCTTCAGGACGGTGGTGTATATTTCCCTTGTCGCGCCGATTGTCCTGACGCCCGTGATTACCATTTATTTACTGAATCTCATTGATGAATTAAGGATAACCCGGGATCTCCTGGAAAAAGCCAGCCGCACGGATTTTTTGACTGAGATTTTTAACCGCCGGTATATTATTGAACTTCTGGAAAACGCCTTCCTGTCCGGGCAGCGCTACAAATTCCCTTTTTCCCTGATTTTGGTTGACCTGGATCATTTCAAGAAAATTAATGATAAATACGGCCATGACGCCGGGGATTATGTGTTAAAGAATTTTTCCTGGAAGATTTTGAATAATATCCGCCGGACAGACTATTTTGGTCGTTTCGGGGGGGAAGAGTTTTTGATCGTGTGTATGCATACCGGTCTGAATAATGCTGAAATATTAGCCGGGAAACTGAAGCATATTATTGAGAGTACCCAGTTTTTCTATAAAGACAATAAAATTAAGGTCACGGCCAGCTTTGGCCTGGCTTCCAATGAAGGACCGGTTGACAATGTGAATAAATTATTAAAAATGACTGATGAAGCCTTATATGACGCCAAAAGAGCGGGAAGAAATTGTATTAAAAAACGGACTTGACCTCCTTTCCTTTGTGCCCGGCCCAGGGCACAAACCTGCCTCTCTCACGGTAAAATTTTGGCGTATAGCCGTTTATGCTGGCCCGCCTTTTGAAACATTTGTTAAGAAATATTTTATGATATATAAATATTCCTTTAAATATAACATTTTCAAATAGTTAATTTCTATTAAATTGAGATATAAGACTTGTCAAAATTCTGATGTTAGTATATATTTAATATAAGGCATTCACCCTGTGCCTTTTAAAGACACCCTTTCAAAAAAGTCCCTCATAGTAAAAGAATAAAACGTTCTGGATATTTACTAATTTTTCAAAGGGAGGATTAAGATTGAAACGTCAAACTTTATCCGGTCTAGCCGTTCGTGTCTTCCTATCTAGCTTAAGAATTTTTTTCCTTATCATCATTACCCTTCAGTTCGCTATTCCAGTACCGGTCTTGTACGCCCAAACATCACCGCAGGACATTTTAGATCTTCCCGCCCCAGGCCGACTGCTGACCACCAGCCAACCTTTTGAGCCGGCTTTAATTAAAGGTTTGACTATCCATGCGGATAATCCTTTGCTTTTTGATTTTATCGTTGATCCCGGAGACTCCGGGCTCTCGGGAGACGCTTTATATAGAGAAACTGTTAAGATGGTTGGGTATTTCCTGGCGTCCCTCACGGTGCCGGAAGATCAAATCTGGGTCAACTTGTCTCCCTATGAACAGGAACGGATGATTTCCCAGGGGTTGGGGCAGACGGAGATGGGGCGGGATTTGCTGGCCCAGGATTATATGCTCAAACAGATAACCGCTTCTTTGGGGTATCCGGAAAGCGACCTGGGGGCGCAATTTTGGCAGCAGGTTTATCGTTTGGCCCAGGAAAAATTGGGGACCACGAATATTCCCATAAAAACTTTTAATAAGGTCTGGATCGTGCCCAGGAAAGCCGCGGTCTATGAGCATGACAGCAGCGTTTTTGTGGTGTCCCGGGACTTGAAGGTCATGCTGGAAGAGGATTATCTCGCCTTACAAAAGAGCCTCGTGGATCCTCATCATAAACAGGTCATCAGTAAAGAGGAAACCAAAAAGGTCAATGATGTTTCCTCCCAGGTGGTGAAGGAGATAATCCTTCCGGAGCTGGAAAAAGAAGTTAATACGGGTAAAAATTTTTCCAATCTGCGGCAGATTTATAATGCGATGATTTTGGCTAAATGGTATAAGGATAATCTTCGCCAGACGCTTTTATCCCGGGTGTACGCCGATCAGAATAAAACAAAGGGCATTGACCTGGATGATCCGCAGGTGAAGGAACGAATTTATCAGCAGTACCTTAACGCTTTTAAAGAGGGGGTCTATAATTTTATCAAGGAAGATTATGACCCGCAGGCCAAGACCGTTATCCCGAGGAAATATTTCTCCGGCGGGGTTCAGGGGGTGAGAGACGTTGAGCGGGTTGTCGTGAGCTCCGGGCTGACCGGCCAGCAGCGCGCTGAACTCCCGGATCAGGAACGCGCGTTGAATTTCCAGATTTCCCTTGTTGATGTGGGGCCGCAGGCGGTTTCTTCGGCCATTCAGGACGTGGACCGCCGCCACGCCCGCCCGGCGAGGAATATCCCGGTGCAGTTTGCGGACGAAGACGTCAATAAAATTTTTTCCAAACTCAAAGAGCCGGGTGTTTCCGTGATCGTTAATATGACGGAAGAATCAATCATCCCGCAGTTGTCCAGGCCGGGGAATGACCAGTACGCGCAGAAAGCCATCGGGGCCGGCGGACTGGGTTTTCTTGACGGAGAAACCACCGGGGCTTTGAACGCAACCTTTGACAAAGAGCTGCTTGATCTGAAGCTTTTCGGCCTGACGCTGTTCCCTCTTTATGAACGTTACGTCCGCAACGGAGTTGTTCAGGCCTTGGATTGGGATGACCAGAAGGATATCGCGCCTATGATGATTGTCGGGCGGGACGGCAAACCGCGCCCGATGTCTTTTAAGGTTAATTTCCGTGGGATCACGACGGAACCTGAAGGGGTGAATTACGTCGTGTATCCCTACTGGGTGAATAATAATGGCACGTTGCAAATCGGATTACGGGCACCGAATACTGTCTTGCTTGATCATCTTTATCCGCAGGGCGATGCCCGGTGGATCGAGTATGGCTTCTTTGCCCGGGCAGCGATTGAGTTTATGAAAGCCATCAACCTTTCCCCGGATGTGATCCGTTTGAATGAATCCCATTTGGCTTTGGTCCGCAGCGCGATGCAGAACGATATTGATTATATTAACGGGAATTCAAAATTGTTTAACGGAGAAAAAAGTACGTTTGATCAGACCAGCATTGAACTCACAAGCCACACCGCGGAATTGGTGGCTGTCCCATCTATGGATGATTTGGGAAAAATGAAATGGTTGGTGGGTTGGGATCTCATGCGGGAAGATATGTTATCCACCCGGCGGGACGGATCCAAATATTACAACGGACTCGAGGCTTTATCCCGCTACGCCAAGGTCACCAATACTGTGTCCAAAGAGCACAAGACTGTTACTCAGCAATTGCTGCTGCCGGGAATTGCTCAGGAGAAAATGACTTATATCCAGAATGGCTCTGATGCGCAAATCTGGCGCATGGAAACCCTGAACAAACTTATCGAAGAGGTTGGTTTGGCCGGTGTCACCGGAGAAGATCTTTTTAAGTTGGGTCAGGCCGAGAAAACGTCCATTAATGATTTCTTAAGAAAACAATATGGGGAGAACTCTCCGGTTTTTACCGATCAGAGCCGCATGCTGTTCGGATTGTTGCGCCGCGGGGTGGAATATAAAGAGGCCGGGCTTTTGATCCCGCTTATTGAATGGATCACCGGCGACCGGAATGTGGATTATTTTTATAAAGGCCAGCATTTGGGCAAAGGCCTGGGCGCGAATATCCTCATCGGCGGCCAAGGCCAGGACGATGTGGGCCGGGGCTGGATCACCGAGTTTAAAAGGATGCAGGCGGATACCCGTTTCAAAGGAAAGCTTGTTTATGTGGAAGACACGGGTGTCCCTATTATGCGGAAAGTCGTCAGCGCTGTTGATCTTTGGATTAACGTGCCTGACCCCACGAGGGAGGCGTCCGGGACCTCGCAACAGAGGGCGGGTTTTAACGGCAAGCCCGTTATCGCGACCATCCGTGCGGGGTTTGAGGCCCAGATTATGCACGGCGTTAATGGGTGGATTGTGGACGCGTTCCCGGAGTTGACTCTGGAGTCGCTTATTGCCCGGTTTGACCCCCTGAAAGGGAATGTTATCAGCCAGTCCAGGGAAGAATTCCGGGAAAGAGGCCGTATTTTGGTCGCCCAGTATCTGTCGGAGGCGGCGGAATTATATAATGATTATGTGGAAGGGCAAAGTAAGCAATGGGAAGAGATTCTGCTCAAATCGTTTCGGTTCTCCCATGATACGGTCGAGATCGGACGAATGGTCAAAGAGTATGGTTTGCTTATGATGAGCATTATTGATGGATCCGGAGTGAGCGGATTTGAAATGAGAAGAGGCAAGATGACCTTCGTGAATCTTCTTCGTCGTATTTTAAAATGGTCCCCGGAATTGCAGGGTAAAGCGTTATCAACGGAAGAAATAGCTGGTTATATCCAAAAAGTCTGGACCCCCTTAGATACGCTTGTCTTGGGAGAAGATCTCCGGGGGAAATTTTTGACAAATATAAACGCGGTACAACAATATCTGGAGGAATATAACCCTGTCGGGCGGCGGGATGGCGGGGCCTGGGACCTGAGCAAGGTCGGGGAGGGCGTGCTTTCTTCTCCGTTAACAGGGCAGCAGAATATAGGTGGTATCAATTTGAACGCCAGTTTACTGGATCTGCAGGTCAAGAGAGACGGGAGCGGAATTCCTTTCCCGTTGCCGCAGCAGCCGGTGCAGCAGTTGCAGGTTGAAGGGTTTGTCCCGTTGATTATTAACGTTACCCCGGTCACCAATTTACCGCTTTTATTAGGGGATGCGCTGAAAGAGGATGCGGGGGAGGAGGGGCCATCTGGAGATCAGCTGTCCTCTTTGGGGGCCAGGGGCGGGACGCAGCAGGGTGTTTTTTGGCTTGAATAAATTTATACTCTATTGTGCGGGGATGGGATTCCCGCCAGAGAGATTAAAAAGGGCGGGCTTGAGGCTCGCCCTTTAAATGTGAAAAAGTTATCGAACACCGTGCGGAAATTTTTATGAGGCACCGTTCCCCTTTAAAGTGGCTGTCACCCGTACTTTTTAAACACCCCGAGGATCGCTTTAAGCCAGGCCCAGGCCGTGACGCATGAGTGTGTCTATGATAAAGGAATCGGCTCAGACAGGTTCCCTGCCCAGACGGGGCACCACGTTCAATTGTATTTACGATGAAAGGGGAAGCTACAAATGACAAAAAATCAAATTCCCCGCTATTTCGGGCCTGTCGTTAGCTTGTTGTTTTTTTTAATTTTAATAATAATATTAGAGTTTATTTCGGCCTATATTCCTACTGAAAAAAATGAACTTGAAAAAATACTTCTTGTTTTAGAACAAGATGCGGCACTCTTTTGGAAGCAAAAATCCCACTTAGATACAATTTTTGATGATGTTAAGGTCAAAACGAATAGTATCGGATTGCGTAATAAAGAAATTTATCGCAAAAAAGGGAAAGGTGTTTTTAGAATCATATGTCTTGGAGCTTCCCCCACATTCGGCTGGGGCGTTAATGAAGATCAGATGTATTCGTATCGGCTCCAGCAATTGTTGAACGATAATCCAACGTTGCAAAAGGATATTGAAGTCATTAATGCCGGGGTCATAGGATATAGTTCTTATCAAGGATTGAATTTTTTTAGGGAAAAAATCATAGACTATGCGCCAGATCTTATTACCGTATCTTATGTTATTAATGACGTTGATAAACATCGTTTTTATCGCAGTAATGGAAAGCCTGACAAAGATTTAGAGAAAAAGAATGAGTTTTGGGTTACTCTGGAAAATTTTTTATATCAAAGTAAAACAGTAACCTTGTTAAACCACTATATTATGCAACGCCAATCGGCAGCCATAAAAAATTTTGGTAAACAGGGAAAAAGTCGATATAATGAAACAAGACGTGTGTCAGTTGATGAATACCGGGCGAATTTAAAGGCGATTATTCAGATAGCAAGACAAAATGGCATTCGGGTCATTTTGATTAAAATGCCGGTCAATCTGCCTGCTGCAGAGAACATCTCTACCGCCAGGCAATTACAAGCTGATAGTTCCATAGAAAGGGCATTGGCCTTCGCGTCAACGCAGCGATTCGATGAAAGCATCAAAGCGTTAAAAGAGGCTATTCTATATAATCCTTATTCAAGCAAAGCATTTTATTATTTGGGTCAATATTCAGAACACATAAAGGATGAGAATGATGCCCAGGAATATTTTAAACAAGCATTAAAAATGGAGCTTTTTGAATGCGAAAAATTAGGAAAAGTATACAATAAGGTAATGGAAGAAGTTGCGGCGGAAGAAAATGTTGTCCTGGTTGATATTGTTTCTGAATTTGCTGTGTATAAGGAAAAGCATAAGACGCCGTTGTTCCTGGAATATAAAAAAGATACAATTCATCCCAATCCTATTGGACATCAAATCATCAGTCAAGCCATCTATAAAATTTTAATGAACAATGCTGTCTTGTTTAAGAAAAATGATGTTAAAATTTAAAAGATTGGAGCAGGCAAGGGTGTGTTCCTGTTAATAGATAGAAGAATAAGGAGCAGGATTTCAGATGAAAAAGTCACGTATCAAATCCAATATTGAATTATTAAGGGAATTAGCCGTTTTGATCATGATTAATAAGAAGTGGTGGCTGTTCCCGCTTTTATTCATCCTTGCTTTTTTAAGCTTATTTGTTAGTTTGAGTGGGAATCAGTCAATCTTGCCGGCAATTTACGCATTATTTTGACCGCCAGGTTATTGACGGGAAAAGCAAAAAACATGATTGAGATCTTCCATGAATATTACGAAAGATTTCTTGTGTTTTGCGAGTCAGTTTAATAAAACCAATCGATATCAATCATCTTTCCCGAAGAACCAGATACCAAAATCAAATCCGAAATCATACATTAAAAGAAATTATTGCTAGATGTTATCATGAAGTGGACATAGATAGGCCGTGTCTTGAAAGCATTTGTAACAGTTGTCCTCTTGTTGTGTTACGATCAGGCCTGGCCTGACTTACTCGTCGACGGATATCCGCATGGTTGACGGAACTGTTTAGAAGCATTTTAAAGATAAGCCCGGTTTTTTTCTATCCAGAGTTTAGATGCCCGTGAATTCGTATGAAAAATAATGTTTTTTTAATAAGAACTTATGTGCCGATTGGGATCGGGGGGCCTGTCCCTTCTTTAGAATTACTTTATGTGGCATCGGAACTCCATCATCGTTTCCCTGAGAAGTATAATATTAAGATTATCGATATGGGATTAGAAGGGAATTCTTTGGAAAACATCCAGAATGAAATAGAATTAAATCAGCCGATGGCTCTTTGCCTGCATGCTTTGGCCTGGGAAGCAGGTCTCGTGCATAAAATCGCTGCGATTGCGAAACAGAAATATGCCAATGGAATAGTCATTGTTTTTGGGCAATTAGCTACTGTGGCTCACCAGCATATCTGTGAAGATCACAATATCGACTATGTGATATTAGGAGAGCCGGAATGGGCCATGCCGGCTCTTATGGAAGCCTTAAGTGCTCAAACAGATACGTCTCATATTCCCGGGTTGGTTTATAAAAACAGCACTGGGGATATCGTCAGACAGGACCCTGTTTATCCGGACGATATAGACAGTTTAATGATTTCTTCTTTTGCTTGGGATTTAATTGATATACATACTTATGCGCAATATTCTAATTGGAACGGGGCTATTAAAGAAAAATTTTATGTTCCTATTCTAACGTCTCGAGGATGCCCTTTTAACTGTACATATTGTTATGAGAATTATGATAAACGTTTCCGGGCCCGTTCTCCAGAGAGCGTTGTCTCCGAAATCCGTTTTTTAAAAGAAAAGTTTCAAGTGCAAGAAATTCATGTTTTCGATTCGGTTTTTAATTATGATCTTGAGCGGGCAAAGGCTATCTGCCGGTTGATTATTGATTCAGGGTTATCCATCAGTTTGGCTTTCCCTCATGGCATCAGAGTGGACAGAATGTCCGATGAACTCCTTTCTTTATTAAAGCAGGCAGGAACATATAAGGTCGTATATGGTATTGAAACAGCTGTGCCACGGCTGCAGAAAGTGATACGTAAAAACCTGGATTTATCTCAAGCCAGAGATATTATCAGTAAGACAGCACAAACAGGGATTATAACCGGAGGATATTTCATGTTAGGCTTTCCTTCGGAGACTTTAGAGGAAATGGAACAGACCATTGATTTTGCTGTTAAATCCGATCTGGACGTTGCAGCATTTTTCAAGGCGACCAACTATGATTTTATTAAGGATATATACAAAACTGAATTGAGTCATGTGTTATCTCAGGAACAGGGGGCATCCCATTTCCAAGATGTTAGTTATTTCTCCAAAAAAGGTTCGCAGTCAGGAATTCCCGTTTCGGTTTTGAATCAAATGATATCAAAAGCGCAGAGAAGATTCTATTTGAATGCAAGACGTTTTTGGAGAGGATTAAAAAAATACCCCAACAAATTCGTTTATTTAAACAATTTTCTCAACGCTTTAGGGCTTATTTTGCAAGCGCAGCTCATCAATAGTCTCGGCACAGAAGAACCGGTAAATCCTGCAAAGAGTCGATCCGAGAAACAAGAACATGTTTAGAAAAATTATTGCCTGTATGCTTTTAACCATTGGCCTGATATTGCCTTGGAAGGCCCGTTGTTTATATATAGAGTTATTAGGGTGGTGCACCCAAACTTTATACTACACGTATATTGTTATTTTAAAATTTATCCTTCAAGAACTTCAAAAAGCACAAAAAGCACGAAAAACCCATGAATCCTAATTACACTGTTATTTTATTCTCGGGAGGGACGGACTCGACCTTGGCCGCCGCCCTGATGGCAGATAAATTTGAAAAGATTTTTTTAGTGACATTCGATCGCTACGGCTTTTTTTCAATAGAAAACACAAAGTTAAATGCGCAGAAATTAGCCGAGAAATATGGCCGGGATAAATTCATTCATCAGATCATTAATATCGATAGATTGACACAATACGTATTCTACGAACGTTATCTGCATAATATATTCCAACATGGATTTTTCCTGCTTTCTATCTGCGGGCTTTGTAAATTAGCCATGCATATAGCGGCCATCGTTTTCTGTATCGAACATAAAATAGGTCATGTGTGTGACGGGGCCAATCAGGGAATGTCTCTATTCCCGGCCCAAATGAGAGATGTGATAAAAGAAATTAAGCACATGTATGCTGATTTTCATATTGATTATTCCAATCCTGTTTATGATTTTGACAGTCCGCCTGATGCCGGGTTCCTGGACCGGCTGCATTTTGATCGTGTCTTATCAAATACTCAAGATGCCGTGCCGGGGGAAGAAGCCGTAGGTAAAACCACGGGATGCCAATTGTATGCGCTTGGTCTTATGCCGTCCGAAAATGTGAAGGGAACAGCCTTGGATCGTAAAATGCAGGCGCGCTGTTTTCAATTTATATTATTTAATATTTTTGTCCAATGGTATTATCTTTATGACCATTCTTACGATGAATATGTCAAGGCGACATGCCGGTTTTATAAAGAGAAAATTGTTCATCTAACGGATATCATTAAGGAATATGAACAAGCCGGGAGCCAAAGTAAGCTGTATAAACTGCTTCATAGACGATGAGTAATATTAGAGATACAGGTTGTTGCGGATTTTGTTTTCAGGAAAAAAGGTCCTATGTGTTGGGATTAACGGCACGGGCTGTCCCTTGAGTTATATTTTCTGGAATAGCCTATTTGATTCTTAGTTTTTGTCATGAGGTAATCTTCGGATGCGCGAAGTATAAAAATATGGCACAGTGCATACGAAGAGCCAATCGGCCATTCATTAACAAAATGCCACTCTCTCCGGCCTGTTTTAATAAACGGCGACCAGGGCTGTCATGCTTGGTATAAAAAATGGCCTCCGTCACAGAGTATTTCTGCGTATAATAGGATAGAAGAAGCGAAGAGTGTTATTGAAATGACAAAAATTAGTCGGCCTTATTAATATATTTTAAATTCATTATGACCTGTTCCTTAAAAGTTAAATTGTGTATCAGCCTGTTTAGTTTTATCCTCTTTCTAGGCATGCTTGAAATCGGGTTGAGAATTGTCGGCTACTTTACTTTGCGTAGCCGCAATCGGCTTTCAATCTCTTCCTTTGAAAAAGAACTAAAAGCAAAACAATCTCTACAGCTTGAAATAAGGACTCGGGATGAAGACCGGACTTTAGGGGGGAATATACCGCCTTTTACAACCGTAAACGCGGGGAAAAATGTTTATTCAATTTTATGTGTGGGGGATTCTTATACGTACGGCGGCGCTGTCAGTTTTGAAGAGACATACCCGTCCCTATTGCAAAATATGCTTGATGCAAGCGATCTTCCCCCAAAATTCAAGGTTTATAACGGTGGAATATGTGAATATAATTCCCGGCAGTTATTAAATAGATTGCCTAAATTTATTAAAACCTACCGGCCAAGAATTGTTGTCCTTCTAGACGGGGCATCGAATCGGTATAATTTTGCGCTTTATGATATGCACGGAAATACTTTCATGGGTTTTATCAAAAGTTTAAGGATTTATAAGATGGCAAAAATTATATCATTAAACTTAATACAGCGTTCCTTTAAATCGAAAGTCAAACGTCTGGAACAAGGATTCCCGAAGAGTATGCATGTCCAGCAAGGAGAGGACGGCTATCTTTTAAGGCAACCAGGTTCAGATTGGCTTGATGCTCATGTCTTTTCCATTGTATCACCCGAGGATGTTAAAACAACTTATGACAAAGTGCGGTTTTATTACAATAATGGAAATATAGAGGAAGCGCTTAGCTTATGCAAGACATCTTTGCAGGAGAATCCTTCGGCTGTGGACTTGTTAAGCATCATGGCCTATATTTATTCAAAAACGAATAGGATGGAAGAAGCCCAAGCGCTTCATGATCAGGCTTTCCAAATACAACCCAACTCACAATTAGTTTCGGCTTATAGAGCATATTTCTATGAAAATTTGGTTATTCATTCAAGCCAAGACAGAAAAAAATCGGAAATTATAGAGTATTGTCTAAAAGCGATCGAATCTGATCCTTTTTACGGGTATCCGAATTACTGGGCCTTAATCACTGTATTTAAACTTCAAAGCAAGTATGATGCTGATTATATTTTGGATTTTTTTAATGGCCTTATTGAAACCCATCCGGCTCTTATGGAAAGCAAATTATTCTTGAATTATTACAACTATTTTAAAAATACTCAAGAATGGGAAGGGCATATAGAAAAATGGCTAACGGAGGATTTGGAAAAAATAGTAAAATTATGTAAGAAAAACAATATCACACTCATTATTCAAAATTATCCCTACAGTTATACCATGGCCAACCAAGCCCTTAAAAATACAGCCTCAACTCATTCTTTAGATTTTGTTGATAATTACAGCGTTTTTAAAAAATTAATCAATCAGGCGAATTATAATGACTATTTTTACGATGATGAACATTGCACGAAAAAGGGGCATTATATAATGGCAGAAAATGTGTTTCATGTTCTTCAACAGCAGTTTAATTCAAAATAAACTGTTTGCTGCGAGTATAAATTTTTTGCCCCTCGATCCTGTTCATGGGGGGCTGGATAGAATTTTGATCGGTGATTCCAGTTTTTGCGGTTAAAAAAGTTAGAATAGGATTAATACACGGAATATGTCTCTGGTTGCCGGGGCTTCCGGGCGTTTAAAACCTGGCGGGCTGAAATAAGGTGTGAGACGTTTATGATCCATTCCGATACAAGGCCGCTGGACGAGCGGGAAAAAAGAACCCTTTCTGATGAAATGATTTATTTGCTGCAACAGAAAGAGACGTTTTTCCGTTTCACGTTGATTCTGGTTTTATGCGGGCTGGTCCTTGGCGTGATGCTGGCTATTTTACAGGCGCAGAAGAATCCTGTCTTGGGATACTGGGCTTTTGGCGCCGTGGGATTGTATATCGGTATTTTTTTGTGGGTTTATTTCGGCAATACGCGGGACAACATGAACCGTATCCTTGAGCTGCGAACGGCCATGGAGACGGGGCTGGTCAAGGTTACGCATTGCCAATGCTCTCGGGTGGTGGCGCTGCCGGAAATCGCAGAGGAGGGGCCAGGATTTTTCTTGGAGGTCGCTGAGGCTAAGATTTTGTTTTTAGGCGGGCCGGGCTATGCTGATCATCCCGACTTCCCGAATTCTGATTTTGAGCTCATTGAGATTTGTGACGCGAATGGGAAAAATTTGTATTTTGATATTTATTGCCGGGGCGATTCTTTAATCCCGGAAAAGACCCTGGACCGGAATTTTAAAAAGCGTTGTCTGGCCGCGGGTTGTTATCCGCAGGACCGGGAGATTCTTGAAGGACGGTTGGACGACTTGGAGACACGCTTGTCGGCGCGGGAAAAAATATAATAAAGGACGCTTTCATCGTCCGGAACGGATGCTGGGGTGTGTTATATGATAAGAGCCGAGTCTCTTCGCATTGATTATGATGATGTTAACGCGGTCTATGATCTGAATCTGCATGTGTCTCCCGGGGAAATCTTCGGGCTGGTCGGGCCGAACGGCGCGGGAAAGACATCGACGATTAAGGCTTTGGCAGGGATTCTTGATCCGACGTATGGAGACATAAAAATTTCCGGTTTTGACCTGGAATTGGACCGGCAGAACGCCTTGAGGAAAGTGGGGTATATGCCGGATTTTTTCGCGGTGTATGAACACCTGAAAGTGTGGGAATATTTGGATGTTTTTGCCGCTGCGTATCATATCCCGGCCTCTCTCCGTTTAAAGAAAATTAAATATTGGGTGGACATGGTAAACCTGGGGTCCAAATACGAGACCTTGGTCCGTGAGTTATCCCGCGGCATGCGGCAGCGGCTTGTCTTGGCCAAAACCCTGATTCCGGACCCGGATGTTTTGCTCCTTGATGAGCCGGCCAGCGGGTTGGACCCCATTGCCCGTAAAGAGATGCGGGATGTTTTGAAAGACGCTGCCGCCGCGAAGAAAGCCGTTGTTATTTCCAGCCATATCCAGTCGGAGCTCAGCGATTTTTGCAATGCGGTCGGGATTATGCAGCAAGGCAAGCTTTTGGTTGCCGGGGCTATTGAAGATATCCGCCGGCGCATGCAATCTCCCGGGAGGCTGGTCATTCATGTGCCGGCGGAACAGGCGGAAACGATAAACCGCGTGAAGGATATTTTGGGGGATCATCCCGCTTTGACGAATTTTCAGCAGCCCCGGCCGGATGAAATACATGTTGATTTTTCCGGCACACCTTCCGATGCGGCCGGGATATTAGCGCGCCTTGTTGAGCAGGCGATTCCGGTTTGCGGTTTCCGTTACCAGGAAGACAGCGTAGAAGATATTTTCTTCAAGTGCGGGTTGAAGGAGGTTTCATGAAGAATTTCGATTTGTTCGATAACTCCTTGTTCCTGCCGAGCTGGCGGGAACGCTTCCGGCTTTCTGAAATCGTCCCCAGGATTGTTCTGGCGCTTTTTGTGATTGGCTTGATTTTTGCGTATACGCTTTTGACTCATGGGGACCCGAATAACCAATATCATGTC
This sequence comes from Candidatus Omnitrophota bacterium, assembly GCA_017995055.1. Classification (GTDB taxonomy): domain Bacteria; phylum Omnitrophota; class Gorgyraeia; order Zapsychrales; family JANLHA01; genus JAGOJP01. The sequence continues at coordinate 14,697 of JAGOJP010000001.1, forward strand.
TTATCGTCCTGGCAATCGGCTTTTATTTTTGCTTTAGCGGTGTTTCAGGGGTATGTCCTGCTGTTTTTCGGAACGATGTCCGCTTACAGCGCGGCCAGCCGCGAGATATCCGGAGGGATGCTGGATTTCCACCGCGTGTCTCCGACTGCCCCCGCCCAGTTGGCGTTGGGACTTTGGCTGGGTGCCACGTCTGTCGAATGGCTGATCGGGGGCGGCCTTCTGCTCCTGGAATTGGGGGTTGTGATTATGAACGTGGCCCTGTCTCCGGACAGTCTGGGGTCTTTACGGGGCGTGGTCGGATTTAACGCCGCCTTGGTCTGTTGCGCGGTCCTGTATCAGATTTTCGGGGTTCTGGCCGGGCTTCTGAATTGTCCCCGTCGAAGGGCATCGAGCGCGTTTGTGTTCGCGGTGCTGGTCTATTTTTTAAGCCACTTCCTGATGGTTATGGAAGGAAGTTTTACGTACTATTTAACTTGGTTTCCGGCCTATAGGTATCTTTCCTCAAGCCTGGCCGGGACCGGTTCATCGGATTTTTTATTTATTAACGCTGGGGCCCCGGTCGGCCAGCTCTATGGGTGGGAGATCCCATTTCTGTTGATGCAGCTTCTCATTCAGGGGCCGTTTATTGTGTTTATGTTCCGCGTTGTAAAAAGAAGGATCGCTCTCCCGGAGCACCCTTTGATGCAAAAGTTGGAAAGTCTGGCGTTGATCGGCGTTATTCTGTTTTATTGCGTCGGCAGTATTGTTTCTCCTCTCTCGGGCGATACGGACTCTACCGGGTTGCCCTCCAGGGAGGTTCCCTGGGGGATCATGGTTTATGTCTTGACTTTGCTGGGGTATATCGGGGTGGCGGTTGCTACGCCGAGTTATTTGTTTTTTATGAAAGGGTGGAAGAGAGCCAAAAAGTTGGGACGGAAGGCCCCGGACGGATGGGGTGACTATAGCAGCAATCTGATGTGGCTGCTGGGATTTTCCGGCCTTGTGGCCGTTACCTTAACGGCCTGCGGGCTGATTTTTGAGTTTAGCTTTTTTCAGGGTACCCTTTTCGGGGTTTTTATATTGAGTTTCCCCTGGTTCCTCGGGCAGCTCCTGGAGTATTTTAATTTAAGCCGCCCCCGGCGGAGCCGTATTATTATGTTTGTTGTTTTGCTTACCCTTTGGTTTTTTATCCCGCTTTTGGGTTATAGTATAGCGATCCCTTGGTCGGAGCCGGAGCCCGTATTTTTTTTGCAATATTGCTTGGCTCCGTCCCCGATCTTCGGCCTGGTGAAAGTAATTCTGGCGTTATCTGGAGACCTGGAAGGCGACTCTATCCTAGGGATGACCGCCTTTAATATTGCCTTGATAGGCCTGGTTTCTTTTCTGGCCAGACAACAGCGACGGAGAATCCGAAGCGATATCGTTGCCCGGGATGACGGGGCGGCCTTAGAAAATTCGTGATTTATTCAATGAGCATTTAGTTTACACGACCTTAAGGGAGTGTAAACTAGAAATGCGAATTGATCCTTCAGCGAATGAGCCCGGGCGAACGAGTCGAAGGATGCGGGTTTTAAAACACGACCTTAAGGGAGTGTAAACTAGAAATGCGAATTGATCCTTCAGCGAGTGAGCCCAGGCGAACGAGTCGAAGGATGTTGGTTTTAAAACACGACCTTAAGGGAGTGTAAACTAGAAATGCGAATTGATCCTTCAGCGAGTGAGCCCAGGCGAACGAATCGAAGGATGCGGGTTTTAACACACGACCCAAGGGAGTGTAAACTAGAAATGCGAATTGATCCTTCAGCGAGAGAGCCCAGGCGAACGAGTCGAAGGATGTTGGTTTTAAAACACGACCTTAAGGGAGTGTAAACTAGAAATGCGAATTGATCCTTCAGCGAGTGAGCCCAGGCGAACGAGTCGAAGGATGTTGGTTTTAATAAGCCACAGCTGGCTGCGGTTAATTGCGTTCAGAGCTTGCTCTGGGGGCATACCTTTTATGCCGGGGGAGAAGACAAACTGAGCCGGGTTGATCTGCCTTTTTTAGCCGTCTTCGCAGAAACCCGCGGACACGTTCGTGGATGAATACGGGCAGTTAACAGGGTTTTCTGGTTCGGGAATATTTGTACATATGTGAAGCCGTCAGCGTATTTCGCAAAGCGACTCGTTAACCGGACTCGCGTCCCTAGGCGGGGGGCCGTTTATGAATTCAGATTATTCCATCACATTCTCTTTACTCGATCGGGCTGTTAATTTTATTTTAATTGTTCTCGGGGGGTATCTGCTCGCCTGGGGGCTTGGGCGGGGGAAACATTTTGTCCGTCCCCGGGGGGTCACGTTATTCGGCATACTGTTGATAGCGTTGTCCGTAGATCAGATTTTAAGCTACCGGAATTTCCCTTACTATTACTTTATGTTCCATCAGCTTTCTTATCCGTCCATCCTGGCCCGGTATTGCCTTTCTCTGCTTTCCCGCGGGTGTGTTGTGTTCCTGGGGGTGGGCCTGCTGGAGATGAAAAACTGGGCACGCCGGGGAATATTATGCTTGGGCCTCCTGTTGTTGGCTGGATTCCCGTGGAAGCACCCCATATATGTTTTTATTAATCTCGCGGAATTGACAGAGCAACGTTTTCCGGGAAATATTGTCATCAACCCGTGGTTTGGGTATATATTTTACGTTGGACTGGACATCCTTTTCGCAGTGTCGATGTTGTTCTATTTCTCCCGGCCCTCCGTGAAGCGCCATTTCCTTTCTTGAATTTGCGAAGCCCCCTTGCTTTTGTTCCCTGGAGGGAGCGCCTGGACTTCATCCTGGACAGTAATTTTGTTGACAAAGCGTGTTCTCTAAAATATTATGAGTCTGCGTAAGGGATAGAAGAGTCCCTTTCGAGAGTTGCTTCGGCACAGTCATCTCCCTGGAAACAAAGGAGATTGTTAAAAAAGGATTGTCTTCTTGGATTTAAAGAAGGACGTTATATTTTAAGGCGGGAATATTTTTTAGAAAGGAGTTGTCACATGGCAACAGAAATAAGGAAAAGAAGCGAACAAAAAAGCAGCGTATCCTATGGAACCCAACAGGTCCGATCCGGGAATAACATCGGCCGAATCTCGCGTGAAGATATACAAAGGAAAGCTTACGAATTGTTCCAGCGCCGGGGCGGGTTTCCCGGCCAGGATTTGGCGGATTGGTTTGAAGCCGAGAGGCTGTTAATGGGGCGCCAATAAACACCCTGTTTGTACCGGATTTTTTTTAAGGTCTGTCCTTGAGCGCATTTTGAGAGCCCTTCGTGATATTTTTTTCTGTAATGTGCTGAAGTGGCTGGGTGGTGCTTTTTTATTTTTTATGTGGTGTGTGCCGGGCATCGGCCGCCCTGCCCGGGCCGTTTCCCTGGGGAAAGGGAGGGAGCCGTAAAGCATGTTTTGCTTTGGGAGCCTTGGGCCCTTCGCGTCTGTGAAACGCGCATAAATTGCTTCCCCCCGGAATAAGAGATGCTATAATACATAAAAAATTTCCGGCTATTTCAGCCGGAGTTTATTCAATGAGCATTTAGTTTACACGACCTTAAGGGAGTGTAAACTAGAAATGCGAATTGATCCTGAAGCGAGTGAGCTCAGGCGAACGAGTGCAGGATGCTGGTTTTAACACACGACCCAAGGGAGTGTAAACTAGAAATGCGAATTGATCCTGAAGCGAGTGAGACCAGGCGAACGAGTGCAGGATGTTAGTTTTAACACACGATCCAAGGGAGTGTAAACTAGACATGCGAATTGATCCTTCAGCGAGTGAGCCCAGGCGAACGAGTGCAGGATGTTGGTTTTAACACACGACCTTAAGGGAGTGTAAACTAGAAATGCGAATTGATCCTGAAGCGAGTGAGCCCAGGCGAACGAGTGCAGGATGTTGGTTTTAACACACGACCTTAAGGGAGTGTAAACTAGACATGCGAATTGATCCTTCAGCGAGTGAGCCCAGGCGAACGAGCCGAAGGATGGTGGGTTAATACCCAGCAGCTTGCTCTGGGGTTTATATCTTTAATTATCATGGGAACTCGGTATGTTTGATGTTAAAGCAACGGTCTTAATAGTCGATGATGACGAAGTAACGCGAAGGTTACTGGAAAAGATCCTTATTAATAACTCTTATAAGGTCGAAACAGCGGCTCACGGCTTAGAGGGCATTAAGAAGTACTGGCGGTCCCGTCCTGATTTGATCGTCCTGGATATCCAGATGCCGGTTATGGATGGCTTTGAATTTATTGCGGAATTTAAGAAGATCGGCGATTTGAAGCGCACTCCAATCATCATCCTGACGTCTTTCGAAACAAAGCAGGCGGCCATGGCGGTGGAAGGCATTGATGATTATTTCACGAAACCTTTTAAAATGAGTGAGTTGGTCAGCCGTATCGACGAACTGATTTTGAAGAAAAACGCTGAGAACAGCCCCTGAAATCCGCCTGCGGCTTTGAAGGCAAAGGATGCCCCGGGGTTTGAGCTTGGAAAATCCAGACGTCTTCCCTTCACGGATATCCCATGATTTCCATAAAACAAGTTATCGCCGGGCGAATGCGTAAGAGAAGATGTCCGTAGGGCAGGGAACGGCGCGGAAGGAGTTCCCCTGGCGTCCTGCACCACATGGCCGACGGATGGAACAGAGGCACCATGATATACGATGCGTTTCAACAAAAAGCCATTGATATTATTAACTCCGGGCAATCCGTCTTGGTTTCTGCTCCGACGGGGGCGGGCAAGACAGTCATTGCCGAGCATGTGATCTTGACATCCTTGCAGCAAAAAAGCAAGGTCGTTTATACCGCTCCCATTAAAGCCCTGTCCAACCAGAAATATCGGGATTTCCAGACCCAGTTCCCGGACTCCGTGGGCATCCTTACGGGGGATGTCAGCATTAATCCGAATGCGCCCGCGCTCATTATGACAACGGAAATTTTCCGGAATAAAATCGTGGAGAATAAAGAGACCCTCCGGGACTATTCCTGGGTCATTTTTGACGAAATCCATTACCTTGATGATTATGAACGGGGAACGGTCTGGGAAGAGGCCCTGATTCTTATGCCGGATCATATGAATATCCTCGGGCTCTCCGCCACGGTGCCCAATATCGAACAACTGGGACGCTGGATAGAAAAGGTACATGGGAGGCCTGTTAAGATTGTTAAGGAACACCGACGGCCGGTCCCGCTTCATTTCTTTTATCAGTGCCAGAATGAAATCTATGACGATTTTCAGAAATTCATTAAAAACGGCTACCGGGGGGTCATCCCTGCGCGTTCCGGGCAGGAAAGGTCAAGCCATTCGCTGGATGTCAAACCCAACCGGTTATCGACCCTGGTGAAACATCTTAAAGAAAAAGGGATGTTGCCTTGTATTTATTTTGTCTTCAGCCGCAAACGGACAGAATATCTGGCCCAGGAGCTGCAGCATTTTAATTTTCTCGACAACCGGGAAGAGCAGGACGTCCGGGCGATGTATGATGAGTTATGCGAACGGTTTGACCTGACGGCGGAAGCCAGCGCCGCCAAACTGCGCCCTTTCGTCGAGCGGGGAATGGCTTATCATCATGCCGGAATGCTCCCCACGCTCAAGGAAGTTGTGGAAAGGTTGTTCACGAGCCGTTTGATAAAAGTTATATTCACGACCGAAACGTTTGCCCTGGGGATCAATATGCCCGCGCGGACCGTTGTTTTCGACGAAATGAGGAAGTTTTATGGGCGATCCTTTAGTGTTATGAAGACGAGAGATTTTTACCAGATGGCCGGCCGGGCCGGACGGCGCTCCATTGATCAGGAAGGGTTTGTCTTTTGCCGGGTTAACCCGTTTCAGGTTTCTGCCCGGAATTTGCACGATATGATCCACAACATGCCGGAACAGGTTTCTTCCCGGTTTAACCTGTCGTACGCAACGATCCTGAATTTGTTTCATCAGTATCAGGACCATATGGTGGATATTTATCCCCGCTCTTTGCATTTCTATCAGGAGAAGAAAATTTCCCGGAGTAAAGCCGTTCGTCTCCTGCAGCGGAAAATGAAAGTCCTGAAGGACATGAAATACATCCAGGACGGAGAGTTGACGGAGAAGGGGTTGTTCGCGAGCCGGGTCTACGGTTATGAGTTGATTCTTTCTGAGCTGTTTTCCTGGGGGATTTTTGATAAACTTTCTTTGATGGAACTGGGAGTGCTTTGCATCGCGGTTGTTTATGAGCCGCGAAAGGGCGCCCAGAAACCGAAACTGCGCGGGCAGACGAAAGTCCTCGAAAGGATCACCTCGGATGCTATTAAGATGATTCATAAGGTGGAAAAACGGGCCGATATTAAACCTTTAAGCAAGATGTGTTGTTTTCATCTGGCCGAGGCCATGGAAGGATGGATTAAGGGGGAATCTTTTGACCGTATTTTGCAATATTCTGATGCGGATGAGGGAGAGGTCGTCCGGTATTTCAGGATGGTCCTGCAGGTTTTGCGGGAACTTCAGGAAACCCCTTTGCCGGATCAGGCCAAGGATCAGATCGGGAAGCTCGCCAGGATTATTGACCGCGATGTGGTGGATTCGGAACGGCAGCTTCGGGGGTAACCGGGTTGTTGTTGATGTTAGACAAGAGCCGTGATAGGGTGTATAGTATCTGCGGTTAAAAGCTGGCACATTATTCTCCTCGGGGAGAGGGGAGCAACGGGTTAGAAAAGGAGGTGGGCGATGACCGAAATGAAAGACTTGTTTCAAAACGCTGACTGGAAAAAGGAAAAACACGTCCCTGTGATTCAGGCCCCGGCCAAAGTTCACAAGGGGGAGGTCGTCCCCGTGACCGTGACCATCGGGAAAGAAATCTCTCATCCCAATACAACCGCTCATCACATTAGCTGGGTTACGGTCTTTTTTCAGCCGGAAGGCGAAAAGTTTCCTTTTGAAATCAGCCGGACGGAATTTTCCGCGCATGGGGCGTCAGCCAATGGGGCGGATACGAGCACGGTGTATACTCAATATGAAACCCAGTTGAGTTTTAAAACAGAGAAGGCCGGGACAATCCTAGCTGCGAGTTATTGTAATATCCATGGGTTATGGCAAAGTTCCCAGCCGCTGGCCGTGGAGTAAACAAGGATGAATTTTATAAAACAGGGAGGCCCTTTATGAAAGCGAAAGTGGATAAGGAGTTATGCATGGGATGTGAGTTGTGTGTTCAAACATGCGGAGAGGTTTTTCAAATGCAAGATGGCGTGGCTTTTGCTGCTGTTGATCCGGTCCCGGAAGATTGTGAAGACTTATGCCAGCAGGCGGCGGATGATTGCCCGGTTGAGGCGATAAAGATTTCATAAGCCGGAGGAGAATTTTAGGGACACAGGCAGGCCTTTCCCGGTCTGCCTGTTTTTTTTAGATATGAACTGAAAAGGGGCCCCCTGATCACCCCGCGATAAATTTAATCCATATCTCACGGCAACGCGGGCCGTCAAATTCCATGAAGTAGATTCCCTGCCAGGTCCCCAACAGGATACAGCTGTTTTCAACCAGAAACGTCTGCGAGAAATTGATTAACGCGCCTTTAATATGGGCATCGGAATTCCCTTCCCTGTGTCTGAACTCTGCGGATGAAGGTACCGATTTTTTTAAGAAGGAGAGTAAATCTCTCTTGACGTCCGGGTCGGCGTTTTCATTGACGCTTAAAGCTGCGGTCGTGTGCGGGGAGTACAGGGCGAGGATTCCCGTTTGCCAGTGTTCCTTCCTGACAATATCCTGTAAGGTTGCCGTAATATCAAGGATTTCTTCGCGTGCGTGGGTATTAATCTGGATGACGTGCATGGTTTAATAGTCCGCAGCTTGCTGCGGTTCATTGAATCCAGAGCTTGCTCTGGGATTTATACCTTTGATTATAACCGAAGGGGCCTTGTGTTGCCAGGGGGATAACGATAAATAAAAAGTTGATATAAAGGGTTGAAATTTTGAGGTTTTATCTTGAGGTCCATTTCGTCTGCTGTTAGTATAAATATAAATATTTATCCAATAAACATTAAGTTTACACGACCGCAGGGAGTGTAAACGAGACATGCACATTGATCCTGCGCGAGTGAGCCCGGGCGAGCGAGTCGTAGGATGTTGGTTGAATACCCTGCAGCTTGCTGCGGTTCATTGAATCCAGAGCTTGCTCTGGGGTTCATACTGTTGATTTTCAAAGCAGGTTAAAAATAAATAATTTTTGCGGCTTTTATCGACGTCCATAATCTATATGCCGGGTTAATATGTATCCCGGAATAAACGTGTCCTAGGCCAGAGCGGATATGAAGAATCGAATAAGTCTCGATTTTAAGATCATGATTTCTTTTCTTCTCGTGTCGTTGGTCCCCTTCCTGTGCACCCTTTTTTTGATCCATAAAATAATAGAGCAGCGTGTCCGGCAGGAAAGCGCGGAGGGGCTTATAACCTATGTCCGGCTTATTGGCAAACAGGTTGAGAGCCTGATCGACGTGACTTTGATGCATACAACAACAATGGCGAGGAGTCCTGGATTTGTGTCCGGGGATAATTCTCAAGATGCGATGACCCGGCGCATCAGCGATGCCCTGAATGTTAATAGTCTCTTCGAGGATATTGTGCTGGTTGATCAGGAAGGGCGGGTTATGGCTTCTACCTCGGATCAATCCCCGGAAGATTGGAAAGGGCAACCGTGGTTTTATGCCGGCCTCCGGGGGAAATCGACGGTTTCCCCGGTCCAGGCCGTCACAATGCCCTTCCGTTTGGTTTATTGGACGGGGGCGCCCGTTTTCCGTGATGACGGAAGTGTGTCAGCCCTGATCATGGGCCGGGTAAGGCTGAGAGACATCAGCCAGTTAGCCCACCAGGAGATTGTCCGCCGGGGAGGACAAATTTTTATCGTGGATGACCAGGGGTATTTTTTACATTCCCCTGATTATAAAAAATTATTATATCAGTTGGAACCGGAAGGTCTGCGGCAAAAAGTACTGGCGGCTCAGGAGGGATTCTGGGAGTTTACGGACAGCGCCGGGGTTCAGAAAGTCTGCGCTTTTGCTGTCATGACCGGGTTCGGTGGTTATCCCGGCCAGGGATGGCGCATCGGGATCATTCAGGACCGCCAGGAGGTTTTTGCGGTCATGAATAGAATTAAACAGCAGGCTTTGTGGATCGCTATGGTTGGGGGATTTTTTATTATTCTGCTGTCGCCTTTGTTGAGTATGGCCATTGTCGATCCGGTGAAAAAACTGGTGGAAGCTTCTGCCCGCATTGCGAACGGTGATTTAAATAGCCCGGTGCGCATCAGCTCTGACGATGAAATCGGTGATTTGGCGGATTGTCTTAATGATATGGTCCGGAAAATCCGGTTTTCCCGGGGAGAATTGGAAGCGGAAAAAGAACGGCTGGCGGTGACGTTGCGGTCAATCACGGACGCGGTGATTACGGCGGACCTGCAGGACAGGATAATATTGATAAATGAAACAGCGGAGAAACTGTGCGGGATGACGCAGGAGGATGTGCGAAATAAAAAATTCACGGAAATTTTCCTTTTTGAAGACATGCAATTCAGCCCCGGGGAAGACCCGTACCTTGTGCAGATTAAAGAGAGTTGTTTCTCCGTGAAGGGCCGGAGGCGGTGCCTGAAAAATCCGTCGGGAAAATTGAAGATGGTGATTTTTAACGCGGCGCCGATTAAAGACCATAATAACGATCTTATTGGGATAGTGGTTGTTTTGCAGGATATTACTGCGGAAGAAAGAATCAGGGAGGAGCTCAATAAAGTCCAGAAACTGGAAACGATCGGTGTTCTCGCCGGGGGGATCGCGCATGATTTTAACAATATTTTGACGTCTATCGTTGGGAATGTTTCCTTGGCGAAGTTTAATATGGAGCCGCAGAGCGAGGAGTTTGCGTTGCTCACGGAGGTTGAAAAAACATCCATGGAGGCCAAGCAATTGACCCAGCAGCTTCTGGCGTTCTCCAAAGGCGGCGCCCCGATCAAGAAGATTGTGAAAGTCGGTCCGTTGATCAAGGAATCCGTTGATTTTGTTTCCCGCGGGTCTAATGTCGTTTGCTCGTATGATATCCCTGGCGAACTTTGGCCGGCGGAGATTGACGCTGGCCAGATCCGCCAGGTTTTGCATAACTTGACGATTAACGCCATTCAAGCCATGCCTAAGGGCGGGGGGCTGCAAATATCGGCCAAGAATATTGTTGTGCAGAAAGAACACAATCTCCCTATCCCCGCAGGCATGTATATCCTGATATCCGTGCAGGATGAGGGGGTGGGGATCCCGGAAGATGACCTTCCCAAGATTTTTTCCCCGTTTTTTACGACTAAGGCGACGGGAAACGGGTTGGGATTGGCCGGGAGTTTTTCGATCATCAAAAAACACGGGGGGCACATGACGCTCTCCTCCCGGGTGAATGTCGGCACGACCTTTCATGTTTATTTGCCGGCCACCCATCGTGAAGTTGAGTCGGAAATCACGATGACCCTGGATATCGTCCAAGGGCAGGGACGAGTGTTGGTTTTGGATGACGAATCGCTGCTCAGGGAGTTATTTGGGCAGTTTTTATTCCGGTTTGGTTTTGAAGTGGTGTTAACAACAAGCGGGGAGGAAGCTGTTGAAAAGTTCAGGGAAGCCCAGGAGCAGGGGCGGCCTTTTTCTTTGGTTGTCTTAGATTTGACGATCCGCGGCGGCATGGGGGGAAAGGATACGTTACAGGAACTGCAGAAAATTGATCCGCGCGTCAAGGCGATCGTGACAAGCGGGTACTCCAATGATCCCGTGATGTCACAATATCAGAAATACGGATTTAAAGGGATGTTGACAAAGCCCTTTAATTTTGACGAATTGAATATTATCATTAGACAAGTTCTTGCGCAAGGCTAGAGGCGGGAGAAACACCGGGGATTGACAATCGCTGTCGCTGCGGTGCTTTTCCTCTGAAGAGGAGGGTGGCGTGCGGAAATCATTTGAGGTCCTAAAGCAGGTGATATCGAAGGTCGGCGTCAAGAAGGTGGCGGCAGAGCTGAATGTTTCGCAGTCCTTGGTGTACAAATGGTGTCAGGAGAGCCGGAATCCGGAGGCGTGGTTGCCCAGCGGCGCGTCTAACCCCTTAGACCGGATTCAAAAAATTTATGAACTGACGGGAGATCAGGATTTACTGAATTGGATTTGCCAGTTAGGCCAGGGATATTTTGTGAAAAATCCGCATGAGGCGGTTAATGTTGATTCCCGGGTCATGAACAACATCCATCTTTTAATTAAAGAATTTTCAGAAACGCTGGATGCTATTTCCCGGTCTTACGGTGAAGACAGGCGGATATCTTGCGACGAGGCCAAGTCTATCCGTAAGGAGTGGGAAGATTTAAAAGGCATTGGCGAGAGTTTTGTCCGGGCCTGTGAATCCGGACGATTTGATAAACGGAAGATCAAGAAACACAAGGGAGAGCCGGGATTATAATTCAGGAAACGGGATCACAGGGATTTTTTGCTGACAATATTTATCCGCCTTTCCAGAAGACCAAGGGTACGCCCGTTGAGGAAGGTTAAAAGTTCTGCTTCGGGGATGTTCGCCTCAATGTTAAGATGTTATGGAATTCCGCTAAGCGAAATAGTTAACAGGGGCCGCGCCTAAGGGCGCGGGACTCTATACAACCGGGAGCAGCCGGAATGTCTTTTTATCACTATTTTTGCCCGGAGAATGGGAGGACCGTGGAAGTCCACCACCCCATGAATGTCCGGCTGGGGACATGGGCCGCGGTCTGCATCCTGGCCCGGATTGATCCGGGAGGGACGCCGGGCTCATCCCCGGTTCAGAGACTTATAAGCCGTGCTGCGCCGATGACTCCTCAATTTCAGCATTTGGATAAGGATAAACCGTCGGATGTCCTGGCGTTGTAGCCGGCCGAGGAGAAATGATGCCGTTGCCCAACGATATTAAAAAAGTCGCCCCGGCTGTCTGGGAGTTGCCACAAGATTACAGCCGGGGTATGAAAGTCCCGGCGCGTATCTATGCCACCGAAGCCCTTTTGAAAAACATGGAGGACGTTGTTTTTGATCAGCTGGCGAATGTCGCCAAGCTGCCGGGTATCCAGAAATACGCTTTTTGCATGCCGGATGGACACTGGGGCTATGGATTCCCTATCGGCGGGGTCGCGGCCATGGACCCGGATGACGGCGTGATTTCTCCCGGGGGGATCGGGTTTGATATTAATTGCGGGATGCGGCTGGTTAAGACGGATTTGACGTATCAGGAGGTGCAGCCGCGCCTGAAAGAGCTGGTGGACCGGTTATTCCAGAAAGTCCCTTCGGGGGTCGGCGGGTCCGGTGATATTGATATTTCCAAGACAGAGTTCCGGCGGCTCATCGAGCAGGGCGCTTCCTGGTGTGTCGCGCGGGGGTTGGGCTGGGAGGATGATCTGGACAAAACGGAGGAAGGCGGGTGTTTGCAGGGCGCGGATTCCGGGGACGTCAGCGAAAAAGCGGTCTCCCGCGGATACCAACAGGTGGGGACGTTGGGGTCGGGAAACCATTATCTTGAGATTCAGGTTCTCAGGCCGGAGAATATTTTTTATAAAGAGTATGCAGACGCCCTAGGCCTTAATATCCCCAATCAGGTTGTGGTGATGTTTCATTGCGGGAGCCGCGGCTTCGGACACCAGGTGGCCACGGATTATTTGCAGATTTTTTTAAGGGTGATGAAGAGCAAGTATGGTTTGGATGTGCTGGATCGGGAGCTTTCCTGCGCACCTTTCCGTTCCCAAGAGGGGCAGGCGTATTTTTCCGCCATGAAATGCGCGGTGAACATGGCTTTTGCCAACCGGCAGGTGATTTTGCACCGGATTCGCGAGGTTTTTTCGGACGTGTTCCAGAAAAAAGCCGAGGCCCTGGGCATGCAGCAGATTTATGACGTGGCGCATAATATCGCCAAGGTGGAAACACACCGGGTTGACGGGCAGGATAAAAAATTCCTGGTTCACCGCAAAGGTTCTACGCGGGCGTTCGGCCCGGGGATGCCCGGTCTGCCCGATGTTTACCAGAAAATCGGGCAACCGGTGATCATCGGCGGGAGCATGGAAACCGGTTCGTATCTTTTGACGGGGGTGGACGGCAGCCAGGAAACTTTCTGCTCCACCGCGCACGGCAGCGGCCGCACGATGAGCCGCAATAAGGCCCGGCAGTTGTTCCGTGGCCGCGCATTGCTTGAAGACATGAGGGCGAAAGGCATTTACGTGAATACCTCGTCTCTCCAGGGGTTGGCGGAAGAAGCGGGCGCCGCGTATAAAAATATCGATGAGGTGACTGATTCAACGGAAACGGCCGGAATCAGTAGGCGGGTGGCCCGGTTTATCCCTGTGGGGAATATTAAAGGATAATATGCCTTTCCGGTATTTGGACGATATCGCGACGGCTGATATTGCGTTTATGGCGCAGGGGGCGTCCCTGGAAATTTTGTTCAGAAGCGCGGCGGAAGCTACTCTCGGGGTGATGGTGGACAACATTCCTGCCCTACGGTCCCGCGTCCGGAGAACGGTCGTGTTAAAGGCAGACGACGTTGAGTTTTTGTTATTTAATTTTCTTCAGGAAATTATTTATTTCAAAGATGCAGAGAAATTATTGTTAATCCCGGGCCCTATCATGATTCAGCCGTGTCCGGAGGGTTATCATCTGGAGGCGGTGCTTGAAGGGGAGGCGATTGAACCGCAAAAACATCGTCTTATTGTTGATGTTAAAGCTGTCACAATGCATTTGTTCCGGGTAACGAAGACCACGCAAGGCTGGGAAGCGGTGGTGGTTTTGGATATTTAATGGGGCCGGAGCCCCGGTCCCCGCCCGGAGCGCGCCCTTATCCTTTTTTAAAAAAAGTGGTATAATTGTAAAAAATTAATGTTATTTCGAGAAAGAGGTGATGTCGTGGTGAAAAGATTTTTGCCCCTTATTTTTTTGTGCGTTTTTATTCTGAGTGTGGGGGGATCCCTGGCGTGTCCGGCTTACGCCCAGGAGCCGATTCAGGTGTTCTCGGGGGGGAAGCTGCAGGGGGGAGACGAGAAAGAGCCGGAACCCGATACTGGCCCCGTGGACACGGGCATTAGCCGCGATTATTACACGAACGGGAACATCGCTTTTGAAAAATCTTATAAGGACGGACGATTGTACGGTCCTTACAGAAAATATTTCCGGAACGGGTCCATTTGGATTGAAGAGGAATATGTGGACGGGAAGAAGAACGGGGTCCGAAGGGAATATTATAAAAACGGCAACCTGCAAGAGGAAGAATATTATTCGGACAATAATTTGGAGGGGCCGTTAAAGCGCTACCGGATGAACGGGATATTGGAAGTGGAGGAAAATTATCATAATAACCTTTTGCATGGGCTCGCGCGCGAGTTTTATGAGGACGGCGAAATTAAAGAAGAGCGGGCTTATAATGATGGGGAATTGATTACCAGAAAAAAATATAACCGGGAGGGATTCCCTCTCAGTGAAGAAAATTATTTGCACAAGAAGCAGCACGGCGCTTTTAAGACGTATTATGACGATGGCCAGTTGGAATCCGAAAAATATTATAATAATGGCAGCCAGGAAGGGGTGACCCGGAATTATTATTCCAACGGGAATTTACAGGCCGAGGGGCATTATAAAGATAATACGCGTGACGGCGAGTTTAAGATGTATTTTGAGAATGGCGAATTACAGCGGGTTATTAATATGAAACGTAACGCGCAGGAAGGCCTGTATAAAGAGTATTATAAAGACGGGACGCTCAAGTCGGAGGGGTCGTTCGCCATGGGAAAACTGCACGGGCCCATGAAACAATACCGCCCGGACGGGACCTGCGCGAGCGAATCAGAATTTTATTATGGGGATGAAAAAGGGGTGAATAAACGGTATTATCCAAACGGCCAGCTCGAATTTGAAGGAAGGATTGAATTCAACCTTCCCGAAGGGCCCTATAAGAAATATTTCGAGAACGGTAAGTTGCAGGAAGAGGGGGAATATCTCGGGGGCCACTTGGAAGGGAAAGTAAAAGTTTATTACGAGAATGGGGTTATCAAACAGGAAGAATTTTACCGGCAGGGCACCCTTTCCCGGGTTATGAAGTATGACCAGGACGGGAATCTCCTCGTCGATCAATAGGGATCAGGATTATGGAAGATTGTAAAATATTGATTATTGATGATAATGAGCAGGACCGGAAAGGCATGACCGTGGCCCTGAAGAAGGCCGGGTATCGTCATATCATGTCTGCCGGGACAGAGAGCGAAGGCGTGGCCCTGGCCAGGACTTTTTTCCCGGATATCGTGATTATTGATTGTGTCCTGGTCTGTTTGGACGGGTTTGATGTTTGCCGGGACATTAAGGCCATTGAGGGGCTGAACAGCAAAATTATTGTGATTACCGGGCATCTGGAAGCGGTGGATGCAGCCAAAGCCCGGAAGTCAGGGGCGGATGAGCTTCTGGAGAAAATTGTGGAATTTAAGAATATCCATGCTACGATCCAGCGGCTGCAACACACGTAACTTCGGGCCCGTTTCGGGACACGGGTAGGTTATGGTTGTTCATCCCTCTCCTAAGAATCAAAGGCAATCCGTTAAGGATTGCCTTTCTTTTTTAAAAGATTTCAGATTTTGATGTCTTTGCTTATGGTTTTGCCGTAAACTAATAACAACTGCATAGGGTCCTAATTCCGGGGTGTTTCTGAAAATTATAAAAGATTATGTTTGGGAAATTGAAGCTTGTCCATAAACTGGTTTTTATTTTGCTTGTCATCGCCTTATTTCCTATCCTTATTATCGGAATAACTTATTATCATTTTACAAAGGCCGAACTGGAGCAGAAGACCATCGCGGCCCTGCAGGCGGTTGTGGATTCCCGCGCCGCCCATATTAATCATTACATCAAGTTAAGGCAGGAGCAGGCGAAGGCCTTTGCCGGGGCTTTTTTCCCGCGCCAGCTTAAGGAAACGGGAGTCAATGAGCCGGCCTTGATTCAGGGCATTCAGGACGACATCAGCTCCATTTTCTTTTTTTTGAATTTGACACCGTCCGGGCGTTATCAGGACATAGATCAGAAGACGGATGTGCAAACGATCGGGGTGTGGGATGTTCACGGCAATATTATCGCCTCCACGAACCGGGAGTTGGTCGGGCGGAAAATGCCGATAGAATACATTCAGAATGTTTATCAATACGGGACCTATTTCGCCGGTTTGGAAAAAGATCCCCTCACCGGGGAAAATATGCTTATTTTGCTTGAAGAGATCCGGAATTGGCAGTCCGGGAATATTGTCGGAGCCCTATCCCTGATGATCAAAGCGGATGTCTTGGATAAGGTGACCAGCGCCCGGGAAGGGCTGGGGCATTCCGGGGAAACCTATCTCGTGGACCGGCAGTACCGCATAATCACGAATTCCCGCTTCCAGAAAGATTCCATTTTGAATGTGCGGGTTATGACCGAAGGGACACAGGCCTGCTTTCAGCGCCGCAAGGCCCCGCTGATATACGCCAATTATCGCAACGCGGATGTGCTGGGCGTGCAGAAATATTTGCCGGATCAGAACTGGTGTCTTATGGCTGAAGTGGATGCCAACGAGGCCTTTGCCCCGATTCAGCAATTCCATCAGCGGTTGCTGTTGACCGGGCTTTTGATGCTTTTGGTGACGGTGCTGCTGGCTTTTTGGGCCAGCCGGATTTTTACCCGGCCGATCCTCGCCCTGAACGAAGCTTCGCAAAAAGTGTCCCGTGGGCAGTATAACGTTAAGCTGCCGGTTAAGAATCGTGATGAAATCGGCCAGTTGTCCACCAATTTTAATTTTATGGCGAAGAGACTCGCCGAGGTGAAGGAGGAATTGGAGGAGAAAAACAAGACGCTGTTTAAGCATTTGGCTGTTTTGGCGTCGCAAAAAAAAGAGCTCCGGGAGGTCAATGAAGAGCTGGATCGGTTTGTTTATACCGCCAGTCATGACCTGCGGGCTCCCTTGCGGGGGATCGCGTCGTTCGCGGCATTCCTGGAGGAGGATTATAAAGACCGGATGGATGCGCAGGGCAGGGAATATCTTGATGAGATCAGAAAAGGAGCGGCGAAGATGAATATGCTCATCGAGGACCTGTTGTTATTGTCGAGGATATCCCGGATCAAGAATCCGTACGAGTTGACGGATATCCAAAAGCTCGTTGATTCTGTCTTGGAGCGGTTGAAATATGATATTCAGAAACATAGCGCGGCCATTCAGATTGCCACAGTGCTCCCGACGGTGTGTTGCGACCGGATTAAGATGACGGAGGTGTTCCAGAATCTGATCAATAACGCCATTAAGTTTTCGTCCAAGAAGGACGGGGCTCCCCCGCGCGTGGATATCGGGTACAGGAAGGACGGGATTTCCCACTGCTTTTACGTGAAGGACCATGGCATCGGCATTGATCCGAAGTACCATGAGCAGATTTTCGGGATGTTTAAGCGCCTGCACACGGACAAGGAATATGAAGGGACAGGCGCCGGGCTGTCGATTATCAAGCGAATCATTGAAGACCACAGCGGCCGGGTTTGGGTTGAGTCCCGGGCCGGAGAAGGGGCGACGTTTTTTTTCAATATCCCGGCGGATCTCAAAGCGGGGGAGGGGGCGTCCCCGCCGCCTGCCGGCGAGTCGGCCTAAAGTTTTGTCCCCTATTCAGCGAAGGAGTGGACCATGAGTTTGCGCATACTTTTAGTGGAAGATAATGAGTCGGACGTTAAAATAACGCTGCGCGCTTTCCGGCAGTCTTCTTTGAAGACAGAGATTGCGGTGGTCAGCGATGGACAGGAATGCCTGGACTTTGTCCGGCATGAGGGCGCTTATCAGGAGGCCCCCAAGCATCCCCGTCCGCAAGTGATCCTTTTGGATATTAATATGCCGCGTTGTGACGGGTTTGAAGTGCTCCGGGTTTTGAAAGGGGATGCCGCGACCCGTGCGATTCCTGTCGTGATGTTCAGCGCCTCGCGTAACGAGGGGGATGTTGTTAAAAGTTATGAATCCGGGGCGAACGGCTTCATTCAGAAGCCGGTTGATTATGGGGAATTTTTAAACATGGTGGAACAATTTAATCATTACTGGCAAAATTTAAACCGGTTGCCGGAAGCCTGATAAGGGATCCATTATGAAAACAAAAATCCTGGTGATTGAAGATAGAGAAGCTGAAGATTTCAACTTTAACAAAAGCCATCTCCGGTGTTGTCCTGACGGCATCCAGAGACATGCAGCATAAGTAGAAGGCGATTGACATGGGCGTTGATGCTTATCTGGAAAAACCGTTTGATGCGGATAAGTTGCTGGCCACGGTGAAAGGCTTTATCGGGTAGGGCCTTTTTCTGGCCTTTCGGCGGTTTGCCCGGCGGGAACGGTGTCCCTCTCCCGGGGAGGAAGGCGCCCGGATTTAGTTGTTGACAGGGTTTTTCTATTTATTTAACATGGTAATTCTGGACACCCGCAAGGAGGCCACGGATGTTAAAGATATCAAATGACATGTACTGGACCGGTTATATTGACTGGGATTTAAAGGTGTTTCATGGGTATAAGACCCCTTACGGCTCGACATACAACGCTTATCTGATCGATGATGAATACCCGACGCTGATTGACACGGTTAAACATTATGGCCAGGAGGACATGCTGCGGCAGATTAAGGAGGTCATGAATCCGGCGAACATCCGGTATGTGATCGCCAATCATGCCGAAATGGACCATTCCGGCGCGATTGACGCCGTCCTGCAGCTTGCCCCCGAAGCCGAGGTGGTTTGCTCGGCCAGAGGGGCAGAGGCGCTGACCCGTCATTTTAAAAAGAATTGGCGGTTTAAAATCGTTAAAACAGGGGACCGCCTTTCGATCGGCAGGCGGGAATTCATGTTTATCCAGATCCCCATGGTGCACTGGCCTGAGTCTATGGCGACCTATTCCGTGACGGATCATATCCTTTTTTCCAACGACGCGTTCGGCCAGCATTATGCTTCGGAAGAGCGGTTTGTCGACGAGCTCCCCTTGGACCGTATTCTGGGGGAAGCGGCTAAATATTACGCCAATATCGTTTTATTGTACGGGGCCCAGGTTCAGAAGGCGCTCCAGTCTTTAAAGGGTTTCACGATTGAGATGATTTGTCCCTCTCATGGCCTGATTTGGCGGGATAAGCCGCAGATCGCCCATATTCTGAATTCATACGATAAATGGGCTTCTCATGAAACGGATCCTCAGCGGGTTCTGATTGTCTATGACACCATGTGGAAGTCAACGGAGGCCATGGCTCTGCGTTTTAAAACCCTGTTTGAGGGCAACGGATATCAGGTCATGGTCAGAAACCTTCAGGACTATCATATTTCCGATGTCATGACAGACGTGCTGCTCTCCAGGCTCATGCTGGTTGGCACACCTATGTTGAACAACCGCATGCTGCCTACGGTGGCCAGTTTCTTAATGTACCTGAAAGGACTCCAGCCCAAGAACCGCCTGGCTCTTACGTTTGGTTCCTATGGCTGGTCTAAGGCCGGATTTAAAGAAGTTGAACAATCGGTAACGGATGCCGGCTTGACTCTGGGAGCGGAAGGGCAGTATATCCAATTCGTGCCCGGGGAAAATGACCTCAGGAATCTTAATAGGGTCGTTGACCAGCTCAAGGCCCAGATGCTTTCGGTTTAATGTTTTGATTGGGGACAAAATATGCCGAACCCCTTAATGACAGGGAGTGAGGAGGGGGGGGATTTTTTTAATCTTTAATTATATTATTTGAGGAGGATCATATGGCCAGACCGGTGGTGAATCAGGGGATCAAAAATATTCGTGAACACGGCAGCGCTGTTTTCCGGAGCGGCGCTCATATGATGCCGAGCGTTTCCTTAATGGTCGCCGAGGGTGTGATTAAAAGCGTAAAAGACCTGGACCGGCCTTTTGTGACGATTATCAACTCATACACCAATCAGATCCCGGGGCACGCCCATCTGGATCAGCTGGGTGCGGTCTTGAAAGCGGCACTGGAAAGCAAGGGCGTGAATGTCTGGTACGCGAATATCGGCGGGGCGATTTGCGACGGGATCGCCATGGGGCATTTCGGGATGAAATATTCTCTGCCGTCGAGGGAACTGATCGCCGATCAGATTGAAACCATAATCGGCGCCCATCCCCCTGACGCCTGGGTTGGCATCGGGAACTGTGACAAGATCGTGCCGGGCATGTTTAACGCTATGGTGCGGATTAATATCCCGGCTCTTTATGTCAGCGGCGGGCCCATGCTGTCCGGCTGCGGGAACACGGACCTCATCTCGATTTTTGAAGGAGTCGGGAAATACAGTGTCGGGAAACTCGGGCTGAAGGATTTGGAGGCCCTCACGGAAACCGCCTGCCCGAGCTGCGGAAGTTGTTCCGGGATGTATACCGCTAATTCCATGAACTGTCTGGGTGAAGTGCTGGGGCTGGCTCTCCCGGGCAACGGGAGCATCCCGGCGGCGCGTTGGGTGAACGGGAAACCCGGCCCGGTGGAGATCAATCCGCAGAGAATCGACCTGGTCCGTCAGGCGGCAGACAAGATCCTCGAACTTTTGGAGCAGAATCTCCGGCCGCTGGATATCGTGACCAGACAAGCGATTGACAATGCCTTTATTCTTGACATGGCCATGGGCGGCTCCACGAATACGGTTCTGCACACCCTCGCGTTGGCGCACGAAGCGGGTATCCCGTATTCGTTAAACAGGATAAGCGCGATTTCCAAGAAGACCGCGAACATTATTAAAATTTCCCCTTCGCGGCCGGATGTGCATCTGGAAGATGTGGACCGCATCGGCGGGATGGGGGCGATCCTCAAAGCCCTTCACAAGGCCGGGCACAAGGAATTGGATCTGACCGCCCGGACGGTTTACGGGACCTTGGGGGATTATGTGTTAAAATCTCCTGACCCCGATGGAGATATCTTGCGTCCGGTTGAAAAGGCGTTTTCTCCTGAAGGCGGGTTGGCCGTGCTTTTCGGGAATATCGCCCGCAATGGCGCAGTCTTAAAAACCAGCGGGGTTGACCCCGATATGCTGTGCTTCTCCGGCCCGGCCAGAGTGTATGAATCCCAGGAACAGGCTTTGGACGGGATTTTGAAAGGTAAAGTCAAGGACGGGGATGTGGTCGTGATCCGTTACGAAGGCCCGCGGGGTGGACCGGGAATGCAGGAGATGCTGTCTCCCACGGCCGCAATTAAAGGGGCGGGGATCCGGGCAGCGCTTATTACGGACGGACGTTTTTCTGGAGGAACGAGGGGGTTATGCATCGGACACGTTTCTCCGGAGGCGGCCTCAGGCGGGGAGATCGCGCTGATCCACAACGGAGATATTATTGAAATCGACGTGCAGCGTAAACAGATGAATGTTAAGGTGCCGCAGAAGGAGCTCGCGTTGAGAAGAAAAAAGTTAAAGCCATTTCAGCTTAAAGTCAAGGGCGGCTGGCTGGCCCGGTATTGTCAATTTGTATCTGACGCGAACACGGGAGCCGTGCTTAAAGATTTCATCGTATAGCCCAATGTCTCTTCGATAATCCTTACGAATAGCGGTTTTTTCTTAAGGCGATTCATTATTAAGTAAATTAATTTACTTGACAATGCACAGCTTTGTGCTAAATTTATATCGCTATTTAATTTATCGGAAAAGTAGGGAAAGGAGCCCTTCATGAGGCTATCGACACGCGCGCAATACGGAACTTTGCTTATGTTAAATTTGGCCTTAAAATACGGCAAAGGGCCGATTCTTCTAAAAGATGTAGCTCAAGCAGAAGGAATTTCTGAAAAATATCTCAGTCAGATTATTATCCCGCTGAAAGCCGCGGGTCTGGTAAAATCTTTTCGCGGACCTCATGGCGGTTATGTGCTTGCGAAACCTAAAAAGATGATCACGATGAAAGATATTGTGGAAGTCTTGGAAGGAACGGCGGACTTTGTGGGGTATGATAAAAATATTTCTCAAACTAATCGCGTTTCCGTCACTGTCACGAAAAATTTTTGGAATGAGCTCGGAGAAAAAATAACTCAGACTCTTGCCTCTGTTTCTCTGGCGGATCTGGAGCGCCAAAGCCGGGATTTACTCGAGAGCGCTATAATTTACCATATATAATTATGTCTTACGGTAAGGAGGAGTTATGGCTAAAATAGATAAAGACCTTAAATTAGAGACCCTGGCCCTTCATGGCGGACAGGACCCCGATCCGGTCACCGGGGCGAGAGCCGTGCCCATTTACCAGACCACGTCGTATGTTTTTAAAGACGCGGAGCACGCCGCAGATCTTTTTGCGCTTAAACAGTTCGGGAATATTTATACCCGTATGATGAACCCAACGACCGATGTCCTGGAAAAACGTATCGCGGCCCTGGACGGGGGCGTGGGGGCGTTAGCTTTTGCCAGCGGGTCAGCCGCGATCACGGCCGCGATTTTAACGATCGCACAGGCCGGAGATGAAATCGTTTCCGCGGATAACTTATATGGGGGAACGTATACTCTCTTCCAGTACACGCTGAAACGGCTTGGGATTACCGTCAAGTTTGTCAAATCAGACGATTTGTCCGCGCTTGAGGCGGCGATCACGGAAAAGACGAAAGCGGTGTACGCGGAAACGATCGGGAATCCGAAATTAAACGTGACAGACGTCGAGGCCGTGTCAAAAATTGCCCATAAACACGGGGTCCCGTTTATTGTGGATAACACGGTCACACCATATCTGTTCCGGCCTATGGATCATGGCGCGGATATTGTGGTGTATTCGGCGACGAAATTTATAGGCGGAAACGGCACATCCCTAGGCGGACTGATCGTTGATTCCGGGCGGTTTGACTGGACCAACGGCAAGTTCCCTCTTATCGCCGAGCCTGATCCCAGCTATCACGGCGTTAATTTCGTGGAAGCGCTGAAACCTTACGGGAACATCGCGTTCATTACAAAAGCGCGGGTGACCGTGTTGCGCGACACCGGGGCGGCCATGTCTCCTTTCAACGCGTTTCTTTTTATCCTGGGGCTGGAAACATTGCCCCTGCGTATGCCGCGGCACGCTGAGAACGCTTTGGCTGTGGCCAGTCACCTAGAGAAGCATCCGGCCGTGGCCTGGGTCAATTATCCGGGGCTGGCGTCAAGCCCGGAAAAAAACAGGGCAGACAAATATTTTCCGAAAGGCGCCGGCGCTCTCGTCGGGTTTGGTATTAAAGGGGGCCGGGAGGCCGGCAGGAAATTCATTAACGCCTTGACCCTGATCTCTCACCTCGCGAATATCGGCGACGCTAAAACCCTGGCGATTCATCCGGCGAGCACCACGCATCAGCAATTATCCGATGAGCAGCAGCGGGCCACGGGAGTCACTCCGGATTATATCCGGCTTTCCATCGGGCTGGAACATAGAGACGATATTTTAAAGGATCTTGACCAGGCATTAAAACGGGCGGGCTGAAGGCCCGGAGATTGATGAGGAGGAGGTTTTTATGACGCGTATTTATGAGGATATCACCAAGACCGTCGGGCATACGCCTTTAGTGCGGATTAACAAGCTGACGCAGGGTGTTCAGGCGGCCGTCCTGGCCAAACTGGAATTTTTTAACCCGTTATCGAGCGTGAAAGACCGTGTTGGGGTCGCGATGATAGAAGCGGCGGAAAGGCAGGGCCTTTTAAATAAGGATTCCGTTATTATCGAGCCGACCAGCGGTAACACCGGGATCGCTTTGGCCTTTGTTGCGGCCGCGAAGGGCTACCGGTTGATCCTGACTATGCCGGACACGATGAGTATGGAGAGGAGGAAATTGTTGAAAGGCCTGGGCGCGGAAGTCGTTTTAACGGAAGGAGCCCTGGGGATGAAGGGCGCCATTGATAAAGCGGAGGACCTGTCCCGCCAGATGAAGAACAGTTTTCTCCCCCAGCAGTTTAAGAATCCCGCCAATCCGGAAATCCACCGCAAGACGACGGCCGAGGAAATTTGGGCGGATACGGGAGGCCGGGTCGATTATTTTATCGCCGGGGTTGGAACCGGGGGGACCTTCTCCGGGATTTCCGAAGTGCTGAAGGAAAGGAATCCGGCGGTCAAAACCATCGCCCTGGAGCCGGCGGATTCTCCGGTGTTGTCCGGCGGGCTTCCGGGTTCACATAAAATTCAGGGCATAGGGGCGGGTTTTGTTCCCGAGGTTCTCAACCGGGATATGATCGATGAAATTATTCTGGTATCCCATGTGAATGCCGGCGTGATGGCCCGGCGGCTTGCCCGTGAAGAAGGGATCTTGGCCGGGATTTCCAGCGGGGCGGCGATGTGGGCGGCTTTGGAAGTCGCCCGGCGTCCGGAGGCCGGGGGGAAGACGATCGTGACGATTTTTCCCTCCTGCGGGGAACGGTATTTGTCTACATGGCTGTATGAAGAATAAGGACGGAACGCATCCTTGAGAAGAAATATGGCGGTTTTTTCCAAAAAAAACGGGCGATGAGGCTGTAAGAATATGCCCGGAACTTCGACCAAAGAGCAGGATTTGGAAAACGCATACCAAGGAGGGTGACATGTCTTATGTGAAAGCGGTTCGTTATGAAGAGGCGGGCCCTGATGTCCGGGAACGGCTGGATGGAATTAAGAAAAAGCTCCGGAGGATCCCGAATATTTACGCTATGATAGCGCGGTCTCCCGTCGCTCTTAAAGCTTTTCTTGAGTACGGAGAAACCCTTAAGAAAGGGGAGTTGGGTCCCCAGGAGTTAGAGGCGGTTGCTTTGAGCATAGCGCAGGTGAACCGGTGTGATTATTGTCTGGCGGCACACACCGCGATCGCCAAGATGTCCGGCTTGAGTGAAGAAGACACTTGGCAACTGCGCGCCGGAACCAGCCGGGATGTTAAGCTTAAAGCGGCTGCGGCCTTGGCGAAAGATATCGTCGAAACGCAGGGGCGTCCTTCCCGGGAAAACGTTGACGCGTTTTTTGCCGCCGGTTACAGCCAGGCGGCCCTGGTCGAACTGATTGGGCTTGTTTCTTTAAACATATTTACCAATTATTTTAACCATATTGCCGAAACAGAGGTGGATTTCCCGGCTTATAAGCCGCTTTCAGCCGAAGGCTGATGATCGTTTTAATCCGTTTGCGCAGAAGACCGGGGGCACGCCCATGGATGAATGCGGGAGGTTAACCAGGTCTTTTGCTTCGGGGATGTTCGCGAAGATGTTGCGACGTTGGCTCATCCCCCAAGCGAATTGTTAAAAGGGGCCGCGCCCATGGGCGAGGGGCTCCCTTGGAATGGAAATGTCCGGGAAATGGTTTGCAAGAGACCGGCGGGTTTTTTATGCCCGCCGGTTTTTTTTCGGAAAGGTTCAGCGGGGGATGTTGCTGGATATTTTTCTTGCGTACAAAGAAAAATAGTGTTAAACCAATACGTATCTGTCATCCCGGGCCCTGATGACTTTCTCCTGAGGCAGCGGACAGAATTATCCAGGGGCTGATGGGACAACCTCTTGTTTTATAACCCCCCTAGCGAAAGGAGTGGTTTGTATGCAGACCGACATTCATCAGCTGCAAACGTTAGTCGTCACCTATATTATCAGGATTGTGGCCGCCTTTGTCATTTTCTTCGTCGGGCGTATTGTTGCCAAATTGATTTCCTCTCTTGTTAAGAATCTCATGCTGAAGGCGAAACTGGATGTGACGCTGGCCGGATTTGTCCAGAATCTTTCCTTTATGGGCATCATGGTTTTTGTCATTATCGCGGCTTTAAACAAACTCGGCGTGGAGACCACCTCAATGGTGGCCGTGATCGGCGCCGCCGGTTTGGCCGTCGGCCTGGCTTTGCAGGGCTCTTTGGCGAATTTCGCCGCCGGAGTCATGCTGGTGATATTCAAGCCGTTCAGTGTCGGGGATTTTATCAATGCGGCGGGAGAAATGGGAACAGTTCAGGAAATCCAGATTTTTAATACCGTGTTGGCTCACCCGGATAACCGCAAGATCGTTGTCCCCAATAGTCATATTACGGGGGGGAGTATCACGAATTTCAGCGCGATTGAGAACCGGCGCATTGATTTGCAATTCGGCATTTCTTACAAGGACGATATGAAGAAAGCCAAGGAAGTCCTGATGAAGGTGCTGACGTCCGACTCGCGCGTGCTGAAAAATCCTGCCCCGGTTGTGGCGGTCAGCGAATTGGGGAACAACGGGGTGAATCTGGTCTGCCGCCCCTGGGTGAAACCCGGAGATTACTGGGATGTCTATTTTGATGTCGTGGAAAAAGGCAAACTCGCTCTTGGGGAGGCCGGCATGACGATCCCCTTCCCGCAAAGTGATGTGCATGTTTATAATGAAAAATAAATTTATAAGAAACCCCGGCCTTGTTCAGGCCGGGGTTTCTCTGCGGTAACATTGTCTGCCTGCCGGAAACGGCGGGTGGAAACCCTTCCCTGTGCGATATCCTTATTCCGGTGTTTCCCGGCCCTGCGGCATGAAATAAGAAAATAGACGAATATGACGTTGTCATAATTGGCATTATTTGTTACAATAATCCAGTTTTATTCAAGGAACATTTAATTTACACGACCCTCGGGAGTGTAAATTAAAAATGCGAATTGATCCTGCGGCGAGAGAGCCCAAGCGAACGAGCCGAAGGATCTTGGTTTCCTATCTCGCAGCGTGTTGCGGTTCATTGAGTCCAGAATTTGCTCTGGGGTTCATATCTTTGATTTTAATAATTATATTAATAGAAAGGCTGTTGCGATGTCTGCTGAGCATAATTTATTTTTGAATTCACAAGGCGATCAAGTCGGGAAACAGAATTTAAAGGACTTGAAGGGTGTTTTTTATCCACAAAGGGTTGCCATTATCGGGGCCTCTGCAAACCCCGCTAAGATCGGCTTCCAGATTTTGCAGAATGTTATTGAGGCCGGATTCCCCGGGGATATCCTTCCGGTGAACCCTAAAGAGGATGTTATCTTGGGACAGAAAACTTATTCGTCGGTTCAGGACATCCCGGGGGCGATTGATCTGGCTGTTATTGCCATCCCGGCCAAGATGGTGTTGGCTACGATGCAGGAATGCGCGCGTAAAGGCATTAAAAATATTTCGATCATCACCTCTGGGTTTTCAGAGGTGGGGAATAAAGCGGAAGAAGAGCAGATCAAGCGGATCGCGGATGAAAACGGGATCGCCGTCCTGGGGCCCAACACGCTGGGCATTGTTTACACCCCGTCCCGGCTTAACGCCAGTTTTGGTCCCAAAAGCGTTCTCCCGGGGAAAATTGCTTTTATTTCCCAGAGCGGGGCCCTGGCCATCGCCCTGATGGGGTGGACCGTCATGGAAAAAATCGGCTTGGCGGCGCTGATCAATTTGGGCAACAAAGCGGACGTGGAGGAGCAGAATCTTATTGAATATTTTAACAATGACGATAATGTGAACGTCGTCGTGATTTACATGGAAGGGCTCAAGGACGGGCAGAGTTTTCTTAAAACGGTTATTAAGAAGCCGGTCGTTGTTTTGAAGGTCGGGCGTTCCAGCCGGGGGGCCAAGGCGGCGGCGTCCCATACCGGTTCGTTGGCCGGGAGCGACGGGATCTATGATGCGGCGTTCCGGCAGATGGGTTTGTTGCGCGCCAACACATTTACCGAGGCCTTTAATTGGTCTCGGACGCTGTCTTTGCCGATGCCGAAAGGACGGGACGCGGTGATTATTACCAATGGAGGCGGGATTGGTGTTTTTGCGACGGATGAATGCGAGGCCGCGGGAATCGCGCTTTTAGACGACCCCGTTTGGCTGGAGGAAAAATTCCGCAGCACCATGCCGGACTTCGGCAGCACAAAAAATCCGATTGATATTACCGGGCAGGGACACGGCGATCAGTACAGCCGGGCCGCGCGGGTGGCGTTCGTGGAGGACCGTATTCATACAGCGATTGTCCTTTACTGTGAAACGGCGGTGACCGATCCTTTGGCCATTGCCAAGGCTTTGGCGGATGAGTATGACGCGTCAGGGCGGCAGAAGCCGTTTATTGTCACTATGGTTGGGGGGGCGCGGTCCCGGGAGGCCTTGCTTTATTTGAATGAAAGGCATATCCCGGCGTTCGGAGCGGTTGATGAAGCGGTGTCGGCCTTGAAAGCCCTGTATTCCTGGAAAGAGATTTCCAGCCGTCCGAAAGACAATCCCGTGGCGGCGGCGCTTCCGGTGGAAGCCTTGAGCGTTATTGAGAAGGTGAAAGCCGAGGGGCGCACGGCCCTTATGGAGCATGAAGCCCGTCAGGTCATGCAGGCGTGCGGGGTTCCCACGCCGCGGTCGGCTTTCGTGAATTCCCTCGATCAGGCGTTGAAAGAGGCCGAGGGGATGTATCCTCTCGCCATGAAAATCGCGTCTCCGGATATCATTCATAAAACCGACGTGGGGGGCGTTGTCCTCAATATTAAGAGCCCGGAGGAATTGCAGGAGAAATATGAACGGATGATGGACAACATCGCCCGGCTTCAGCCGCAGGCCAAGCTTTTGGGCGTTAATCTGGTTCAGATGGTCCAGGGGATTGAATGCATCGTCGGTATGAGCCGGGACGCGCAGTTTGGCCCTGTCGTCATGTTCGGGCTAGGCGGCGTTTTTGTGGAAGCCCTGAAAGATGTTTCTTTCCGGGTCGTCCCTTTCGGACAGGTTGAGGCCGGCCGGCTGATTCAGGAAATAAAAAGCCGCAAGATCCTCGACGGATTCCGGGGTATGAAAGCCCATAAGGAATCCATCATCCAGACGATCTGCGCGGTGCAGAAATTGTCTTCCGTTGTCAAAGAGGTGGATATTAACCCCCTGGTCAGCAATCAGGACGGCAGCTTCGCGGTGGACGCGCGGATCATTTTGTAACCGTCCCCGGTGCTGACGCTATGGTATGGATCATACAAAACTTCATAATCTGAAGGTTTTGGGGCTGATCTTTTTCTGCGGCGCTTCGTTTTTGGTGGACCTGTTATCCCCGTGGGCGGTTGTGAGTTGCGTTTATGTGAGCGTAATTTTTTTCACCGTTCTCTTTTTTCCAAAAACATATCTTTTCCCCCTCACCGGGATCATCAGCGCGTTAATGGCCTTGGGTTTTCTGTTGCAGGACCATAGCGGGGCTTGGCTGTCCGGGGCCGCCAACCATCTTTTGGTTCTGGTGGTCCTCTGGCAACTGGCCCTGCTGGGCTGGCGGTATCGGAGTCCGAGTCTTTCTGAGGACGACCTGTTTTCTCTGGCCGCCGAAGAAGCGGTCGCGGCGGTTTTTTGCAAGCCGAACAGTTTTATAGAAACATGCAATAAAGGATTTGAAAAATTAACCGGCTTTTCGGCGTCTGAACTGGCGGGCCGTTTTTTACATACGCTTCTGGCCGCCGGGGACAGGGACCTTGTGCGGGATATCCTGCAAAGAGTTCATTCCGGGGAAGATCATTTTCAGGGCGAAGCAGTTTTATTAAAGAAAAACCAGGTTCCTTTGGAGGTGTCGTGGCTGGTTTCCGCCCGCCGGCGTGTCCCGGGCACGCTGGTGAGCTTTGTTGTCTATTTTCGTGATGGCACCCGGGAGCAGGAGGAGAAGCGGGAATATTGGCAGGAGCGGGAGCAGCGGGCCGCGGACCGTCAGTGGTTTATGGATATCCTGGATTTCGAAGAGCGGCTGCGCACCGTCAGCGATCCGCGGCTGTTGATCACCATGATTGTTTCGGAGGTGGCCAGGATACTGAGGGCCGAGAAATGCTCATTAATGTCCGTGGAGCCTCTTTCTGGACAGCTTACGATAAAAGGGTATAAAGGTATAGACCAACGCATTGTTGAGGCGGTTTCTCTGATGAAAGGGGATTCGGTTGCGGGCTGGGTAGCGCAGGGCAGGCAGGATATCCTGGTGCGGGACATTGAAACGGACGCGCGGATTGCCCGGGCCAACCGGCCTACCTATGTCACAAAGTCATTCATGTCGGTCCCGGTTTATTATAAAGAAGAGGTTATCGGGGTCATCAACGTGGCGGATCATGAAAGCGGCCGGGCTTTTGATGAATTTGATTTTAAAATATTATCACGGCTGGCCCAACACCTGGGCGTTTTGCTCGGCCATGCCGAGCTCTTGCAGGAGATCGGCGAACTGAAAGGCGCGCCTCTGCGGATTGACATCGGGCATTATCGCGGTTTTAAGGAAGCGCTGTTGTACGAGAGCCTGCGAAGCCGTCGCTATAACACCCCGTTTTGCGTTTTTATCATCCGCGTCAACCGTTATCCGGCCTATCGGGATGCTTACGGCACACATCAGGCGGGGATTCTGGCGAGTCATGTGAAGGAATATTTGAAGCAAAATCTCAGGGATGTCGATTCCCTGTTTCCACTAGCCCAGGATGAATTCGCTGTGATTTCTCCGCATTTAACCAAGGAAACGGTTGAAACCGTCGTTTCCCGGATTCATCATGGCTCCCGGCAGATTCCCGCGCACCGGCCGATCACCCTGACTGTGGGCGTTTATTCCTCCCCCTCCCAAACGCCGCCGGATGACATTTGGGAACGGTTTATGCGGATGTTTGAAGAATCCGGGGATCAGGATGAAAATTCTGTCGTTTTCCTCCCATAAGGATTTGTGATAGAATAACCCATTATTACGAAAGCCTGCTTATGGCAAGGAGGGGAATTCCCAATGAAAATAAGACGTCAAACTGGAATAATATGCACCTTGGGTCCTGCCAGCCAGACCCGGGAAACGATTTTACGCATGGCTCAAAACGGCATGGATATAGCCCGCCTGAACTTTTCTCATGGCAAGCATGAAGGACACGCGCGGCTGATAGAACTGATCCGCGATATCAACCGGCGGGACGGTTTCCATATCAAAATATTGCAGGATTTGGAAGGGTACCGGATGCGGGTCGGCATCCTCCCGCAGCCCCTGATCCTGGCCCAGGGCCAGACCGTGTTTATGTCTCATGAGAGGGAACATCTGCCCGGGGATATCCCTCTTGACCTGAACGCTGATCTGCGGATTTTTAAGCCTGGGATGGACGTTTTCATTGATGACGGGCTGATTTGCCTGAAGGTGGTCCGGTGCGGGAAAAACCGTCTTGAGCTTTATGTGGAACACGGAGGGGAGCTCAAGTCCCGCAAAGGGATTAATATCCCGGATTTAAAGCTGCAGGCCAATATCCTGACCCTTAAGGATCACAATGACTTGGCGTTCGGCCTTCAGCACCAGGTTGACTGTGTCGCACAGTCTTTTGTGCGCAACCGTATGGATATCATAAGGGTGCGCCGTCTCGTGCAGAGAACGCTTCCGCATTGTAAAATTTATGCCAAAATAGAAAACCGGGAAGGCGTGCGTAACGTGGATTCCATTATGGAGGCCTGTGACGGCATTATGGTGGCCCGGGGGGACTTGGGGGTTTCTCTGCCGATCTTTAAAATCCCTATTATCCAAAAAAGCATTATCCGCCGCTGCAACCGGAGAAAACGCTATTCGATCACGGCGACCCAGATGCTCGAGAGCATGACGGAGAACAAGCGGCCGACGCGGGCCGAGGTCAGCGACGTGGCCAACGCGATCCTGGACGGGACGGATTTTGTGATGTTGTCGGCCGAAACGGCCGCGGGACAGTTTCCCGTGGAAAGCGTTTCCATGATGCGGCAGATTGTGGAGTATACCGAGGGCTCCATGCGCCTGCGCGAATGAGCGCGTTTTGAACGTGAGGCGCTGTTCAATAAAGAAAGGATATTCTATCTGTGAACCGCTACGTGTGTATTCATGGTCATTTTTACCAGCCGCCGAGGGAGAACCCCTGGCTGGAAGAAGTTGAGATGCAGGAGTCGGCCTATCCGTTTCACGACTGGAACCAGAGGATAACGGCGGAATGTTACGCCACCAACACGGCGTCCCGCATCCTTGATCAGGATAAAAAGATTATTGATATTGTTAATAACTACGCCCGGATCAGTTTTAATTTCGGGCCCACGCTTTTGTCTTGGATGCAGCGCAAGGACCCGGAAACTCACGCCGCGATTGTGCAGGCTGACGTTGAAAGCCGCAGCCGTTTTTCCGGCCACGGGTCAGCTTTGGCGCAGTGTTATAATCATATGATTATGCCTTTGGCCAATGCCCGGGACAAATTGACCCAGGTTTTGTGGGGGATCCGGGATTTCGAATACCGGTTCGGCCGTGAACCGGAAGGCATGTGGCTGCCGGAGACGGCGGTGAATCTTGAAACCCTCGATTTGCTTGTCCAGCATGGGATCACGTTCACGATCTTGTCGCCCCGTCAGGCCAAGTGCGTGAAAGTCAAAGGGGATAAAAAATGGACGGATGTCAGTGACAGTAAAATTAATCCCCGGAAGCCTTATTTATGCCGGTTGCCGTCAGGAAAAACCATTGTTTTGTTTTTTTATGACGGGCCGATTTCGCACGACATCGCATTTGAGCGTTTGCTGGAAAGCGGGGAAACCCTGGCTAAAAGGCTGGTGGGGGCGTTTTCTCCCAACGATGAAGTTCAATTGGTTCATATCGCTACGGACGGGGAAACGTACGGGCACCATCATAATCTGGGGGACATGGCGCTGGCTTACGGGATTAATTACATCCGGGCGAACGACCTGGCGGAATTCACGAATTACGGGGAATTCCTGGAAAAGCACCCGGCGGAAGACGAAGTTGAGATCTATGAAAATTCCTCCTGGAGCTGTATCCACGGGGTTGAACGGTGGCGGACGAACTGCGGCTGTCATTCCGGCATGCACGGCGGGTGGACGCAAGCCTGGCGTCAGCCGCTGCGCGAGGCCCTGGATTGGTTGCGCGATCAGCTGATCCTTCTTTACGAAACCGAAACCCAAGGGCTGATAGGAGACCCGTGGCAGGCGCGTAACGATTATATCCACGTTGTCCTGGACCGCTCTTTGGAAAGCGTCGAGGCTTTCTTGGGGCGCCATGCCCTTAAGGAGCTGACCCGGCAGGAAAAAATTAAATTGCTTAAACTTATGGAAATCCAGCGGCACGCCATGTTGATGTATACCAGCTGCGGATGGTTTTTTGACGAGGTGTCGGGTATCGAAACGGTGCAGATTATGCAGTATGCCGCCCGGGCCATCCAGATGGCGAAGGACATCAGTCCCTCGGACCTGGAACAGCCCTTCCTGAATCGTCTCAAGAAAGCCCCGAGCAATATCGCCAAGTTTAAGAACGGGGCGAATGTCTATGAGCAGCTTGTCAGGCCGCGGGTCCTGGATTTGGTCCGGGTTGCCGCCCATTATGCGGTGTCTTCGTTGTTTGAGGAATATTCTCAAACAACAACGATCCATAGTTATACGGCGATTGACCAGCTGTACGACCGCCTGGAGGTCGGGAAGTTCAAACTGGCCGTCGGGAAAGCGTTGCTCCGCTCGGATATTACGTGGGAAGAACAGGTGATCACCTTCGCGGTCCTGCACCTGGGCGACCATAATATTATCGGCGGGGTCAGAGTCTTTAGCGATGAAAAAATTTTTGTGAAGATGCAGCATGATATTAAGGAGTCTTTCCGCCGGGGGGATATTACGGGAACGATCAACTTGATTGAACAGAATTTTGATGGCGGTAATTATTCCCTCTGGCATTTGTTTAAAGATGAGCAGACCGAGATTTTGTACCAGATCCTGCACACCACTCTCGAAGAGATCGAAGTGTCCCTCCGCCAGATCAATGAGCACCATTATCCGATCATTCAGGTGATCAAGCAGCTCCATATTCCGCTTCCCAAGGTGCTGGCCAACACGGTGTTGGTTATGCTGAATACCGACCTGCTGCATGTTATCGGTGATGACGAACCCGACTTCAAGAAACTGGAACAGCTGGTTTCGGAAGTGCTTGAATGGTCTTTTGAAATTGACCGTGTGGCCCTTGAATTTATGCTTCGTAAAAAAATAAACGGCCTGATGGAAGAATTCAATCAGAATCCTTCCGAAATAAACCCTCTTCTCATGGCGGAAGCGTTTTTACGCGTTTGCAGCCCCCTGCATTTAAACCTGGATTTGTGGCGCGCGCAGAATATTTATTTTTCCATCGGGAAAGACCGGTACTGTCACATGAAAAACCGGGCGGAACTCGGGGATGAAAACGCGAAACGATGGGTGGAATATTTTGATAAACTAGGCCACTATTTGAAGGTCCGCGTTCCCCAGTCCTAGAAAAGGGAGTCTTCATGATTCCAGATGAGTCTCGGTCTTGGGCCAGGCATAGCGGGCGGCTTGGGAGGCGTCCTGAGTTTTTGGCCCTGACGCTCGGCGTGACGGCTATGATGAGCCAGTTGCTTCTTCTGCGGGAGGCGATGGCGGTATTTTACGGCAATGAGATGGTCTATGCCGTTATCCTGGGATGCTGGCTGATGGGGGTGGGCCTGGGCAGTTTGTCCTTCAGCCGCTGGCGTCGCGCGGAAAACGGCCCCCGGCCTGTCCTGGCGGCGCTGCTCATCGGGGCCGGAGCCGGCCTTCCGTCGGTTATTATTGTCCTGCGCGTCATCCGCCATGTGTTGCATATCCCTGTCGGCGAGATTGTGAATATCCCCACGGTCATGATGATTACCGCGGGGGCGGTTATGCCGTTAGCGTTTATGTTGGGGGGCATTTATGCTGTTATTTGCCGGTTCAGGGAGGAGGGCTCTTCCTTTGGCCCGGGGTCCCCACCGCCAATCAACCGGATTTATTTATTCGAAGCGGCCGGATCGGCTCTCGGAGGGCTTGTCTTCAGCCTGTGGCTGGTCCGGATCTTGCCGGCTCTTACGATCGCGGCCCTTTTAGCACTGCTGCAGGCTGTTCTGGCTCTGCGTGTGCTAACCCGCCGACTTCGTTTGTTCCCTTTTTTCTTGTTGCTGGCGCTTGCGGCGGGAATCCTGGCCGGAGGCGTTCAAAAGCTCGACGACTGGTCCCGTAACCGGCAGTGGAAGGGCTTCGGGATTTTAAGTGTTTCGGATTCTGTGTACGGGAATTTAACCCTTATCCAAAGGGGGCAGGAACACACGTTATTTGAAAACGGCGTGTTGTCGTTTTCCACAAAGGCCGCCTCCAGCAGCGAGGAAACCGTGCATTTGCCTTTGTTATCCCACCCGGCCCCGCAGGATGTCCTGCTGATCGGCAGCGCTTTAGACGGCAGTTTAACGGAAGTTTTAAAACATCCTGTCCGCAGGGTGACCCAGGTGGACTTGGATCCATGGATCCGGCGTATTGCCGAAGAGCATCTGCCGGGAGAGGTGTTAGCGCCGTTAAGGGACTCCCGTGTTCATTCGGTTTTTGGCGACGCGCGGCTTGAGATGAAAAGGAGCCGGCAGACCTACGATGTGATTTTATTAAATGTCGCTGACCCGTTGAACGCCATGCTGAACCGCTGTTATACGAAAGAGTTTTTCCAGGAAGCGGCCAGCCGCCTGAATGCGGGAGGCGTTCTTTCGTTCAAGGTGTCCTCTTCTGAAAATTATCTTAACGCGGAGGCCCGCGCGTTTTTGCGCTCGATCCACTCGACGTTACGGGCGGTGTTCCCGGATGTCCTGTCTATCCCCGGGGATACGAATATATTTCTGGCGTCGCCTCACGGCGGCGTCCTGACCGAAGATCCCCGGGTCCTTCTGGCCAGGCTGCAGGAACGCAGGATTGTCTCGGAATATGTCCGGGAATATTATTTGCCGTATAAGATGAGCCCGGACCGGATGCGGTATATTCAGGAGATTCTTCGGACCCGGGGCGCCATCAATACAGATGCCCGCCCGATCGCGTACTTCTTTAACATTGTCCTCTGGTCGTCCCATTTCCCCGGATTTTCGCCGTCTGTTTTTAATAGCCTACAGAAGATCCCGGTATGGTCATTTCTCCTGATCCCTGTATTTTTATGGGGCGGGGGGCGTCTCGCGGCCCGGACGTCGGCCGCGGCTCCGCTCCAGCTGTCCATCTGGGTCACGGGGATATCTGAAATCGTGTTTCAGATCATTGTCATCCTGGCTTTTCAGTCGCTGTACGGCTACGCGTATTTTCAGATCGGGTTTATTATGACCGCCTTTATGCTGGGGCTGGCGGCCGGGAGCCTGGCTGCGGCGAGAGAGGTGACCCGCCCGCTCCCGAACCAGGTCAGGGTTTATCAGCGCGCCCAGGCGGCGATCTCTTTTTATCCTTTGCTTTTGCCGGCCGTTTTTTGGGTTTTTCAAAAGTATGGGGTGCCGGTTCATCATGGGGGAGTTTTTGCGGTAACATTTTCTCTCCTGCCGGTTATCGCGGGGTTTTACGGCGGGATACAGTATCCGCTGGCGGTTTCCCTCGCGCAGGAGCTTTCAGGAACGTCTCCGGATGTGGCCTCGGAAGCGGGCTTCCTTTATGCGTTGGATGT
Source organism: Candidatus Omnitrophota bacterium (assembly GCA_017995055.1). Classification (GTDB taxonomy): domain Bacteria; phylum Omnitrophota; class Gorgyraeia; order Zapsychrales; family JANLHA01; genus JAGOJP01. The sequence goes on from JAGOJP010000001.1 coordinate 50,941, forward strand.
GATGGGCGCGGCCCTGGGGGCGTGGATCACGGGCGCGGTGTTAATTCCCTTGTATGGAATTATGCCAGTCGCGGTTCTTATCGCCATGATGAATACCGCGGTGTGGCTTTTGATCAGGACCCTGCGGGTTTAAGGCGGTTTATATCCCTTCGGGACGCCTTTTCAATACCTTTCAAAGTGTCATCCGGCCAGGTCCCGGCCTGTGCGGTAATGCCGGGCTTCTTTCAAGCGAGGCGGGGTGGTCCTCGTCGTGGCGGACACGTTCCGCAGGTCGCGGCCGGAACATAATCCCATCAGCAAGGCTCCCAGCCATTTTAAAAATGTTTTTCGGTCCATGGTTTTGTGCTCCATCGTATTCCTTTCGCGGTTTTTATTGCCAGATTCCCGGGATGGGAGTCTGGCAGTATTCGCATTTTCCGTCCACAATATGGTTGCTTAAAATGGTATAGCCGATCCGTTTGATCAGCGGCTTATTGTCGTGGGGACAATAGGTGTTGTTCCCCGGATGCCGGGGCAAGTTCCCGACGTAAGCGTATTGGAGTCCTTCTTCTTTGGCGATATCCCAGGCCATTGTTAAGGTTTCGACCGGGGTGGGGGGGAGGTTTGTGAGTTTGTGCATGGGCATAAACCGGGAAAAATGGATGGGAGTGTCTTTCCCGGGGTTCCGGGCCACCCACCGGCACAGGTCGCGGATATCTTTGGGTTTATCATTCCATGTCGGCACGATGAGATTCGTCAATTCCACAAACACGTTGTTCTGCTTCATGATCATAATGGCGTCCAGAACCGGTTGCAGGGTCGCTTCGGACATGTCGCGGTAAAATTCTTCGGTGATGCCTTTTAAATCCATATTGGCGGCGTCAATATGGGGGCATAATTCCAGGAGCGGTTTTTTTTCAATATATCCGGCGGTGACCATGATATTCAGCAGGCGCTGTGTGTGCGCGATCCGGGAGGTATCCAGACAGTATTCATAAAAAATAATGGGGTCGGAATATGTGTAAGAAATGCTCCGGCAGCGGGCGCGCAGCGCCTCGCGGACAACGCTTTGAGGAGGGAGGTCATAATTTTCTGTTTTCTCCGGGGGCACCTGGGAGATGGCCCAGTTTTGACAGTATTTGCAATGCAGGTTGCAGCCGGCCGTGGCGATGGAGAACGAGAGGGAGGCCGGAAGGACATGAAATAACGGTTTCTTCTCGATGGGGTCGACATTCACGGCGCAGGGATTCCCGTAGACAAGGGAATAAAGTTTTCCTTGAACGTTGGCTCTGACCCGGCAGTTACCCCGCTGGCCTTCTTTTAACCGGCAGTGCCTGGGGCATAATTCGCATTCCACACAATGGGACATAATCGCCTTTTGGTTATTCGACAGTTTTCCAGTGCCGGGCCTCGTACAGTTTGAGGCCCGATGTTTCCATGTCTTGCTGTTCGGAGCCCTCTGTTTTCTCCGGGACCGGCGCCACGCTTGGGGGCCTTCCGGACGAGGGGAGGGGGTTCAGATTGTTGGAAACAATCCCCAGAAGCAGGGCGCCGCTTAAGACATAAACGACTAAAAACAGGATATTATTTATTTTTGGTCCGTTCATAAGAAAAACACAGGGCTCCCTGCGCGCAGCGCCGGACGCATTTCAAGCATAGAATGCATTCCGGGGTTTTTACTATGACTTTCCCGCCGGGGAGAATGTGAATCGCCTGCGTCGGGCACACGGCCTGACACTGCTGGCAGCCGTTGCAGGATCCCCGGACCCTGATTTTAAACAGGCTGGCCTGCGATAAAAGCCCGTTTATGGCGCCGACAGGACAAAAATATTTGCACCAGAACCGATAATGGAATATCCCGGCGGTCAGCATGATTCCTAAGAGAAGCCAGGCCGGCCAGGATCCGTGACGGGTAAAAAGCGTGACAAAAACTTCAACATTGGCGATGTCCGGATTGGAGGCAGAGAGGCCGGCGCTCAGGATAACAACCAGCAGGGCATATTTAAATAAGCGGGCCGCGGAATCCACCCCGGGCGAAGGGAGAAGCGCTGGACGGTTGAGTCGTTGCCCGGCGGCGTGTAACAATTCCTGGACAGCGGCAAAGGGGCAGATACTGCCGCAGTATATCATCCCGCCGGCCACGCAAGAGAGAAAAGTCCCGGTCATGAGGGCGTACCATAAAGGGGAGGCGGAAAAAGACGGCAGGTTCAGGATGCCGATATTGGCGACATGAGCCGCCGCTACCATGGTTTTTTTAATCAAGCCCAGGTAAAGCAGGCCTCCGGTCAAAGCCAGCCAGCGAAAAGAGGCTTTGCGAAAAAACACCCCGCTTCCCGCCAGGACGAACAGTAACGCGGGCACGAGAAGCTCTTCCCACGGGAAAGAGTCCGGCTGGTGTTGGCTTGGCGCCTGGTTGAGCCGGAGGATTTCTTGATTCATGAGGGTGCGGCTTTTTTCTATGGCACGGGTGATGGCGGAACTGGTGATGGTGGCCTGACTGATCCCGTCGATTGTTTGGCCCAGCACCAGAGGGTCCGCGGAGCCCCGGTTGATGAATTGTTTCAGAAATCCGTCGAGGTTCTTAATGTAAGCGGCGGTTTCCTGATGCGAGAGGACCTGGATCCCGATTATGGTTCCCTGAACGTCAATCCCGATTAACAGATCTATGGGGCCGGCGTATCCTTGAATGTCCGGAGCGAGCGCGGTTGTGCGAAAAGCGTATCCGATTAATTTCTTTTCCCCGGGATTCCGGGGGGCGGTGTAGACTTTAAGGTGCGGGGGGAAGGCGGTGACCGGCGTGATGTCCTCTTCCCCCGGGAAAAGGCCGCGGGCATACTGCATCTCTTGAGAAGAAGCCGGCAACGACGGTTGGGTGCGGGAGGGAAGGTGGGCCGCCATCCCGGCCGCCAGAATCACCAAGAGTATGACGCTGAAAAATTTATATCTCATATTAAAACCAATTTTACTGCCAAAAACAAGCAATTTCAAGGGAATCATCGCCTCAGAGGAAGCATCGCCTCAATGGGCCGGGGCCGGGCTGGTGCTGCCGGGCAGGAGAGGTCTTTGTGCCGGCACCAACACACCATAGAAATCACTGGTCTAATAACCGGAAATGTATTAATATAACTTCGATTTACAGTGACATTCCCTTGGGAATGTTTCTAGGAGAGGGCCGGGTTTGGCGTTTCCTCTTTTGGATCAATACGTTTGTGTGTACGGAAGGAGAGATTATTATGTTATATATCCGTCATCTTATCCAGTTTCTTAAAGTTGATATTTGGCGCATCCGGATGCACAAATTATCCCGGACAAAGTCCTTCTGGTTGAAACAGCTCAGGATTATGTTATTGGCTTTCCGGGGCTTTGACGAAGATAAATGCCAACTGCGGGCGTCGGCGCTGACATATTATTCCCTTTTGTCCATTGTCCCTCTGGTGGCCATGGCGTTTGGCATTGCCAAAGGATTTGGCATAGAAAAAATACTGGAGAAACAGCTTTATGAAAAACTCGCCGGGCAGGAAGAGGTGGTGGAACGCATTATCAGTTTTTCCCAGACTCTTCTGGAAACAACCAAAGGCGGGGTGATTGCGGGTGTGGGCGTGGCTATTCTGTTCTGGACGGTTATAAAAGTGCTCGGGAATATCGAGAGTTCGTTTAATGATATCTGGGGCATCCGGAAGAGCCGGACATGGGGCCGGAAGTTCAGCGATTATCTTTCGATCATGCTGATTTGTCCGCTTTTGCTGATTATGTCGAGCAGTATCACTGTCCTGGTGACCAGCCAGGTGAAGTTGGTGGTGGAAAAGATTTCTTTCCTGGACGTGC
>JAGOJP010000062.1 GCA_017995055.1 Candidatus Omnitrophota bacterium
TCGTCAGGAGCAGGTTGCCGAGGGCGATAAGGTCTATGAAATTGATTATTATTTTGTCGGGATCAACGCGGCGGACGGTCAGATTACCGATGATGAGCTGGCCCCGCTGGTTTTTGTGAAGGATCAATTGATGGGGTACGGCTGGGAGTATTTAAATAAGAAGGTGAAAAAATAGCCTCACGCAGGAAACCCCGGGGGGCAGGTTTGGCTGTATGGCGCGTAAGAAATTTAAAGATATTGCGATTGAGAATTTTATCCTGCATTATCAGCATCCGAGGCCTATCGATTGGACGGCGCAGTTTAACCGCCAGGCTCCGTTGGACCTTGAAATCGGGTTTGGGCTTGGGGAATTTCTCCTGTCCCAATCCCGGGGCGCTCCTGAACGGAATTATGTCGGCATTGAGCTTGATTGGCAAAGGATTAAAAAAACGCTGCATAGAATCTGGGTTGCCCGCCAAGCCGCCGGAGAAAATCCCTTCCCGGATAATATCCGTATTTTACAAGTTGAGGCGGACGTCGCCTTGAGGCGGCTGTTTGCCCCTCGAAGCCTTCACCGGGTGTATTGTCTTTTCCCCTGCCCCTGGCCGAAGAAAGGCCATATAAAGTACCGGCTGTTTTCCCGGCCTTTTTGCCAGGTCCTGAACAGCCGGCTGGTTGAAAGCGGATTTGTCCAGATCGTAACGGATTATGAGCCGTATTTTGAGTGGATTCAGGAAGAAGTTTGTGATTCTGGGTTTAAGGTTGAGGCGAAGACAATCCGCCCGCGTTTTAACACGAAATTTGAGCGGAAGTGGGCGGGAGAAGGGCAGGAGGAATTTTTTGAACTGGTTTTGCATAAAGAAAAGCATAGTGATATCCCTTGGGAGGAAGATGTCCCTTTGACAGTGTATTTTGCAGACGATTTTATCCCAGACAGATTTTTATTCCCTGACCGGATCGGGCACCCTTCTGTTGTCCAGAAAGAGTTCCTTTCTGACCCTCAAAGGAAGAAAGCGATGGTGCATCTGGTCGTCGCCGAGGAACACCTGACCCAGCATGTCTGGATTGCTGTCGCCAAGAGCCGGCGCGGCTGGTGCATTGCGGTCGCTCCGGGGCAAACGGTGCTCCCCACCCCGGGGGTAGCCCTCGCCGTGCAGATGACGGCGGACGCGGTGAAGAACAGCGCTCGGGAGAATGAGGCCACGCATGGATAGGATTGTGTCTATGGAGAATTTTCGGAAGACCCGGCTTGTCCGGTACCTGTCTTTATTGCTTGTTGTTATTTTATGCAGCCCGCCTCCGGCTTATGCCAAGAAAAAAGGAGGGCCTTATACTGTTTCAGCCAGGGCCGCTATTTTTTCAAACAGCACGGACGTGGTCCGTTATTATGGCAAGAATGTTCATACCCGGGTGGTTCCGGCCAGCACCGTCAAGGTCATGACGGCCCTTATTGTGTTGGATCGCCTGCCGCTTAATAAAGTGGTGACGACAAGCGCCCGCGCCACCTATCCCCAGCCTTCCAAAATTTACGCTAAGGCCGGAGAGAGATTCCGTGTCCGGGATTTATTATACGCTTTAATGCTGAAGTCCGCCAATGACGTCAGCGTGATCCTGGCGGAGGCGGTCGCAGGCAGTGAAGAGAAATTCGTTGAGCTTATGAATCAGAAAGCCCGGGAGTTGGGGGCGAAACACACGTGTTTCGCTAACCCCCATGGCTTGCCTTCAAAAGCGAAACAATACACGACCCCGTATGATATGTATCTGATTTTTCGGGCCGCTTTAAAGAATGATTTTTTCCGGCAGCTTGTTGGGACGAAGTCCCGCACGATTTATTCTTTGGAAGGCAGGAAAATTCCGCTGAAAAGTCATAATAAAATTCTTTTCATGGACTGGAAAAAAAAGCTTCACGGGAAAACAGGATATACGAAAGAGGCCAAGGCTTGTTTTGTCGGATATCTTAAAAAAGGCAAAAGTATTTGTATTATCGCGGTTTTCGGCTGTACCCGGAGATGGGACGATATTAAATATATTGTAGAACGCTACGGGGGGATTGATTTGTAATGGCTGAACATGGTTTTTCTCCGCCTGCGCAGAAGACCAGGGGCGTGCCTGTGGATGAATGCGAGAGGTTAACAAGGTTCTGCTTCGGAGATGTCCGCACGCATGTTAAGAAGCCAGAAGACGCCGTGAAGCGAGTTGTTCCTAGGGCCCGCGCCTATGTCTATAAGATTAAATCTATTGCAAATTATATATTTATAGCATAGAATGGAGCGGTTAATCGGAGTTCAGCTGGGACAGCGTTTAAAAAAGAAAGGAAAGATTTATATGAATAATCGTACTTTTGTTTTGCCTGTTGTTATTGTCCTTGCCATTGCCGTTGGGGTTCTTATCACGGTTCAGAAAGTCAACAGCCCGATTATGGTCCGTTTGATCAACCAACAGAATGAAATATTAAAAATGAATCAGGTTATTCAGCGTCAGTTGATGCAATTAACGACCGCCATAAACTCCCAAAACACTCAAAATAGTGCTGGCGAAGGCGAGGCCAAGGCCGGTGCGGACCGCTTTTCCCTAGAGTCACGGATTTCAGCTTTGGAAAAACGGATCGTTGAGTTAACCAATATAGTGCAAAAGTTGTCTGGGGGCCCAGCCGCTCAACAGGTCCCACAGCGGCCGCAGGAAGATTATAATAAAGCATATACGCTGAATGTGGCGCATTCCCCTGTCAAAGGGAACCCGTCTGCGCCGGTTACGATTGTGGCCTTTATAGATATTCAATGCCCGTATTCGACTCGATTTTATCCGGTTATTGAAGAAGTGCTCGCGGCTTATCCGGACAAGGTCAATTTTGTCGCAAAAAATTTTCCCCTTCAATTTCATCCACAGGCCAAACCGGCCGCTAAAGCGGCTTTGGCGGCTGGAGAACAGGGGAAATATTATGAGATGCTCAGGTTGCTTTTGGATAATAACCGGGCCCTGACAGAAGATAAATTCAAAGAACTGGCTGGACAGTTAGGGCTGAATGTCGAAAAATTTATGAATGATTTTAAGCAAAAAGATGTGCAATATGAACAATGGATCCAGCAGGACATAGTTTTGGGGTCTCAATCGGATGTTCGCGGGACCCCAACGTTTTTCCTGGGCGGGCGTAAAACAACGGCCAGGGATTTTGCGAGTTTCAAAACGCAAATTGAGGCCTTATTAAAACAATAAAAGAGTCCGCGGATGAAGGGCTTTAAGTCCCCTGTTTAAAGGGGGGCGTCCAGGAAAATTATTGTTTACATTTTTAAAATTTTTTGTTAATATCTATTTTTCACCCGGCCCAAAGAATGCCCTGTGTTGGGCATCTTTTCCTAAGGTTTGGGCGGATTTAAAGCATTTGGAATTTATCATGTAAGAGGAGGCCTTGTCGATGGCGAAAAAGGGCGGTTTAACATCGAAATTTTACCGCGAGACGCGTGGAGTGAAAGTGACGGGAGGCGAATTTGTCAGGGCTGGCACGATTTTGACCCGGGAAGGAAGCAAGTGGAAACCCGGTCTTAATGTTACCGGACAGATGCATCTTAATGCCGCATGCGATGGGACTGTTTATTTCAGCCGAAAGCGGAATAAATACAAGAAATCAGTCACTTATGTGAATGTTAATCCTATGACTGCACCCGCAAACGAGTCAGAAAAGTCTTAATATCTTGCTTGTGACCTCGGATTTTTTGCAAATAACTTCCTTGTTTTAATAAGAGATAAAAACCCATGTGCGGCATTATCGGTTATATTGGTAACCGGGAAGCGCAACCTCTTCTTCTGGAGGGGTTAAAGAAATTAGAATACCGCGGGTATGATTCTGCCGGTATCGGAATTATTCCTCCAGGGAAACAGCAGATCTGGGTTCAGAAAACCCGGGGAAAGATCGCGGATCTTGTTGCGGTCCTGGGGGAAAAAAAACTTCCTTCCGGGCATGTCGGGTTGTCCCACACCCGCTGGGCCACTCACGGCGTGCCGAACCACCGCAACGCTCATCCTCATTTTGACTGTTCCCATAAATTTTTGATAGTTCATAACGGGATTATCGAAAATTACGAAAATTTAAAAGCCAGGCTTGTTTCCCGCCAACACATTTTCCGGTCGGATACGGACACGGAAGTCATTGCCCATCTTATTGAAGAGTGTTTTTCCGGAGATCTCCTGGATGCGGTTCGCAAAGCTGTCAAGCAATTGCGGGGCGCGTTTGCGTTGGGGATTATTTCTTCTTTTCAGCCGGACCAGATCGTTGCGGTCCGTATAGGATCTCCGCTTATCATCGGGGTGGGGCGGGATGAAAATTTTATCGCTTCTGACGTGCCGGCGGTGATGGATTCAACCCATCGGGTGATTTACCTGGAGGACGGACATATGGCCCGCCTCACCCGGGAACGGGTCGAAGTTTTTACTTTTGAAGGGCAACGGGTGTCGCCTCCCGTGCATAAAGTGGCTTTTAATGTCGAGGCTGTGCAGAAGCAGGGGTACGCCCATTTCATGCTTAAGGAGATCCACGAACAACCGGCTGTCATCGAACAGATGCTGAAGGCCCGGTTGAAAGGGTCCCGTGTTGTTTTGGACGGATTGACCTTGAGTCAGGCGCAGATTAAACGTGTAAAACATATTTATATTGTTGCCTGCGGTACGGCGTATCATGCCGGACTGGTTGGCCGCTACTGGCTCGAGGCGCTCACGCCTATCCCGGTGACGGTGGATATGGCCAGTGAATTCCGTTATCGGGATCCGATCGTTGATAAAAACACGCTCATTATCGCGATCAGTCAATCCGGGGAGACCGCTGACACGTTAGCCGCGGCGAAAGAGGCCAAGGCGCGCGGTGCCCAACTGATTTCAATTTGTAATGTGGTCGGGTCGTCCCTGGCCAGAGAGTCCGATGGGATTCTTTACACGCACGCCGGACCGGAGATCGGCGTGGCCTCGACAAAAGCTTATGTCGCACAGCTCTGTATGTTGTATCTTTTGGGGTTGCAATTAAGCCAGTCGTTTCAGAAAATTTCCAGCCAGCGGCGGCGGCATTACATGAGAGAGCTGAAGAAAGTGCCTGATCTTTATCGTGAGATTTTGCGCCGCAAGAAGGCCGTTCATAAGATCGCCAAAAAGAATTCTCATTTCGGCTGCTTCCTGTTTTTGGGGCGCAACATCAACTTTCCTTCGGCGCTGGAGGGGGCGCTGAAGCTGAAGGAGATTTCTTATATCCCTGCCGAGGGTTACCCGGCCGGCGAGATGAAGCATGGGCCGATCGCCTTGATTGATGAGTACCGAGCGGTGATCTGTGTCGCGCCGCAATCATCTGTCTATGAAAAAATGATCTCCAATATCCAGGAAATTCGCGCCCGCAAGGGAAAGGTCATCGCTATTGCCACGGAAGGGGATCTCTCTATAAAGAAGCATGCTCATATGGTGTTTCCCGTTCCTCCCTTGGATGAAAATCTGACCCCTTTGCTTGTTGCCTTGCCTCTGCAGCTGTTGGCTTATTATATTGCCGTGCATCTCGGGTGTAATGTGGATCAGCCGCGCAATCTTGCTAAATCCGTCACTGTCGAATAATCCCTGTTTTCCCTCCCGGTTCTCGGCCTGGGATATTTTTTAAACTTTTTATTTAAGATTAACCCTTGCGGTTTTTAAAGTATAATGAAAATTATCACAAGAGAAAGGACCCGTCATGGCCGGGCTGGATGAGTTGTTGGATGTGCGGGAATACCCGGGGGAAGGGTATCGCCCGTTGGTGGATTTCGGGAGTTGGCGGGTGGCGGTATTAAATTACATAGAAGAACTGCGGGCGGATAACCTGCGCGCCATGCAGCGCCATGACGAGACCGATGAAGTTTTTGTCTTATTGCGGGGCCGTTGTATCCTTTTTTTAGGGGAAGGGCAGGACGCCGTCACAGCGGTGCACGCCAGAAACATGGAGCCGTTTAAGATCTATACCGTCAAGAAAGCGGCCTGGCACACGCATACCCTCACGGAAGACGCGATGGTCCTGATCGTTGAAAACCGGGACACGGACGTTCATAATTCTCCGTGTTGCCCCTTGACCGGTGAACAGAGCCGGGATATTGTTCGTTTCACCCGCGGGTTATGGCCGGAGACAGGGTGGGATTGACAAATATCTTACGTGTCCGGAGGCAATGTCGCCAGGGCAGGAGTGCGTCCAACCCGCTTCAGATTGCGCCGCTGCGGCATGGTATTGATGCAGGGACGGGACAATCGAGCAGGCCACGCCAGGAATTTTGAGGGGAAACGTCATGTTATATATTGTGTCAACGCCGATCGGCAATCTTAAAGATATCACGTTCCGGGCCGTGGAAGTTCTGCGGGCGGTTGATTTGATCGCGGCCGAGGATACCCGGCACAGCCGGATTCTTTTGCAGCACTATGACATCGCCACGCCGGTGACGAGTTATTTTGAGCACAACAAGTTTAAAAAAGGGGAATATCTCCTGAAGGTCATGAAAGGCGGACAGAGCGTGGCTTTGGTGACCGATGCCGGCACTCCGGGGATCAGTGACCCGGGGTTTCACCTGATCCGGCTGGCACGGGACAACGGCGTCCCTGTGACGGTTGTCCCCGGGCCCTGCGCCCTTATCGGAGCGCTTTCTGTGTCGGGCCTTCCTGCGCACGCCTTTGTTTTCGAGGGGTTCCTGCCGACGAAGTCCGCGGCCCGCCGCAGGAAATTAGCCGGGTTTAAGGATGAGGCCAGGACGGTTATTTTTTATGAATCCCCGCACCGGCTGATCAAGACCCTGCAGGATTTCTGCGACGTGCTGGATAATCCGCGCATGGTGTGCGTGCGCGAACTGACCAAAAAGTTTGAAGAGGTGCGGGCGGGGTCTTGCCAGGACCTCATCGGGCATTTTTCCCGGATCAGCCCCAAAGGGGAATTCGTCCTATTGCTGTCCCAAGGCGCCCCGGCCTGTCATTCCGCTGACTCAAAAATAAATGTTACCGAAGAAGACGGGGCCCCCTCTTGACAGGAAGGGATGCGAATGGTATATTTGACTAAATTTAACCTTTAATCCGGTCCTGAGAGGTCGGCAAAGGTCGGGACATGCTTAATCTAAATTTATATCAGATTGTATAGACTCGCCTCAACGTTGAGGGCGAGTTTTTTTTTAACCAGATCAAGGAGACTTCTGATGGTGCCTGTGGGTAAAATTATGGACCGTGAGTATATCCGCCGCACGATCATGCGGATCGCGCATGAGATCCTGGAGAAGAATAAGGGCATTGAAAACCTGTGCCTTGTCGGTATCCGCACCCGCGGGGTGGTCCTGGCGGAACGTATTAGAAGTTGTATCGAAGAGATTGAAGGCCAGAATATTTCTGTGGGTGTTCTGGATATTACGTTGTACCGCGATGATTTGACGCTTGTCGACACCCAGCCGGTCGTGCGCGAGACCTTGATTGATTTTAACATCACCGGGAAGAAAATCGTTCTGGTGGACGACGTGTTATTCACGGGGCGGACTATCCGGGCCGCTCTGGATGCCCTGATTGATTTTGGCCGGCCGGCGGAGATTCAACTGGCTGTTCTGGTAGACCGGGGACACCGGGAGCTGCCCATTCGCGCGGATTATGTGGGGAAAAATATTCCTACGTCTTTGGACCATAATGTGCGGGTTGTCCTGGAAGAAAGCGACCATTCCGAGGACGAAGTCGTTTTAGAGGAGATAAAAAGAATATGACCGAATGGACCCGGCATCATTTGTTTGATTTGCAAGAGCTTTCGAAAGAAGAAATTGAATTGATCCTGGAGACGGCCCGGTCTTTTAAAGAGGTGTCCACCCGGGACGTAAAAAAGGTCCCGGCGTTGCGCGGGAAAACTGTGGTCATGCTTTTTTTTGAGCCTTCAACCCGGACGCGCACCTCTTTCGAGCTGGCGGCTAAAAGGCTCTCGGCGGACACCATCAATTTTTCTTCCAGCGGAAGCGCTTTGTCTAAAGGGGAATCTATCCTGGATACCGCGCGGAACATTGAGGCCATGAATGTGGATATGATTATCGTCCGCCATCAGTCGGCCGGGGTGCCGTATATCCTGGGGGAGGGAGTCCGGGCGTCGATTATCAATGCCGGCGACGGATGTCATGCCCATCCCACGCAGGCGCTTTTGGATATTTTTACCATGAAAGAAAAGAAGGGGCGTATTGCGGGGCTGAAGGTCGCTATCCTTGGAGACATCCTGCATTCCCGTGTCGCCCGTTCCAATATCTGGGGCTTGACGAAACTCGGCGCGGACGTGACTCTCTGCGGGCCATCGACCTTGATTCCGGTTGATGTCAGAAAACTCGGGGTGAAAGTTACATACAATGTAGATGACGTGCTTAAGGACAGTGACGTGCTGATGCTGTTGCGGCTGCAGAAAGAACGCCAGCAGGATAAGTTTCTTCCGTCGATCCGGGAATACGCCCGGGTGTTCGGGCTTAACAAAGAAAAACTTAAGAAGGCTCCCCAGGATGTCCTGATTATGCATCCCGGGCCCACCAACCGCGGGGTCGAATTGACCGCTGATGTCGCCGATGGGGAATATTCGGTCATCCTGGAACAGGTGACGAACGGTGTCGCGGTCCGCATGGCGGTCATGTATTTGATGTCGGGACGGAAGACTCCGGAACCGGGGAAACAGACGGCGGGCTCCGCCGAAGGAATTGGATGACAGGAGAAAAGACATGGCGGTGTTAATCAAAAAGGCGCTTATTGTTAACGCGGACAAAATATGCAAACAGCCGCAGGACATCCTTATCGAGAAGGGGGTGATTGCCCGGATCGCGCCTGCGATTCCGGAAGGGCAGGCCCGGGTGATTGACGCTCAGGGGAGACACGTTTTCCCGGGGCTGATCGACCTGCATGTGCATTTGCGTCAGCCGGGGCGGGAAGACAAAGAAACCATCGAAACCGGAGCCCGGGCCGCTGTCCGGGGCGGGTTTACCACTGTCGTCTGCATGCCGAACACCAATCCCGTGATTGACAATGCGATGATTGTCGAGGCTGTGCTCAAGGAAGCCCGGCGGGTCGGATTGCTGAATATTTTTCCCGCGGGGGCGATGACCCGCGGGCAGCGTGGCGAAGAATTGACGGACATGTTTGAGCTGAAAGAGGCGGGGTGCCTGGCCCTGACGGACGACGGCCGGAGTGTCGCCAACAGCCAAACGCTGCGGCTGGCTTTGGATTACGCGCGCATGGCCGGCCTTTTATTTATGGAGCACTGTCAGGATCTTGCTTTGAGCAGCGGCGGGGTCATGAATGAGAGTTACACATCCACTCTTTTGGGGATGAAGGGCGACCCTGTCGTGGCGGAGACCGTGATTGTCGCCCGGGACATTGAACTTGTCCATTTTTTGAATACCAGAATCCATTTGCAGCATATCAGCGCGGCCCGGTCGGTCGAGCTGATCCGCTGGGCCAAATCGCAGGGAATTCAGGTGACCGCGGAGGCGACGCCGCATCACTTCACGTTGACGGATGAAGCCGTTAAATCCTTTAATCCCAATACCAAGGTGAATCCGCCGTTAAGGACGGCCGCGGATGTGGCCGCTCTACGGCAGGGCCTGAAAGACGGCACAATTGATTGTATCGCCACGGACCACGCGCCGCATACGGTTGAGGATAAGGAGGTCGGGTTTGATCACGCGCCGTTCGGTGTCACAGGGTTGGAGACTGCCCTGGCTTTGGGAATAACAGAGTTGGTGGCCCCGGGCGTACTGACCTTAAGTCAGCTTGTTGATAAAATGTCTGCGGCTCCGGCCAGGATCCTTGGCCTGGGACAGAAGGGCGCGGTCAGGGAAGGATATGCTGCGGATTTAACGATTGTCGACACGAATGAAGAATGGGTGGTCAAAGCAGAAGAGTTCGTTTCCAAAGCCGTCAATTCCCCGTTTATAGGCAGGCCGCTTAAAGGGAAGGTGAAAATGACTCTCTTCGGCGGAAAAATAGTTTATCAAGATGAATAGAGGCGGGAGAACGGATGGAGAGGGCTGATCGCGGTGATGTCCGGCAGGGAGGAAATGCGCCGGGGTAAACTTCGAATAAAACTCTTTGACTTTTAGCCAGTTATATTTATAATCATTATTTATCCTGCGGGATTGTAGGCCCGCAGCCGTGAACAGGTCTTCCTGTGTCGGGTTGGTTTGCAGGTTTTGTAAGAGACTGGTTGTTCGCAGGAATATTCTGCGGGCTTTCCCTCAAAGTATATCATTCGATTTTTCTAGTCGTTTGGGGCCCATAGCTTAATGGATAGAGTCCAGGATTCCGGTTCCTGTGGTTCGGGTTCGACTCCCGATGGGCCCTCTTCTATTGAATTAAAATTCCAATAGTTTTGCACAGCTTTTGCCCAATTGTGGAAAAAAATAGATTTTTTTGAGAAAAAATATGCGTTATCAAAAAATTACTGTTTCAGTTTTGGGGAGCCATAGTTTTGATGGCGTTGTGGAGGAATTTGTATATAATGTAGGGAAAATTATAGGTAAAATGGGGTGCGTACTTGTTTGTGGCGGTCTTGGGGGAGTGATGGAGATTGTTTCTCGGGGGGCAAAAGATGCCGGAGGTTTGACGATAGGATTGTTGCCCGGGACAGATAAAAATGACGCAAATACCTATATTGACATAGCTTTACCAACATCTATCGGGTTCGCCCGAAACGCTATGGTCGCATGTTCCGCTGATATTATTGTGGCCTTGCCGGGAAGTTACGGAACCGAATCCGAAATTTGTTACGGGTTGGTTTATAAAAGACCGGTCCTTGACCTTGGAAATTGGAATATCCCGGGCATGATTCCTGTCCAGGGGCTTGCGGATTTTGAGCAGCGTCTGCAGCAACTTGTGAAAACAGCCTTTGACGAGGCCTAATCCGTATGGATGGCCCCCCGGAGGACCACTTTCTTAACGGATTCATTATCCATAGCCATCGATGAAAACCGCTTTGCTATACCGTCCTGTCTTTGTTCTCCTTTATCTGATGATCATTGGTTTGGCTGTTTACAGCCCTGTCCTCGAAGGGGATTTTATCTGCGATGACTATGTGTTCCTTTCTTATAATCATTCGATCCGGAATTTTCCTGATCTCCGGCCGATCTGGTTTTCTTTCCCGACGCGTTTCCTGGTTTTTGTCACCTTTGCGGTGAATTATGCCCTGCACGGGTTCCGCGTGATGGGCTTTCATCTGGTCAATATTTTTATACATATTTTCAACAGCTTCCTTGTGTACCTTTTTGTCCTGCATCTTTCTAAAAGCCCTTTTGCGCGCGGGCCCTCTGCCTGTCCCGGGGACCTGCCCGCCTTCTGGGCGGCGCTGGTTTTTTTATGTCATCCTGTTCAAACGCAGGCGGTGGCTTATATTTTTCAACGCGCCACATGCCTGGCGACGCTCTTTTACCTGTTGACGCTGGTCTTGTATTTTACATTCCGTCAGGGGAATGGCCGCTGGGCTTACGGGCTGGCTATCGTAAGTTTTTTGTGCGCGATTTTTTGCAAGGAAATGGCGGTGACGTTGCCTGGCGCGCTTCTATTGTGTGAATTGTTTTTTTTCAGGCCGGGCCAGGAGGACTGGGCAGGGCTGGCGCGCCGGCTTCTTCCGTTTGTGTTGTTGTGCGGGGTACTGTTGCTTGTGTTTTTTTCTTCCCGGGTCGATGAAAGCGGGTTAACGCTGAACCAACAGCTGGCCGGGTCGCAGTTTAGCTGGTATTTTTTTCTGACAGAAGTGAATGTCCTGCGTACGTATCTGCGCCTTTTAGTGTTTCCGGCTTTTCAGCGGTTTGAATATGATTATCCTGTGGTCATGAGTTTGTGGGAAATCCGGACAGGGCTTTCGGCTGTTCTTCTTTTAGGCTTGCTGGGTTATGCGGGAGCGTCGTTCCGCCGCAACCGGATTTTAAGTTTTTGCGTGTTCTGGTTTTTTTTGACGACGAGCGTCGAAGTGGCCGTGGTGAGCCTAGTGCACCGGGCCCTTTTGTTTGAACATTGGCTGTATTTGCCCATGGTGGGCTTTTCCATCTTTCTCGTTTCTTTTTTGTGTGATAGGATTGGGGAGGCCGAGGGATTGAAACGGGTTGGTTTTGTCCTGATTTTGAGCCTGTGTGTCATGACGGTCTTAAGAAATCAGGTGTGGCGCCAGGAAATCCGCTTCTGGGAATATGAGGCGGCCCTGTCTCCGCGCAAGCTTTCGGTGCATTATGAAGCCGGGGTGGCGTGTGACCGTAAAGGGTACAAGGCGAAGGCCCTTTCTTTTTATTTAAAAGCCGTGGACCTTATCGAAGATAAAAGGTCTAAAACCCGGTTGGACCCCGTCACAACCGCCAAGTTATATAATAATATCGGAATTATATACACAGCCCGGGGGGATTATCCGAAAGCACGAGGGGCCTTTGAAAAGGCCTTGCGTTTTGACGCGCTTGAGGGAGGGGTAGAGAGGAACTTAAGGATTTTACTGGATCATGCGGACGGGGACGGCGAGGAAGAGGAAAAGGAGCCAAGGCCTTATGATCAATGAAAATAACTGGCTGAGGAAGGCGGCCCGGAACAGCCGGGCGCTTGCGCTTATCACGCTATGCGCGGTCGGGATTTTAATCTATTCTAATTCTTTAAACGGAGAATTTTGTGTCGACGACCATGCGTTTATCCTTAACAGCGCCGCGGTGCAGCGGGGCACCCGGG
>JAGOJP010000063.1 GCA_017995055.1 Candidatus Omnitrophota bacterium
AAATAATGCGTTATCCGTTAGAAAACTTCTGTTTAAGCGCCCGGTACTCCGCAATCGTCCGCCCCACGCCCTCGGCAAGCGAGATGCGCGGCGCGAAGCCCAGAGCTTTCATCCGGCTTACGTCCATACATTTCCGGGCCATACCGTCGGGCTTGGTCGCGTCCCACGCCAACCGGCCCCGGAACCCGGCTTTATCAGCGATCAATTCCGCCAGAGAACGGATCGTCACCTCTGTCCCGCTTCCCACATTAATAAATTCCGGGGAATCATAATGCTCCAGCATGAACAGGATCGCAGCCGCCGCATCATCCACATGCAGAAACTCCCGCAAAGGGCGGCCAGTCCCCCACAGAGGGACCTCGTCCCGGCCTTCATCCACCGCGTCAACCGTCTTTTTCACCAAGGCGGAAAGGACATGCGACCGTTCCAGATCAAAACAATCGTTCGTCCCGTAAAGATTACACGGCATCAGGCTGATCCCGGGAAACCCGTATTGCCGGTTATAATATTCCACCATTTTCAATCCCGCAATCTTAGCCAGGGCATACCCTTCATTGGTCGGTTCCAGAGCTCCGGTCAATAAATATTCTTCTTTCATGGGCTGCGGGCACTCCCGGGGAAAAATGCAGGAACTGCCCAGGAAACAAAGTTTCTTGACCCCATGCACATACGCCTGATGGATGACATTGTTCTGGATCACCAAATTTTCATAAAGGAATTCTGCCTTGTGCTCATTATTCGCCTTAATGCCCCCCACCCGGGCCGCGGCGTCGACCACGATATCGGGTTTCTCCCGGCTGAAAAATTTTTTAACCGCTTCGGTATCCGTCAAATCCAGTTCGGCCCGGGACCTTAATACAAAATTCGTAAATCCCCGGGCTTTCAACTGCCGCACCACGGCAGAACCGACCATCCCGTTGTGCCCGGCCACAAAAATTTTATGATCCGTCCGTATTTCAAACACCTTTTTCACAAAACACCTCGTTTCTAAGAATCAAAGATATAAACCCCAGAGCCAGCTCTGGACCCAATGAACCGCAGCAAGCGGCGGAGTATGAAACCGCCATCCTGCGGTTCGTTCGCTTTAGCTCACTCGCTGAAGGATCCATTCGCATGGCTAGTTTACACTCCTTTGGATCGTGTATGAAAAATCCGCATCCTTCGACTCGTTCGCTTGGGCTCACTCGCTGAAGGATCAATTCGCATTTCTAGTTTACACTCCCTTGGGTCGTGTAAACTAAATGCTCATTGAGTCAATTTCCCGGGCTAAGCTTTCGATCAAATTGACCCTTTTCCCAGGCTTCCATCCCGGCTGATCTGTTTGCGGCGGGCAGATAAAAAGCACACCGTCTTCCAACCCGTCCCCCTGCGCTTCAGGAAGGGACCGAAACCGGCACCCTTGGAATTCCTCTTCTTTAAAAACCGCCTCAACGAGCCAGGCCACCTCTTCATCACCGCAGGCCCAGAAATTTCTTTCCCCTCCGCGGTAAAAGCCGCGCACAATATCCCGGATCGTCTCTTTAAAACGATTAATAGACTGAATCGTTTGCAACGCGTAACCCCGGGACTGTTCCAAGCGCTCGGACAGCCCCTTAGGCGTCAGCGTATATTCAGCTTTTCTTTTGGTAACTTGACGGATATGAATATACCCCTGCTCCATCAGCCGGCGCAGAAGCATATTGGTGGCACCCAGAGAAATGTTTAAATGACGGGAAAAATCCCGTTGGCTGGCGGCACATTCCGATCCGATGATATTGATAAGTTCGGCTTCTTTTGTGTTCAGGGTATCTTTGATCACAGGGGGTCCCCCTTCGCGCGTGTTCAAGACCTGAACATATTATTAATAATATTACTTATTGTCAAGGGGTATTCTTGTTATATTTCCCTTATTTAAAAATATGACTACAAGATTTTAAAGTGTTGGAATATAACAACTAACGGAATTTTATCTTCTTCATGGCAAAGAAACACATCTTAAAAAGCAGTAACCCGTGACGGAAGCGCTGAATCTGGGTCGTCCCGTATGTCCTTTCCCGGTAACGGATCGGCAGTTCCAGGACCTTGAGATTCAATTTGACTGCGCCAAAGATAAGGTCAAAATCGCCGAAAGGATCAAACGGGCCGAAATAAGCCCGGTTAGCGGCCAACTCCTCATAATCACGCTTAAACAATACCTTCGTGCCGCACAAGGTGTCTTTGAAACGCTGGCCTAAAAGCCAGCTGAAAAAAATCCCAAAAAATTTATTTGCCAGAAGATTCAAGAAACGCATGGCCTGCTTTTCCATGGGATAAACCAACCGGCAACCATTTATAAATTCTCCCCGGTTATGCCGGATCGCGTCATAAAACTTAGGCAGATCTTCGGGGGGAACGGTTAAATCCGCATCCAGGATCATCAAAATCTCCCCGGAAGCCCGGCTAAACCCCATCCGCACGGCATCCCCTTTCCCTTTTCCCGTCTGCCTGAAAAGTTTTATGTCTTTCTCCGGATAGGCTCGCATGACCCGTTCCACCTCCTCATACGTCCCGTCCCGGGACCCGCCCTCGACAAAAATAAACTCCTGATGCAGGCCGAAGGCCGGAGTGCGCAGAACCGCCTGTTCAATGTTCCCCTTCTCGTTCCGGCAGGGGACCAAAATTGTCACAGAGAAATCCCGTTCAAATTCAAAAAGAGGACGGGCAATTATTATATGATTCAGCGTCAGCGCGTTAAAAACAGGCAAAGGCGCGATGAAGCGGTTGATAAGATAACTCAACCCCCAGACAGGGGCGGGAAACAGGACGGCCCGTTCCGTTTTAACCGGCTCGTATCCGGTCAGGGTCAGAAAATTACACAGGTCATGATACGTCAGCCAGTTTTGAATCTTCTGCCGTATTTTCAACCCGGCCTTTTCCCCGAATTTAAGAATATACTGCCAGAGATAACTGTAATACTCGATAATAATCCGCGTGTGCGCGTGGCAGAACGGCCGCAGGCCGGACAAAAAAAGCTGAATATCGTCTAATTCCCCCAGCACCCCGGACAGGATAATAAAATCAAATTTGTCGGGACAGGAAAAATCTTTCAGGGCGCAGGCCTCAAACTTAAGATGCGGGTATTTCCGGGCCGCGAGTTCCACCGAACGCGCACTGATATCGATCCCAACCCCGACGGACGGCTTCAGTTCGTTCAAAAGGTCGCCGGTCGAACACCCGATCTCCAGGACCTTCTTCCCGGCCGGGATCAGATAACGGTATTGTTTATAAAGCAGTTCATAATAATAGCGGTTTTTCCTCCGGAAGCGGTCGCGCTGCTCGGCCAGATTGTCATAATGCTCGGCGATCGAATTAAGGGCGGTCATGCGTGGTCTCCTTGTTTCCATCGGTCCTGGTTTAATTCCCATATTTGGGAGAGGGTAGCCCGCAGGTTGAATTTCTGCTCCCATTGCGGGTAGTGGGTGGTAAATTTTTTCAAACTGCTGATATACCAGATATGGTCCCCCGACCGGCTGTCGTCTTTATAGTCCCAGCGAAGCGCCCGGCCGCAGATGTCTTCACACAACCGGATCGCCTCCAGGACGGAACAGCTGTTGGCCCGGCCTCCTCCTATGTTGTAAACTTCTCCCGGCCGCGGGGCCTGAAAAAAACAATAAAACGCGTGGACCAGGTCAAAACTGTGAATATTATCCCGCACCTGTTTCCCTTTATAACCCAACACGGTATACGGCGTGCCGGTCATGCAGCATTTCATCAAATACGACAAAAACCCGTGCAGGGCCGCGCCGGAATGCCGGGGGCCGGTCAGGCATCCTCCCCGGAAACACCCGGTCTTGAGCCCGAAATACCGGCCGTATTCCTGGACCAGAATATCGGCCGCCACCTTGGACGCCCCGAATAACGAGTGTTGGCTCTGGTCGATGCTCATGGTTTCATCAATCCCATCGAACAAAGGGTGCTGTTCCTCGAGGTCCCAGCGGGTTTCCCGCTCTTTCAAAGGGAGACGGTTAGGGGTATCGCCATAAACCTTATTGGTGCTGGTAAAAATAAAGACCGCTCCCGGGCAATGCCGGCGGGTCATTTCCAGCAGGTTCAAAGTTCCATTGGCGTTCACCGTAAAATCAGTCACCGGCTCCCGGGCCGCCCAGTCATGGGAAGGCTGGGCCGCGGTATGAATCACAAGTTTGATGTCCCGCCCGTATTCCGTAAAAAGCGCATCCAAGGCGTCGGTGTCCCGGATATCGGCAGTCCTGTGGTCATATCCGGGAATCTTTTCCCGAAGGGCTGCGGCGTTCCAGCGCGTTGACGCCTCCTCCCCGAAAAAAACCCGCCTCATATCATTATCAATCCCGACCGGCTTAAACCCCCGGGAGCCAAAAAATTCCACCGCTTCCGAACCGATCAGCCCCGCGGATCCGGTTATCAGAACGACATCCATCTCTTATTCTCCTTAAACGCCCTTCTGATTTTCAAGATTCTTTTCCACCTCGATATAATAAAACATGCTCAGCCACGGGCTCAAAGGCGACAGCAACCACTCCAGCCCTTGGACCAGCGAATACCCCCAGGTAGGCAGCAATTGCCGGAAAGACACCCCGCCGCTCAACAAATAAGCCAAAGGCCCGAAAGGACGGAAACTTTTCAAAACCAGCCGCTGGTACCGCTGGCTAAAAACGCCATAGTCCCGCCGGAAAACGATCCAGGGTAAGGCGCCATTGCCGCATGACAAAGCGCCCTCGCCCTCGACGCCCCAGCCCGCGGAAGGGTCAAACGTCTCGTGGTGAAAATTCTGGTAGACCCATCGGCCCCAGCAGGAATTAGCCGGTTCAATCATAACGATTTTCCCCCCGGGACGCAAACACCGGTCCATCTCGCTAAAAAAAGCGTGCGTGTCTTTAACATGATGAAAAACATTCAACATCACAAAGGCGCTGACCGACCCGTTCTTAAACGGGCTCTGATCAACGCGGAAACACACATCCACATGAGGCAGGAACAGGATATCCGAAGTGATGACCTCCGGCAGAACGTCCTTGAGCAGTCCTCCCCCGCTGCCCAACTCCACAATCGCGCCCGGAGGAACGGCCTGTAAGCCGTTGGCCAATCTGCGGTAAAAAGCCAGGTAGAGTTTTTTCAAAAACGGCTTTTTCCGGATGATATCCCGGTGAATCAGCGTGGATTGAGGATCGTCCAAATCGCTGATCAAAGCCGCTTCCGGAAGTTTTAAGGAATCCAGGATTTTCATCATACCTTTGAATATCAGGACACCTCCCGGCGTCCCGGACAATAACGTTTCACCGTCCTTTCCGGGTTTGCATCCCGTCAGGATGGTTTCATTGTATTACAAAACAGCGCTCCGCAGAAATTGTATTTTATCATTCTCCAAAAAACACGGAAAAGATTTTAGGCAGATTCCTCCCGCCATGTTAAAATAATTCCCGTTGCCATACTGGGAAGGCCCCGTGCCAGCAATATCATAAACATATAAACAGGACAGACTGCGACCCATGAAAAAACTGACCGACATTTTCGCGCGTAAAGAGCGCACTTTTTCTTTTGAACTTTTTCCAGCCAAGACCGAAAAAGGGCATCAAAATTTACTGGCCACCATCGCCGAGCTCGTCACCCTTAACCCGGATTATATCTCCTGCACATACGGGGCCGGCGGCGGAAGCCGGGAGCGGACTTTTGATACCGTCCAGCATATCCAGGACACGTATCACCTGCCGGGAGTGGCGCATTTAACCTGTGTCTGCCACACCCGGGACGAGATCAAGGCCATCCTGGACCACATCCGGCAGAAAGGCATTTGTAACGTGCTCGCTTTACGGGGCGACCCGCCGAAGGATAATCCGGACTGGCGGCCGGGGCCGGACAACTTTCAATATTCCAGTGAACTCTGCGCGTTTATCCGCCGGCATCATGGCGACTTCTTCGCCATCGGCGTGGCCGGATTCCCGGAAGGGCATATCCTCTGCCCGGACCGGGACAAAGACGCCCGTTACCTTAAAATAAAAATCGATAACGGCGCCGATTTTGTCGCCACCCAATTATTCTTCAACAATCAGGATTATTTCGATTACGTGCAACGATTACGGGATATGGGAGTCAAAGCAAGGGTTATTCCGGGAATACTCCCGGTCACGAATTACGACAACCTAATCCGTTTCTGCCAAAACTGCGGGACAACCGTGCCGCAGGAGGTTCACGACATTTTCCTGCCCATCAAGGATGACCCGGACCGCTGTCTGGAAGAAGGGATAAATTTCGCGGTCAAGCAATGCCGCGACCTGCTGGATCGCGGCGCGCCGGGCCTGCACTTTTACGCCCTGAACAAGCTCCATCCCGTGGACACCATTCTTAACGCGGTCCGCGGATAAATATCAGCGGGACATATCCGCCGGCCAATCCTCTTCACGGGCGCCCAGCTCGTCAATATATTTTCGCAGGGAATTCTTCATTCTCTGCGTTATCTTATATCCATCGACTTTTTTCAGTATCTCGTCCCGGCTGTGCCCTTTTTTATAAAGATTTTTCAGCACGCCTTCAAAGACCGCTTTGAACCCGTAACGCCCGATCCCCTTTGAAATCACAACCAGGATGCCCAGCACTCCCAGGCCGCCGATCACCCCCCAGGGGCCTCCGAGCAGGGCCAAACCTTCGACAACAGCAGCCGCCCCGACCACGCCGGTTATTTCCACAGCCAGCACCAGCACCAGCGCCGGGATACCTAATTGAGAAATCCTGGCAATCAACTCGTCATATTTCCAATTATCTCCATCTCGGACGGCCTCTTTGATGTTCCCAGGAACACGGCCGACGGCGTACGCTCCGATCACAGCCGTATCCTTCACCTTGTCCGATCCCCCTCGCACCCCGTCCACCAGCTTGTCTTTCACGGCGTTCCCGGCCCGCAAAGGCGCATTCACAAAAGCTTTGGTCCCGTCCAAGGCGGACCGGCCCAGTTTTTTCCAGAAACCAAACGCCTCATTCATGCGGATGACATACAGCCTCAAAAGAAACCGCAGAAGAAACACCGTCAAGACATAGGATAAAAAGGCGTTAATAACTAGCGCCGTATTTGTCGTCAAAGACTGCGACTGCGGATACACCGCGGTAATTTTCCCGGAAAGGGTCGTGAAATAATCAAAAACAATCCAAAACAGGAATACCGAGTAAGCCAGAGATGCTTTCATAAGAAAAAGCCGGGCCCTGTTTTTTTTCTTCCGGACGCCCGGAGCTTTCTGGTCTTCTCTGATGATATAATTGTACCGGACGCGGACGGCTTCCAGCAGAAGCACCGTCACGACAAAATATAAGATTGTTTCTTTATTCCTCCTGATCCCAGCAAAAAACATCATTCCCCCCTCGTGTTCAAAAGACCGTCCTTACCTTAAGACAAAAAATATTCGTCGGTTCCACAGATAAATAATTTCTAAAATAAACTCATCTGGTCATCCTGAAGTGATCGTTTTTTAGTTTTCAGAACGGCCTGTTCATATTCGGCGAGGCCCGCTTCAAAATCCTTCAAGAAAGGGGACGCCTGGGGATGGAGTGTCTGCCCGAACAACAAACGCTTTCTGGCGCGCAAAAGATATAACCGCTCGCGGGCCCTGGTCATACCCACATAAAACAACCGGCGTTCTTCCCGGGTTTCGGCCTGAAGCCCGACCAGGTTAAGCGGCAGCAAATTATCTTCACACCCCACGATAAAAACAACCGGGAACTCCAGCCCTTTAGCCGCATGAAGCGTCATCAAAGACACGCGTTCGGCGGTCACGCTGAATTCTTCGTACCGGCAAGGGCACACCGATTCTGCCCCGTCTTCTTCGTCTTTCTTCTCTCCGACGACGTGGTACGGGATTCCCAGCCGGTCAAAGGCCTGTTTCAGAAGTCTCGCCTGCGTCTTCAGCCGGTAGAGAACCGCGATATCGCCGAAACTCCGTTCCCCGCCGGTTTCCGTGTCGACGCGGCCGGAATCCTGCGAAAACATGCTCATGCCCCCGACGAGTTTCTCGATCTGATGCACGACGTATTCCGCCTCCGCCTTATCGGTGGCCGCCTCAAAAACCGTTACCTTTCCTTCCCGGTATAACTGCGCGGTCAAGACCGGGACAGCCCCGTCCGAATCACGGGCCATCACCTGCCCCGAGGCCGCCAGAATTGTCTGCCCGGACCGGTAGTTATCGCAAAGCGTCACCCGGCGGGCTCCGGGAAAATCATCCGGAAAACTCTGAAAAAAACGCTTATCCGACCCCCGGAAACCATAGATCGCCTGGTTCGGATCCCCGATCGCGGTAATGCCGCCCCTTTCCCCAACCCAAAGTTTTAACAAGGCGTGCTGGACAGGATTAATATCCTGATATTCATCCACAAAAATTTCCGGGATCTCCGCCTGCAGGCCGGACAGGACCGCCGGGTGCGCCCTTAAAAAATACACCGTTTCGCATAGCAGGTCATCAAAATCCAGCAGGCCCCTTCCCCGCAGGAAATCATTATAAAACACGACGTCATCGGGGACCGGCTCGGAGAAAACCGTGGCCTTCCAACGGGAAATAGCCTCCAGCCGTTCCCGGAGCTGTTTATCGGTATCCCCGGGCCAAAGCGCGCGTCCGGCCTCCAGGGCCTGAGCCGGATCCGCGCATTGGAACCCCTCCGGGAGACCGCTCAGAGGCCCGGCGTCTTTCAGGATATTCAGACACACGGCGTGAAAAGTCCCTGTGATCAGCCGGGGGAGAATGGGTTCGGCTTCGTTCGAACGCGCGATACGCGTTTTTATTTCTTCCGCGGCTTTTTGGGTAAACGTGATCGCACAGAATTTGTTCTGGGGGCCAGCGCGCCGTAAACGGTAGAGCAGCCGGTGCGTCAGGGTATGGGTTTTGCCGGTTCCCGGGCCAGCCACGATTAACAGGCGGGTGCCGGATTCGGTCACCGCCGCCCATTGAGCGGAATTCACATAGTCTGGACGATCAATGTCCGCCATACAGGTCACCTGAACAGGGTCATCTGATGATCAAGCGTGTCTCTTTCATCATCGGAAAATATATGAACGGTTCCATACTCTCCGTCATAACCGGCCGCGATCTGGACCGCCCCCTCCCGCACCCGGCGGACGCCTTCCGCGATAAGCGTCCCGCTGACTTTCTGGATATCCGATACCGGGATGTCCCTCAAAATCGCCATTTCATTGCCGAGTTTAGAAAGCATATCCAGGTAAGCGGCCTGCACGGCCTTTGTGTTCACGCCGAGGGACCGGGCTTCCGCGATCACTTCCGGCAGCGGGATCAAACTGACAAAATCACGGGCGTTGGGCGACCTGCGTCCTTCCGGATGATCGGCCAGTTCTTCCACTCGGGCCATGACTCCGACGGTCACCGGCTTCCCGCATACCGGGCACAAGCCCTGATTTTTTATGGTCTCCCGGGGGTGCATCCGCGTTTGGCATTGCCGGTGTCCGTCAAAATGATACTTCCCTTCTTCCGGAAAGAATTCGACAGTGCCGGCTAGCCCGTCATGAGAAGGATCCTGGAGGGCCTTATAAATTCCCGGGTAAGAAAAATCGGATTGAAAAATCGTGCTTTCCCGGCCCAATTTAGCCGGAGAATGCGCATCCGAAGACGACACCATGACGTACGGATCTAACTGGCTCAACCGCCAGTTCATCGGCGGATCGGAAGAAAGACCGGTTTCGACGGCAAAGATATGTTTGGAAAGGTCGGCGAAACAATCCTCCATCCGGTCAAACCCGCCTTTGGATCCCAAGGCCGAAAACCACGGCGTCCAGATATGCGCCGGCACCAAAAAACTGGCCGGGTCAGATTCCAGGACAATTTCCAGCAGATCACGGGAATCCAGCCCTAAAATAGGCCGCCCGTCCGAACGGATATTGCCGATAGCGTCTAATTGTTTTTGAATTTTTCCCGCGACACTCACATTAGGAGCGAAGACCACATTATGAACCTTGCGGACCTTATCCATCCGTTTATAAATATTCGAAATCTCCGTCGAAAGCATAAACCGAACTTCCCCCTGACAGGCCGCCGGCACATGCGATAACATCGGCCGGGCGAGATCCCGACGCAACGCGTAAAAACCCTCTTCAGCCGGGACCAGCTTGTCCGTGAGTTCTTTAGCCCATCCCGGATGCACGAAATCCCCGGTGCTGACCACCTGGATTCCCTTCCTCTGCGCCCAGACATATAAATGCTCCAGATTTAACTCTTTGCTGGTTGCCCGGGAATAATGGGAATGAATATGTAAATCCGCGTAAAAAGGCATCATATCCTTATTTATAAAACCCCGGGTGCATGGTCGCGGGGCTTATTAACCATTCGCTTCGCAAAATGACCTGACCTCTTAACATAGGCGCGAACATTCCCGAAGCGAAAGACCTGAGGGCCCTCTCTCCTTCATCCCGGGCGCGCCCGGGGTCTTCTGCAAAAGCGGATAAAAACTCCGGCCCCTCCCCGCCCTTCGCCCGAAGAATCGAGCCCATTATACAGAAAAACCCGCCCTGCCGCAATCATCCTTCTTTAACAAAACTTTCTCCCGCTGGCCTGCCGCGCTATACGGCTGGAAAACAACAATAATAACGGCGGGGTCGCGTGAAGGAAAAGCCTGGGAAAAACCTCCGGAGGGATATCAGACAAACTTTGAAGAGGAGTGCCCAGGTGGGCCACCCCGGCAAAAATCACCATGCCGGCCGACACCAGGCCCAAAAAAACTTCGGATTCAAGCCAGGGGAGCCTTTTCCGAAAAACAAAAATATAAAAACCCGCCAGCAGGGAATAGACCGGCATATTATTCGAACAAAAATTCCTAAGGTTAATCTTAAGAAGCAGCAGGACTTTGCCGGTCGAGATCCCTTCTTGAAAATGTGTCAACGCCGAAAAATCCCCCCCCCGGCAGGAAACCCAGTGCATCCAGCCTAACGGCAACCCGACAGATAAAAAAGCAGCCCATATCCAGGCCCCGGCCCGTTCAGACAGCAAAGATTTTCTGAAAAGCAAAACCACCGTCGCGGCCAGGATCCCCGTGGCAAACATCCCTTCCAGCTTGCTCAAATTCAATCCCGTCATCAGAATCAACGCCAGCCATAAATATCTTCTCTGGTCCCTGGCCTTAAGCCACGCCAGGACAAGGGTTAAAGCCCCTCCCCAAAACGCCAGAAAAAGGTTTTCCGCGTTGGCAAAGGTAAAGTGCACATACCACCACGGTTTTGTAAAATCATGAAAAGCGGAAACGAGAAAAAACAACAGGATGCCATAACGCCACGCCGGCTTTAATCCCAAAAGCTGTAAAGATTTTAAGAGCTGGATGATAAACACGAGGAAACAAAGGGCCGACGTCCATTTCGCCAATTCATCGTACATCCCGCCTAGGAAGGCGAATTGGCAGGCGATATTAAGGGGCCATAACAGCGGATAAGAATTCAAATGCGTATATTCAAAATTAAAATGCTGATAATAATATATCGTTTTTGATTTTAATATCCAATGCGACATCCCGTCCCAGTCCAAAACACCCGTTGAAACGGTGACGATAAGAATCCCTGCCGCGGCCGCGGTCACAAGACCGCCTAAAACCGGCGCGGCAAACCTGGTTGTCCGGCATGGCTGGGATGAAGCCGGGCGGTTCTCTTCTTCTCTCAGGAAGACCGGGCAGCGCCGCGACAGCCCGCCCAGCAAAATCCCGAGCAGAACCCATGTTCCCAAAACAACACCGCGGGAAAAGGGGACCCCGAGCATCACCAGGATCCAGATGACAGCGGTCGGAAGCGAAAATCCCAAAAGGTAAGACGTGGCGTAATACCAGAGGCGCCCCCATTCTTTCAATGCAAACCCCATCGCCCGCAGCATAAAAACACCGGTCAGAATATTGTACCCGGAAAAAAGAAGCACGGCGGTCAGGACAACCGGCAAGGACGGTGACGGGAACAGCGGGGACACCCCCGGGGCTAAAGCCCCGGCCACATGGGGGCGGGCATACAAAGACGCCGTGTCCGTAAGCGGGACTTCCACCCACTCCGCCGGCTCTCCGGGGAACCGGTTTCTGCCGTCTAAATGGAAATCGGAAGTATCAACAACACGGTGTGGAAAAAGGAAATACCGCCAGATAACATAGGAAAACCCTTTACATGTGAAAGGCGCGCTCACATCCGTTCCCGGCGGGAGGATATCCCTCGCCTTCAACGCCGCCTGGACGGAGGGCTGCTGGCGGCGCAGCCGGTCGTAACTCAAGCCGCTCTGCGCGAATATTTTCGTGGCTATATATGCTTTCTTCGTGAGGAACCAGCCTCCGGTCACGGTCAGATAAAAGACAGGAAGGAGCCAACACAATAAAAACAATGGAATCCGAGATTTCATTCAACCCCATCACATCCGGGCAGGAGAGAAAGACATGAAACGTCCGGCTTTTAATTAAGAAAACTCCGTCAGAATCATATTATCCCGATGCGGGCAAAAGTGTAAACCCTGACTGTCCGGCTTTCATTAAATAATATTCTGCCAAAGCGATAAGGACCAGCGCGCATAATTGTTTAATGCGGTTAAGCCACGGCC
>JAGOJP010000064.1 GCA_017995055.1 Candidatus Omnitrophota bacterium
GCCTCTTCCAGGGTGAAAGAAGCCTTTTCTCCCGCAATCGCTTTGATCTCTTTATTTCTTTTGGATAGTTTAGGCATATTAATCAACCACCTCAATTCCCATGCTTCGGGCCGTTCCCTCAATGATCTTCATGGCCTGCTGAACATCCTGGGTATTCAAATCTTCCATTTTCACCTTGGCGATCTCTGTGATCTGGGCCCGGTTCAAAGTAGCTATTTTTTCTTTCCCTGCTTCCCCCGAAGCTTTCGCCAGGTTAGCCGCCTTCTTAATCAAAACGGAGCTCGGGGGAGTTTTAATAATAAAATCAAAAGACTTGTCTTTATAAACCGAGATCACCGCCGGAAGAATCAGCCCTTCCCGGCCCTTGGTTTTCTCGTTGAAAGACTTGCAGAACCCCATAATATTCACACCGTGCTGGCCTAATGCCGGCCCGACCGGCGGAGCGGGGTTCGCCTGCCCTGCGGGTACATACAATTTAATTTGTGCCACAACCTCTTTAGCCATTTTAAATTTTCTCCACTTGCCAATATTCCATTTCCACCAGCGTCGAACGGCCGAAGATAGAAACGCTCACTTTTAATTTACCCCGGTCTGGATAGACTTCTGTCACTGTCCCGTTAAAATTAGCAAACGGCCCCTCCGAAATCCGGATGGCCTCCCCGATTTCAAACACCACTTTCGGGCTGGGTTTCGTTTCCGTATCCTCGGTGCGGCGGACAATCGAATTGACTTCTTCTTCGGAAATGGGGGTCGGCCGATGCCCGGGCCCGATAAAACCAGTAATCCCGGGAGTGCTTTTGACGAGATACCAGCTCTCCTTGCTCATTTCCATCTTGACGAGAATATATCCGGGGAAAAACTTCCGGGCGGTGATGCGTTTTTTGCCCCCGCGGATTTCGGAAACCTGCTCGGTCGGGACAATAATCTCTTCAATATACTCTTTCAGATTCGTAGCAATCATCCGGCTCTCAAGGCCGGCTTTGGCTTTTTCCTCAGCTCCTGTTTGCGTATGTATAACGAACCATTTCATTGCCATAGGACGATCACTTAATTATAAGGCTGATAAATTTTGAAAGAACCATATCCGTCACCCAAATAAACACAGCCAAAAAAGCCGAGCTGATGAAAACAATCCAGGTTGAGTCGATCAATTCCTGTTTCGTTGTCCAAGAAACCTTCTTCAGTTCAACGATCATTTCAGAAAAAAATTTGGATAATTTTGCGATCATATTTTTTAATAACAGGCCTGGTAGGATTCGAACCTACAACACACGGTTTTGGAGACCGTTGCTCTGCCAGTTGGAGCTACAGGCCTATTTTACACCGTGTCTGAAAAGGGTTCAGCGTACACCGCCTGATGTAAAATAAAACTATTTTTTAGTTTCCCGATGCAACGTATGCTTGCGACAAAACCGACAGTATTTCTTCAGTTCTATCCTATCCGGCGTCTTCTTCTTGTCCTTCATGCTTTGATAATTGATCCTTTGGCACTCCGTACACTGGAACTGTATGTTCTCTCGCATCGTTTTCTCTTTCTATCGCAGAGCCCCCGACCGGATTTGAACCGGTGACCCCGTCCTTACCAAGGACGTGCTCTACCGGCTGAGCTACAGGGGCGATCTAATGATCGCTACAATGTCATTGGCTTAACCACAAGCCCTAACAATTTCTATATGGGCCGAGATGCATCTTATTGGGGTTCACAAAAAATTCATTGCAGCAGAAAAATTGCATACTACAATAAATTTATAAAATGAAAGTAAAGTATATATGTCACACTAAATTTTGTCAAGTATTTTATTTTTCGGGCCGAAATATATCATCTTAATAATATTGCAGTTAGAGAAGCCCTTTTCACCGTACAATTTTCAGAAAGCGCCTTTTGCCGACTTTCAGCACTCCCGGTTGAGGCCCCCAGGTTTCTTCCATAATCTTTTCGCCGTTCCACGTGACCGCTCCCTGAGCCAAAAGACGCCGCACTTCTTTCCTGGAAGGCGCCAATCCGGACTCCACCAGGATATCGGCAATCAGCCGTGACTCTCCCGACGGGAGAACATACTCGGGCATATCATCCGGGAGCTGTTTCCGGCTGAACACTTTTTGAAAACGCGCGCGCGCGTCACGGGCATCCTGCGGGTTATGAAACATCTCTACGATAATCTCTCCCAGCCTCAACTTAGCGTCCTTAGGATGCATCTCTTTTATCGAGGACAGATTTTCCATCGTCAGAACTTCATAATAACGCATCATCAACTCGTCACTGATGGACATAATTTTCCCGACAATTTCATCCGGCGGCTCATCAATACCGATATAATTATGCAACGACTTGCTCATCTTCTTTTCGCCGTCCGTCCCCTCCAGAAGAGGGGTCATCAAGACGACCTGGGGGTCCTGCCCGTAAGCCTCCTGCAGCTGCCGCCCCATTAAAAGATTAAACGTCTGGTCCGAGCCTCCGCACTCCACATCCGCTTTTAATACCACAGAATCATACCCCTGTAAAAGCGGGTAAAAAAGTTCCAGGATGCTGATCTCTTTCTGCTCTTCAAAACGTTTTTTAAAATCCGCCCGGGCGAGCATCTGAGCCACGGTGGAATGCGCCGCCAGCTCAAGAACCTGCTGGGCGTTTAACCCGGCCAGCCACTGGCTATTAAAAACGACTTCTGTTTTCTGAGGATCCAAAACCTTAAAAACCTGCCGTTTATATGTCTGCGCGTTCTGTGCCACCACATCCGGCGACATTTTGGGCCTCAGTTGATCACGTCCGGAGGGGTCTCCGATCTGAGCGGTGAAATCCCCTATCAGAAAACAAACCCGGTGCCCCATATCCTGGAACTGCCGGAGCTTCCTTAAAAGCACCACGTGCCCCAAGTGGATATCCGGAGCCGTTGGGTCAAAGCCTGCCTTGACCGTTAGCGGCCGCCCGGTTTCCAGCGATTTCTTCAATTTGGCCTTCAACATGTCGAGATTAATAATCTCTGTCGTACCCCGGGAAAGGCAGGCTATTTGCTGCTCAATATCCATCACGGTCAAAACCCCCGGCTCGAAAAAGCCAAATAAAAACAGAGCCCCGCGCTCATAGCACGACACCCTGTTTCTTATTAAATCTAAAATATATACCTGATAATATAAAATGCAAGACGTGTCTCAACGAGGACAGCACGCTTCCCTAATTTATAGAGGAAAGATCCGATCAGGACAGGCGTGTGCTGACACCAATTTTCATCTGGTCCACATCAACCTTAATAATCTTAACGCACAACTTATCACCGGTTTTCAAGGCCGCGGCTTGTTCTTTATCAATTTCCGAAGAATAAACCAACGCCTCGACTTCATCTTCCAGCTTCACAAAGACGCCGAAATTCGAATTCAGAACCACTTCCACTTCCACTTCATCCCCTACCTTATATTTTTCTGCGATCATCGGCCAGGGGTTATCTGTTAACTGTTTTAAACCCAGTGTGATTTTCCGGTTGTTAGCGTCAATCCCCAAAACCATAACTTCAATTTCTTGTCCTTTCGACAGGATGTCTTGAGGATGGTTGACTTTTTTGGTCCAGGACATGTCAGAAACATGAATCATGCCCTCCAGACCAGACTTTAATTCGACGAAAGTCCCGTAGTCTGTAAATCCCCGGACAACACCCTTCACCCGCGTTCCGATAGGAAGAGTTTTCTCCGCTTCCAGCCAGGGATTAGACTCGAGCGCTTTCATGCTGAGGGAAATTCTTTTGGAATCCTTATCGACATTTATGATTTGGGCCTCGATCTCGGTCCCGGCAGAAAACATCTCCTGCGGATTGACCAGTTTCTTCTGCCATGTAATTTCCGACGAATGCAGCAGGCCCTCGATCCCTTTCTCAATTTCCACAAAAACACCGTACGGCATAATATTGACAATTTTCCCTTTAATCTGGCTGCCGGCCGGATATTTTTCATAAATGTCATCCCAGGGATTGGGGGTAATTTGCTTGAGCCCCAAAGAAACCTTCGAGTTCTCCTGATCAAAATCAATGATCAGGACTTCAATCTGATCACCGATTGACACGATTTCAGAAGGATGGTTGATGCGGGACCAGCTCATGTCTGTAATATGCAGCAGCCCGTCCACACCGCCGAGATCAATAAAGGCACCAAAATCGGTAATCCCCTTAACCACGCCTTTACGTTTTTGTCCTTTCTCAAGTTCGCCCCATAGCTTTTCCCGGATTTGCTCCCGCTCCTTCTGATAAATATCCCGCCGGGATAAAATCAGGTTGCGGCGCTGCTTATTGATCTTGGCGACCTGGAAATTAAACTTGTTGGCCATGATGGTTTCCGGAGAATATCCCTTGAACGCGGACAAAGACATCGGAAGGAACGCTTCCAATCCTTCAATATCAACCATATACCCGCCCTTCACCACCTTGATCACCCGGCCGTCCACGACAGCCCCTTCCTCTATTCCCCCCATGATTTTCTGCCAGCCCTTGACTTTCTCAGCCTTAAGCTTAGACAGAACAAGACGGCCGTCCTCATCTTCAATAGATTCGACAAGGACATCGATTTCATTATCAATCTTGATATCCTCTTTATTACGGAACTCCTCCAGGGAAACAAATCCTTCAGATTTAAATCCGATATCCACAACCGCTTCCGTATCATTGAAAGCGACGATATGCCCCCGTACGATCTCCCCTTCCTTGACCGTTTTGACAGACTTCTCATACAACTCAGACATAAGTGACTGATGTTCTTTATCCATATAAAAAACCTCTCTTTTATCTTATTCTTCGAAGAATCAGCAACAATCTTCAAAGTGGTCATATTATCTCAATTATTATAAATTTGTCAAATAAAATCTTCTTCCCGGCAACGCGTTTTCCTCGTCGATCAAGGCCGTTCTCATAACATAACTTTTCCCCGATCGCCAAAATACATCTGCTTTCCTAACAGGAAGAAAGAGCCCCTATAGCGCCCATCACCTGATCCGCTATTTGTTCATAGGACTGTCCCGGGGGGATAAAAACAGGCGGGCCGAACCTGACCCGGATCGGATGTCTTTTAAACCACCGGGCTCCGGGGGGGAGGACGTGATCAGACCCCTGAATAAAGACAGGGATAATCGGCACCTGGCTTTTGGCCACCAGGAATCCGACACCTGGTTGCGCCTTAACGCCGCCCGTCTCCAACCGCGTGCCCTGGGGGAACAACAGCAACGGAGAGCCGTTTTTTAAACGCCGCAGGGCCTCCCGCAAGGCGGCGATATCCGGCTCGCCCCTGCGGATGGGAAACGTCCCCACCTGCCGCAAAAACCATCCCAGCAGAGGGTTCGTGAAAAGGGACTTTTTGGCCATGTAACTTATCCGGCGCCAGACGCT
Source organism: Candidatus Omnitrophota bacterium (assembly GCA_017995055.1). Lineage (GTDB taxonomy): Bacteria > Omnitrophota > Gorgyraeia > Zapsychrales > JANLHA01 > JAGOJP01. Next base: position 5,361 of record JAGOJP010000064.1, read on the forward strand.
TAACCCGATGATCAGGGGGTCCAGGTAGCTCAGGTGGTTACTCGCGAAAATATAACTGCCTTGGGACGGGATATGCTTCCTGCCCTCGGTTGTGAACGGGAAAAAAATTTTACTAAAAAGTTTAATAATGAAATAACTGCCCCAGTAAACCATTCCGCTTGGCTGATGCTTCCTTATATTCAAGATCTTAAAAGTTTATCCCCGTATTGAATCAACTCCTTGGCGCGTTTCAGGCTTTTCGCCTCGGAATAAGCGCGAACCAGCGGCTCGGTCCCGGAAGGCCGGAGCATAAGCCAGCTTTCATCTTCGCAAATAAGCTTGACGCCGTCACAGTCTCTCATATCGACGACTTTCTTTCCCAGCAAAGTCGTGGTCTCCTTAAACCGCTGGATATCAAACGGCTTGGCCCCGAGCTTCACGTCGCTTCTCTGATAATAATAACGCCCGAATTCCTTTTCCATCTCCTCTACGATTTTTTTAATATTCTTCTTCTGATACACCATCATTTCCAGCAGTAAAAGCCCGGCCAGCGTGCCATCCCGTTCCGGGATATAATCCTGTACTCCCATCCCGCCGGCTTCCTCTCCCCCGGCAACGATATTTTCAGCAACCATCAAATCAGAAATATATTTAAACCCTACCGGCGTCTCGTAAAGTTTAAGCCCCAGTTTGGAAGCGATCTTATCCAGCATCGTAGTCCCGCAGATCGTCTTCACGATCCCGCCTTTCCGGCCACGGTTCCGCACCAAATGCAGGATGAGCAACCCCAAAATTTTCTGCGGGTGCAGGAACTCCCCGCCGGTAGCCACCGCCGCAATCCGGTCCGCGTCCCCGTCCAGGACCAGGCCCAAGTCAAATCCTTCTGTTTTAACCCGTTTAAGGATTCCGTCGAGGTACTGGACCACGGGCTCCGGCTTCTTCCCATCAAAATAGGGATTAATATCTTCGCGCATCAGCGACAACCGGATGTTGGTTCCTTTCAAGGCTTCGGCGATCAGGCTGTCGCCGCTGCCATGCATGGCATCCATCAAAACTTTAAAACGGGCCGTTTTAATTTTCTTCAGATCAATATAGTTTCGGATAAATTTCAAATAAGCCGTTTTGTAATTCTGCATGACAATCTTCCCGGACTGTTTGGCCTCATTAAAATCCATGGGCTGCACCGGCGCTTCGCTGATATACCCCTCCACTGTATTGGTGATCTCTTTCGACGCGCCTCCGCCCTGGGCCGTCTTGATTTTCACGCCGTTGAATTTGTAAGGATTATGGCTTGCCGTAATCATAATCCCGGCGACACACGCATGAACCGTGACCCCGTAGCTGAGAGCCGGCGTCGGGATAGGCGCGTCCGACAACAGCACGTCGATACCGTTCTTCGCCAGAACACAGGCCACGGTTTCGGCGAACTCGGCGGACATAAAGCGGGTGTCATACCCCACGGCCACGCATTTCCGGCCGTTGATATTTGCGAGATCCCGATTAATCCATTCGCTGATCGCCTGGCTGAGGACCGCCACATTTTCAAAGGTAAACGTGTCGGCGATCACCGCGCGCCACCCGTCGGTTCCAAATTTAATAATGTCTCTTTTAGAACTCATATTCGTCCCCCCCATTTTATTTATCAAATTTATATAACTGATTGTGTTCAATGTACTCCAAGACCTTGTCCGGGACAAGATACTTGATCGTTTTCCCCTGCGCGATCGCCCGGCGGAGATAAGAGGAAGAGATGTCCATCCCGGGCAACATGACCGACTGAAATTTTATTTTTTTCTGATGGTGCCGGAAGCCGGGGCGATTCACGACGATGAAAGTCACGATTTCAATAATGCGGTCGATCTCTTTCCAGGTTTCAAGCGTATCAACATTATCCTCGCCGATGATAAAAAAAAGCTTTGTTTCAGCCGGATACTGCGCCCGGAAATGGCAGACCGTGTCAATGGAATAAGACTTTCCGCCCTTTTGAACCTCATAATCGGAAACTTCGAACCGGGGGTTCCCCTGAGCCGCCAGCGCCACCATGCGGTATCGGTCCCAAGCCGATGCCAGCCGCGGCATTTTCTTATGAGGCGGCAACGCGGACGGCACAAAAATCACTTTATCAAGACGGCACTTCTCGAGAGCCTTCTGGGCAATCGCCATATGACCGATATGCACCGGGTCAAAGGTGCCTCCCAATATACCAATGCGCTCTGTTTTCATGAATTTCCGTCCCGTCAGGCCCTGATCTGCCCTTTTCCCCAAACAGTATATTTATAGGTTGTCAATTCCTGCAAGGCCATAGGACCACGGGCATGAAGCTTGTCCGTGCTGATCCCGATTTCCGCGCCGAACCCAAACTCATAACCATCCGTAAAACGGGTCGACGCATTGTGGTAGACGCAGGCGGAATCCACTTTCTGCAGGAAATACCGGGCTTCTTTTTTGTCATCCGTTACGATCGCATCCGAATGATGCGACCCGTACGCATTAATATGATCAATGGCCTCGTCAACCGAAGAAACGACTCTAACCGCCAGGATAAGGTCAAGATATTCTTCGCTCCAGTCCTGGACCCGGGCGGGCTTCACCCCCTTGACGATGCGGCGGGTCAACGGGCATCCGCGGATTTCCACGCCGGCCTTCCGGAAAGTAGCCAGCATAACCGGAAGAAACCGCGCCGCGATGTCCTTGTGCACCAGCATCGTTTCCATGGCGTTGCACACGCCGGGACGCTGCACCTTGGCGTTGAAACAAATATGGTGGGCCATATTGATGTCAACCCGGTCGGAAACATACGTATGGCAAACCCCTTTATAATGCTTGATAACGGGGATCAAAGAATTCTCGGCCACAAAACGGATCAGCCCTTCCCCCCCCCGGGGAATAATCAGGTCCACCTCATCGTTGCATTTTAAAAGCACCTGGACAGCCTGCCGGTCCGTGGACGCGATCATCTGAATGACATCGGCGGGAATCCGGGTCCGGCTTAACGCTTTTTTCAGAACATTAAAAATCGCCTGATTGGAAAACAGGGCTTCTTTGCCTCCCTTTAATATAACGGCATTGCCGGATTTCAGGCATAAGCCTATGCAGTCGCTGGTCACATTCGGCCGGGCTTCGTAAATAATCCCGATCAGCCCCAGGGGGACCCGGACCTTTTCAATCTTCAATCCGTTGGGACGGGGGAACGCCTCCAGGATGTCTCCCACCGGGTCTTTTAACGCAGCCGTTTCTTGCAGACAATCCACCATGCCCTGGATACGTTTATCGTTCAATGTCAGGCGGTCAACCAAGGCCTGGGGGTGCTGAGCTTTTTGCGCGGCGGCAACGTCCTTCTGGTTCTCCGCCAGAATGCGGGACCGGTTCTCGAGGAGGGCCTGGGCCATAAACTTTAAGGCCTTGTTCTTTTCCGCTGCACGGGTTAAAGCCAAAGTACGCGCGGCGGCCTTAGCCTTGCGAGCCATCGTCTTTATAGTTTGCTCGGTTGTCATCCGATTCCTCTCTCCAACAATGTTAGCAATTTATTTTGCCTTCAAGGGCATTTTAACGCTGGCTCAACACCAGATTATCGCAATGGATCGCTTCTTTCTGCCCCCGCCGGTTTTCGCTGGCCTGCAGCAGGGCTTTATTCAATTCAGCCGTGGAATAGTTCGAAATCCCCCGGGCAATCTCCTGATCGTCTTTCCCCCGAACCACAACAACCTCGCGGGCCTTAAAATGCCCCTCGATTTTCAAAACCCCGGGGAGCAAAAGGCTCCGTCCGCCCTGCAGCAAGGCTTTCTCCGCCCCCGCGTCGATAAAAATGACGCCCTTGGGTTTGGCGCCGAAAGAAATCCAGTGTTTCCTGGACAAAAGCCGGTTTTCCTTTTCAACGAATAAAGTCCCGATCCTCTCTGCCGCCAGAATGCGCGGCAAAACATCCTTGGTCCTGGCATTAGCGATGATACACGGCACATTCGCCTGCGTCGCAACCTGAACCGCCTGCAGCTTGGCGGACATCCCGCCCTTGGACATATGCTTATTCGGCGTCCCGGTCGCCAGCCCTTCAATTTGCGCCGTAACCTCCTTGATTTCCCGGAACACTTTCTTACGCCCGCTCTTCGGGTCATACAACCCCTCGACATCAGACAAAATAATCAGCAGGTCGGCGTGCATCTGACTGGCAACGAGCGCGGAAAGCTTATCATTATCTCCAAATTTAATTTCTTGCGTAGAGATTGTGTCGTTCTCATTAATGACAGGGATCACCTTGCGTTCTAAAATCGTTTTCAGGGTGGCCCGGGCGTTGTTAAAACGCATCCGGTCAGAAAAGTCATCCCAGGTCAATAAAACCTGCGCACAGGTTATTTTCCTGGGTTTAAACAAATCCGCATACGTGCGCATTAACACCAGCTGTCCTATAGCCGCCAGCGCCTGCAGGGAAGCGACATCCCCGGGGCGCGCACGAAGCTCTTGTTCCCCCATTCCCAGAACAATAGCGCCGGAACTGACCAGAATGACCTCAATGCCGCGTTGATGCAGAAGCGCAATTTGAGAGACCAAAGACTTTAAAAGCGCGGTGCGCGGCTTCATGCGATAGGAGGCAATATTGCTGGAGCCGATTTTAATAACAATCCGTTTAATAGGTCTTGGGAATTTCCTGAACATGCCGCCACCTTTTAAGACAACAGGCCTTTCACCTTCTGCAAGCTCTCCCGGATTTGCGCCACGACCACCGCAACGCCATCTCCGGTTTTTGCAGACACGGCCATAACCCGGATATCCGGGTACCGCCGTTTAAAACGCCGGAGATTCCCGGATGACTGAGGGAGGTCCATCTTGTTTGCCACCACAAGTTTCTCTTTCACAGTAAGCTGATCGCTGTAAGACACGACTTCCTGATTGATCTTTTCATAATCTTCGCAAGGATCCCGGCCTTCGGTGGCAGCCATGTCAATCATATGCACTAAAACCTGCGTGCGTTCCGCGTGTTTAAGGAAACGATCGCCTAATCCCCGGCCAGCATGGGCCCCTTCAATAAGCCCGGGAAGATCAGCCACGACAAAATCCGACCCGGCCTCGCCGGGGACAACCCCAAGAACCGGAGCTTTTGTCGTGAACGGATAATCCGCGACTTTTGACTTTACCTTAGATATACAATTAATCAGCGTTGATTTCCCGGCATTGGGGAACCCGATAAGGCCAACATCCGCAATCAGTTTCAATTCAAGATGAATCGTCCTGGCTTCGCCCACCCCCGGAGGCGTTGGGGTCCGGTTATAGATATTCCCCCGCCCGCCGGCTCCGCCTTTGGCGACAACAATGCTCTGCCCGTGCTCGGTAAGATCCCGGATCAAAAGGCCGGTCTCCTTGTCACGGATAACCGTCCCCACCGGTATTTTTAAAACACAATCAGCCGCCGTCCTGCCCTTTTTCCCCTTACTGCCGCCGTGTCCGCCTCTATCCGCTTTATAATGCTGTTTATACCGGTAGTCCAGTAACGTTTGAATATGGCTGTCAGCCTCAAAAATAATATCGCCGCCCTTACCGCCATCCCCCCCGTCCGGCCGTGGGTAACGCGTATATTTATCCCGGTAAAAACTTTCGCAGCCTTTTCCACCGTTACCCGCATTCACAAAAATCCGTGCTTCATCCACAAAAGCCATGGTCTCGTCTTCCCTCACCCCTTGTTCCCGGGACGCATGATTTTACGCGCCGGCAACAATCCTCTTGATTTGCAACGCTGTGAGTTTCTGCCGATACCCGCGTTTTCTAGATGAACTTTTCCGCAGCCGATATTTGAAAGCCACCACTTTATCGCCCCCCATGTGGTCCACAACCTCCGCCTGAACTTTCACGTCCCCCAAATAAGGGTTACCGACGCGGACAGTGGCTCCGTCTGAGAGCAGCAGGACCTGGTCTAAAGTCATCTCAACGCCTTTTTCCTCTTTTAAACGATTAGGGCGGATGACATCCCCTTCGCTGACTCTGAACTGAGACGAACCGATTTTAATAACAGCAAACATAAACTCCTCCTTGATTCTCAAAATATGTTATAAAATGAGTATTTCTTAAATACTTCATTAAAGCGTATTATAGAAAAAAGTCAACAAAATTTTACAACCGCCCCGGGAATCCCAAACCCGGCACAAGCCGGGCCCGCAAAGACCCTAAGCCAGGAATCGCCTCCTGGCCATCAACTGGTCTTAACTCTCCCCCGCCCTTCACAATAAGGACAAACGCCAAACGCAATGGATTCCAAAGCTTTTCCGGTCCTGGCTCGGGTCATTTCAACCAGGCCCAAAGAAGAAATCTGATTGACCTCCGATTTGGCGTGGTCTTTTTTCAAGGCCACCTGCAAAGCCTCCAAAACTTTCCTCTTATGCATTTCCCGGGACATGTCGATGAAATCTATAACAATAATTCCCCCCAGGTCGCGCAAACGAAGCTGGCGGGCAATTTCCGGGGCCGCTTCCATATTCACCATAAAAGCCGCTTCTTCAGGAGAAGCTTTGGTTTTAAACCGCCCGCTGTTAACGTCAACGACCGTCAGCCCCTCAGTGGGTTCAATAACAATATAGGCCCCTGACTTCAGGAGAACCCGCGGGTTATAAATTTTTTCGAGTTCTTTGGAGACCCCCTTCGCCTCAAAGAGCGGGCTGGTGCCCCGGTATAAATGAATCTTATGGATTTCTTCCTTCCCGATCAGATTCTGGACGAACTTCTTAAGTTTAATAAAATCCGCAGACGAATCAATAACCACCTTATCCACCCGGGCGTTAAGATAATCCCTGACCACTTTCCAGATAAGATCAAATTCCTTATAAATCAACGCCGGAGCTTTTTTATTCTCGGACAACTTGGTGATCTGCTGCCAAATTTTATAAAGAAACTTTGCGTCCCGGAGCAGTTCCCTTTTGCCTTGTTCAAAAGAAACCGTCCTGACGATAAACCCGCCCTGCTGCGTGAAGGTAAACCCTTTCAGCACATCTTTCAGCCGCTGCCGCTCCTCTATATTCAGGATTTTCTTAGAAACGCCGTTATGGCTGTCAAACGGCATGTATACGAT
>JAGOJP010000065.1 GCA_017995055.1 Candidatus Omnitrophota bacterium
CCTCATTGGTCCGCCGGGACCGACGGCATTCAGCATTAGGGATTTCAGCGCAGAGAGAACATTCTTCCTCGGTGTTAAGCCCGATCTCACTGCATAACTGCGGAATTTGCTCGATCGTGATAGGGATCACTTCATCAGGGGCATAAAACGTGGCGCCCTTCTTTTTATGCGGGAAAGGCAGGGAAAGGGATTCCCTTTTCTTCTGTATTTCCTGCCAAAATTGCTTGAGATCAAAAGCCTGGGCCACCCCAGAGCCATTACAGGAAAACAAGAAGAAACAGGCCGCCCCTAACACACATATCATCATGCGAAACGCATGGTTACGCCTTTGTATCATTTCTTATCCGTGATATCCATCCCCGCCGGAACCATTTTGACGGGAATACTCATCGTTATCTGCAATTGCCCATTCTCAATAGATTTTTCCGCCTCAACTTTCAAAGCGGCATCCACTTCTTCGGCGCTCACATTGAGTTTCTCGGCCAACTCCTTTTTCGTCTGCTCTATCGTGAGCTTGCGGGCCATCGCCTCCTTGATCTCCTCACTGGCATTCTGCATATTCAATGGTTTTGAAACACGGGTAAAATAAATCCTTTCTTCTTCCTGCGAAACAGTGGGATCAAAGGTAAAAACTTTAACTTCGTCTACCTCATAATCAGACACATAAACTTTGCCTTCCGCGCATGTCACAGAAGACAACGACGGAAAATAGCTTCGCCCTTTCCCGATGCTGCCAAATTGTATGACCAGTTGGTTGACGGGATCAAAGATCTTCACCGAATGATCTCCCCGGTCAGCCACGTATAAATAATCGCTGTCATCCAACGCTATATCAACCGGGTCATGGAACTTAATTTTATCTTTTGCGCCGCCAATCTCTTTCAGGAAAAGTCCCTTATGGTCGAAGACCTGAATCCTTTTATTTTTGTAATCCAGGACATACAATTCCTGACGTGAATTAAAGGCCAGATCTTTCGGTTCAGAAAACGTCCCGGGCTGCGGGCCGTAAGCGTAAATCTCCCCGCTTTCCTTGCCAAATGTTTCCAGATAAATCCCGTCATTGTTAAAAACCTGAATACGGTTATTTTTAGAATCTGCCACGAAAATATAGCCGGCCTCATCCATGGCGACCCCGCTCAAAGCGAGAAACTCACTGCGGTCTTTCCCTTTTTTCCCGAATTGATAGTCAAACGTCCCATCCGGGCGCATAAACTGCAGGCGATAATGCCCCGTGTCCGCGACAAGCATTCTCCCCTCGTGATTGACATACAGTGCCTGCGGATTTTTAAGTTTGTAGGCCTCCTCCTCCGTCTTCCCGAAAACAAGTTTAGTCTCGCCGACAAACAATATTTGAGCGGAATAATCGGACAAGGCGTATAAGCCTCTTCCAGGGATAGCGTTCAAATCCGCGATCATTTTCCCGCTATAAATGGATGTGTCGTAATCCAAAACCGGGAGAATAAAAGGAATGGCTTTTAGGGCCTGTTTTGTGCTGCCTGTGATCTTAAAAAACTGCACCCGGCTGTTGAGCGTGTCGGCCACGAAAACATTGCCGTCCATATCACAGGAGATGCTCTGCGGCATATTAAACTGCCCTTTGCCAACTCCCTGCGAACCGAATGAAAACAGCACCTGTTCCATCTGGTCTATTTTCACAATACTGTTGTTTTTCCACTCAATAAGATAAATATCCCCACGGAAATCAACGGCAATCCCGGCGGTGTCTGTTAAATAATTGGTCAGGGAATTCTTGAGGGATAATTCTTCAGGTTTCCCTTTTTTAGGCGGGTATTTTACGATTTTGCCTTCCCGTCGGGATAACACATAAAGATTTTGCAGTTTATCGAAAGCCAAATCGTCCGGGCTGTAGTTCAGGTCCATCGTTTCCAAAAAAACGCCTTTAGGCGTGTATCGAGTGATCGATCTGTTTTTCCCGTCCGCCACATAAATATATCCAAGCGGGTCAACGGCGACAGACGTGATCTGCCGGTACTCCCCATGGGCCTTGCCCCCGCTTCCCATGTCATACAGAAAATCCCCTTTCGGGCTAAACACCTGAAGCCGGTTGTTTCCGGTGTCGGCGACGATGACATCACCCTCCAAAGTCAGGGCGAGCGCGCCTGGGACATGAAACTGTTTTAACTGCGTCCCTTGTTCGCCGAAACCGCGTTTCATTTTCCCATCCTGGCTGAAAACCAGGACTTTCGCCAATTTCCTGTCCAGGATGAAAACATCTCCCGATGAATTGATGACCGAATCCACCGGGTCGACGATTTCGGCCCTGATCTCACCCAAAAATTCTACCTCCTCTCCCGCAAAAGCCCCCGGAATCTGAAGCAGGCTTCCGCACAACAAAAACGCGAACGGAAGTAGAATACGGCATAGTCTTCGTCCCATTTTTCCTTTTTTCATTGTCTTTCCCTTCCTTTCCCTATTTGCATCCGTGCTCTCCACGGCGTTTCCTTAAAAACAAAAAAACCTATCCTCAAAAAGGATAGGCGCATGACTGTATTTCCCGGCAACCAGGCTATCCTTAATCCAGGACCCTATAGCTTTGCGTCCCCACCTTACGATGGGTTTGCCTTTATCGTTTATCAAAAAACAAAACCTATCCTCAAACAGAAGATAGGCCTTTTCCCAATATAAACTCGCATTGATTCGGAAACTGGCTATCCCTGTTAAAGGACCCTGTAGCTTTGCGTCCCCACCTTGCGATGGGTTTGCCTTTATCGTCAACTCATTTTTACAGTCCAAGTATAATATATCCCTTATGGAAAAGCAACTTCCCAGAACAGGAATCATGACTCTGGGGTGATGATCTGACATGTGTTCTTTCCCTTTGCTAAGAAACCCCTCCCTCAGCCTGCGAACCGCTTGAGAATAGACGGACTCCGGGAGAATAAATTCCGCAATATACGCCAGCCATTCATAATGCGTGTCCACCCATAACTCCTTCCCGGATAACGGGGGCTCACAGTCTATGTAGGAATACGGGCTATAAAAAATTTCCCCGTGTTCTACTGGCGCCGCCGCCACGACGCTCCTTAACCGCCGGCTGTGCATCGGGGAGGCAATCAACGTCACATGGTTCCAGCCGTGCTCCAGCGCCAGGTTCCGGACAACCTGCCAATTCGTCCGGGAATCATAAGACTCCTTATCCACGGCAACCTTCTCATCAGGAATGCCCCGGGAAACCAGGTAATCTTTTACGACCTGGGATCCGAACACATCCCGACCCGGCCGGGCACCTCCGATGCAGGCTATCACGCCGATAGCGCCTGCCCGATATAAACGCAAGGCCTTGTTGGCGCGTCTTAATGTGTCCGGGCTTAAAAACCTGCCGGTCGCGTCAAACCCCCTGAAAAAAACCATGCCGGCCGTATCAGGAGGGAATTCGGCCGGGAGGCCCGGACAATAATACGGGATATTCGTAATAAGGACGCCCGCTGTGTCAATCCCGCACACCAGCACCAGGATAAAAACAAATTTTCTGCACAACGTCTTTGCCTTCATAAAGGGCGGCCCCCCTTACCCCAGCGCCACGTCTAAAATCATCATAATGACGAAGCCCAGCATCACACCCATCGTCGAGATATCCGTGTTCTCTCCCTGTTGGGATTCCGGGATGACCTCCTCCACCACGACATAAATCATAGCCCCCGCCGCAAAAGCCAGGGCATACGGCAGGACCGGGCGTATCCATAACACAACCGCCGCGCCCAAAATACTGGCAAAAAGCTCGACGATCCCAGATATTTGACCATAGAGAAAACTTTTCCGGACTGTAAGCCCCTCTCTCCGAAGCGGCGCCGAGATGGCTAATCCTTCCGGCATATTCTGAATTCCTATACCAAAAGCCAGCGCCAAGGCGGCCGGCAGAGTCGCGGAAGGCAACCCGGCCGCCGCGGCCCCGATGGCCACCCCGACGGCAAGTCCTTCCGGAATATTGTGCAATGTCACCGCCAGAATAAGCAAAGTCGTGCGCCGAAAAGATGTTTTTATCCCTTCCGCCTTGTCGATCGGGAGGCCCAGGTGCAGATGCGGCATAAAATAATCAACACCTCTTAAAAATGCCCCTCCTAAAAGGAATCCCGAAGCAGCGGGAAACCACCGCCAGACGCCCATGTCCTGAGACATCTCAAGAGCCGGTGACAGCAAAGACCAATAACTCGCCGCAATCATGACCCCGGCTGCAAAACCCAACATCGCATCCAGCACAGTACGGTTGACTTCCTTTGTCAAAAAAACCGCCGCCGCTCCTAAGGCTGTCATCCCCCAGGTAAATAATCCGACCCATAACGCTTGAACCACAGGATGGAGTTGCGATAAAAATTCAATCATATCGGACACCCTCTCCTAAAACGTCTTCCTATTCCAAAAGGTACGGCCATTTTGGCCAAACAAAAAATTTCCCGGCCTTCTGTTAATGTCTGGAGGAACAATCACATTTTTTAAAAAATTAACGTTAAATCGGTTATGCGCCGGGCGTCATGAACGATCGCGGGAACAAGAGAGGAGCCCTGATTATGCCATTATGGATCTTATTAATAATATTATAATTGAGGCACACGGATGATTTTAGATTATTTTACTTTTTTTGGCAGGCGTCAAATATGGGGCGACATTCTAAAACAAAAACACCTGACACTCGCTGCCTTGTCTTTGATAAAATATTTGACAGCATACCCTTCCTGGCAGACCTGACAGGCGATGTCACGGATCAAAGCGGCATACGATACGAACAAAAACTTTTTCTTTTTCCAACGCTGGGCTTCTCTGATAAAACGCCGTTAAACAAGGCCCCTCCTCCGGCATCACTTACCGGTCTCCCAAAGAGGTCCCGACCGAGCGGGCGGCCTGGATAAGAGGGTGATCGTACGGGACCAGGCGCGGGCCGACGGCCACCTCCTGAAGCGGGACACAGACAAGTTCTCCCCCCTGAATCCCGACCATGGTGCCGAATTTCCGTTCGCGGATCAAATCCACAGCCCGCGTGCCAAACTGCGTAGCTAGGACACGGTCACAGGAACTGGGCGAGCCGCCCCGCTGAAGGTGCCCCAGGACGACAGCCCGGGATTCCAGTCCGGTGATCTGCTCAATCTGATCCGCCAAAATAAAACTGACCCCTCCCAAACGAATGGGCTGAGAAGCGTCTTTCACCCGTTTCCTGATAACGACAGAGCCGCCTTTAGGTTTGGCCCCTTCGGACACAACCACAATACTGAATCGCTTGCCTTTACGGCTTCTCTCTTTGACCCGCCGGGTGATGACATCAATGTCATACGGGATCTCCGGGAGCAGAATAATATCGCCCCCGCCGGCGATCCCGGCATGCAGAGCAATCCAACCCGCGGTCCGGCCCATCACTTCCAAAATCATAACCCGATGATGGGCCTGCGCGGTTGTATGCAACCGGTCAATCCCTTCCGTGGCGATCTCAACGGCCGTGTCAAAACCGAACGTAATATCCGTCCCCCGGATATCGTTATCAATCGTTTTTGGGACCCCGATAATCGGGATCCCATCTTCAAATAAATGATGGGCGATCTTTAAGGTCCCGTCGCCCCCGATGCACACCAGGCAGACAATATCCAACTCCTGGATCGTTCTCAGGACCTTCCGCGAAACATCGCGGGGCGTGGCTGTCTTGTCCTTAGGATCAATATACGCATAAGGACTGGCTTTATTGGACGTCCCCAGGATCGTCCCCCCCAGCGTCAAAATACCCGAAACATCCTGATAATCCAGCTTCCGGAATTTCCCTTTTATAAGCCCCTCATACCCATCTTCCACGCCAATGACATCCAGGCCCAGTTCAAGAATCGCTTTCTTCGTGACCGCCCGGATAACTCCATTCAGGCCCGGGCAATCGCCTCCGCCGGTCAAGACCGCTATTCTCTTTTTTACAGGCATAAAAAACTTTTCCTTTCTCTTGGAGGCCTTCCTCTTTGGCCTTGTTCCCGGGGAACCTTCCGGGGAACTGCGTTTTTATTTTTAAAAACATCTGCCGTTCAACAACAAAGCCATCATAATAGGCCGGGAAAGAATCGTCAATCATGGCTTCCTAAAGGAATTTCTCGAACAACGCCCCCAGGTTTACGGACGGGAGAGCGACCGGCCTCTTTCCCGCCCGACGGGAAACGGCGTTCCTTCTCAACGGTAATTTCCGCTGCCTTTTCAGCTTCTTCTCGCGCCCGGTAAACGGCGATCAACAAATCATAATCCGAAACCCGCGGGGCTCGAAGCAGCCGCATATTTTCCTGCGCATACCATAAGGCCTGCCCCAAATTCCCTTGCGCCAGCATGATCTCCCCCATTCCCTTATAGGGAAGATGAAACCGGGGATACTCCTTAATCGCTTCCCGGAAAAAGAACTCAGCTTTATCCGGCTCTGCCGTCAAACAATACCCCAAAAAAGTAAAAACCCTCGGGTCACGCGCGCCCAAAAGCACACTCTGCTGTAAAGCCCGCACAGCCGTAGGGCAATCCCCCTGCTGATAAGCAACCATCCCTAACGATTGATACCCGGCCCGGTGATGCGGGTACGCTTTGATCAGGGCCTTTGCCAAAACCAGGTCATTTTTCCACGCTGCATTCAGCCCCCCGAGCTTTAAAACACAGGCCAGTAAAAACCCGGCCTGGGCTACCCTCTTCCACCTCCGCCAGCGCACCCCCGGCTCCCCGATCTTCTGGCAGAACCCCTCCGCCCACAAAGCGAAGGCGGCCAAAAGGCCCATCGATGGCACATACAAATACCGGTGAGCGACCGGATTCACAAGAGGGATAAGATGCGAAACAGGGAGGTAAGCGGCAAGAAACCAGAAGACAAAGAAACCCGCCGCCGGCTTTGCCCGGGAGGTCCTGAAAAGCGCGGATGACAACAAAATCATTATCATGATCCCCCATACCGCGTGGACCAGGCTGCCGGCATTCCCGGGAAACCGGTATGCCCCGGGAATAATTTTAACAGACCACGGGCAGAAGAGCGATTGGACATGAAAATAAAAGATTTCCAAAACCTGCGCTAAATGCAGGCCCGCGCCCGGCTTTATTTTTAACTGCGCCAACGTCGTGTTGGGGAAGACAAAAAAATACACGTATAAATAAAAAACCGTGACCAGCACGGTCCCGGCCCAATAATACGAGGGAACCGTGTGCCTCCGCCGATCAAACAGGAAGAAATATCCGGCCAACAGAGCCGGGAACGCCAGCGCCGATTCTTTTGTGAATAAGGCCAGGGCATACAGTCCCAAAGAAAAAGGCCATAGCCCAGCGCGCATTTTGACTTTCCCTTCTAAAGCATACACAACGGATAGAAAAGCCCCCAGCATAAGAAGTCCCGCCAGCAGGTCGGCGCGGTAACCGACCACCGCAACCGCTTCGGCTTTGGTCGGATGCAGGGCGAACAAGGCCGCTCCGAAGAAAGCCGCCTGATGATCCCGTGATAATTTAAGGATCAGCATAAAAACCAGCAGGACATTCCAAACATGCAAAATCAGATTGTGAAGGTGATAACCGAAAGGCTGCCGCGACCACAGCCAACGGTCCATAAAAAATGTAGCCGATAATACTGGACGGTAAGAAACCGATCCGGAGCTGAAGTTGACGGTGTTACCGAACAGGACATCGTGCCCGCGGGTAAGGTATTTTTCGTCCCAAAGGTGGGGAATATGAGACGGGATGTCATAAAAACGGTTATAAACAATAAAGGCCAGGTCGTCCCCCACAAAACCGTGAAGCAGGACCGGGCTAAATACGGCTACGGTCATTATTGCGAGCAGCAGCATGGTCCGGGCTTGAGTGGGAACACCCGCGTTGTTAGTCCGAGATAACATCCTCATCCCGTTTGATTTTCTCCAGCTTCGGCGGCAAAATCACGATTTCGACCCTCCTGTTTTGCTGCTTCCCCTGAGAAAGGTCATTGGACGCGACGGGTTTAAATTCGCCGTGCCCTACGGCGGAAAGACGCCCCGGGAGCACCCCGCATTGATCCACAAAAAAATGCACGACGGCCAGCGCCCGGGCGGCGGAGAGTTCCCAATTGGATTTCCAGCCTGACACTTTAATCGGATCATTATCAGTATGCCCTTCGACCGCGACCTGGGCGTCGGGGATATCCTGTTTGACAACCTGGCTGATATCCTTAAGAATGCGCTCGCCGTCTGTGCTGATCGTGTCTTTCCCCGGGCTGAAAAATATTTCCGACAGGAAGGTAACAACCAGCCCCCGTTCCGTCATTTCCAACTTCGCTTTATATTCATTGACTTCCTTGCTGAGTCGCCTTTCCAAATCATGTTTCGCCCTTTCCAGAGACGACATTTCCCGTGACTTGTTTTCTTCGACCCGGCGCACCTCGCTCTGGCACCCAGACCGTATCGCAGCTATCTCTTCGTCTTTTTCATTAACAAGCCTCCGGATTTCCAAATCTTTATCCCGGCGTAATTCTTCAAGCGCGCGCTCATTCTCCCGGGCCATCTTGTCCATGCTCTTCTTCATCATAGCGATCTCAAACCGCAGTTCATCCGTTCTCTGGGCTTTCTCTAAAACCGCACAACCGGAAAACAGGGCGGTCAAAAAACCGAGTTCCAAAAAAATCATTATCCTCTTCATAAAACCTCCTCTTCCCTCTTCAGCCGGGGCCAAATTTCTTTTAATACGCCTCCTAACGGCCGGCCGTAACGCCAGGGCCCCCGGCCTTAACCGCATGCCCCGGACGAGGCATATTGGCCCCGTCCGAAAAATTCGACAAGCTTTTCGGCATAAAACTTGACGAACGCCTTTTCATCAAATTTTATCGGATCAACGATCTTGACCCCAACGCGGTACAGCACCGGGTAATCTGACGGCTGCCCCTCTTCCCGGGCGACCCGGACGACTTTAGCATGAATCTCTATTTTTGTGCGCCCCGGCAGCAATAGGTATATCAGCAGTTCCTGCCGGTCCTTTAACTCTTCGGTTGTAATAAAAGCGACTCCCGTTCCGCTGATATCCAAGGTTGAAGTATCAATAAACTTCCGTTTCGGAGGCACTCTAAAATTCATGGGAACTTCCAGCTTCATGCGGTGATAACGTCTTTTATCTTGCATCAAGGACCTCCTCTTCCCCTTCCCGGGCCTGATGGGCTGTTTAAATTTTATCCTTTTTGAACGGCGGGCGGGTCGGCCGTCTGCCGGCCCTGCACCATAACCCCGACGGCCGTTAATAACGCAAATAAAAATAACTGCCAGCCCGGCACAACATCAATGGCTTCTATGATAAAGACCGCGCCGACAAGCGAGGTCATGACAATCAAAACCTGCTCAAACAGCTGATAGCTGATAACCGCGCCCAGCACACCGCCGATGAAATACAAAAGAAGAATCGGCAACCTCCAGGGGACGCCCAGCATAAACCAGAGACTGTTCAACAAATAACCGCCGGCAAGGAACCCCGTGTAGGCAAAAGCCGCCCGCTGCACAAAAATCATGACAACGACCCCCAGCGTGCCGGCGCCTGCCCCCATCAAAAGCCGCACCCACGCCGGCTGCCCCAAGAAGAAAATCGTTCCGAGCTGAAATCCGGCAAAAAAACCCACCCCGCCAACGAACAGCCAGAAAAACCGCCGGCCCATGAGAAGAAGCAGGGACCCGATCGCGAGCTGCACAAACCCCAAAAAAAAGAAATAATCCACGCCTTGCATTGTTCACTCCTCTTGTATCTGATTATACCGGAAACACGTCACCAAATGATCGTTGACCATCCCGATGGCCTGCATAAAAGCATAACAGATCGTAGATCCGACAAATTTGAAACCTCTTTTTTTCAATTCCCGGCTCATGAAAGCAGAGTCGGCGGTCTGAGAAGGGACGTCCCTCATGGATCGATAAAAATTTTTTTTTGTTTTATAATGGGTAAACTGCCAGAGATAACGGTCAAAACTCCCGAATTCTTTCTGGACAGCCAGAAACGCCTTGGCGTTGGCGATCGCGGCCTCAATCTTTAACCGGTTACGGATAATCCCGGGCTCTTTTAACAGCTGTCCGACCTTCCCGTCACGATACCGGGCGACCGCTTCCGCATGAAAGCCGTCAAAGACTTTCCGGAAACAGTCTCTTTTTTTTAAAATGGTTATCCAGCTTAACCCGGCCTGCATGCCTTCCAGAATCAAAAATTCAAACAACAGCCGGTCATCGTGAACAGGAACACCCCATTCCTGATCATGATACCGGATATACTCCGGATCCTGCCCGGGCCAGGGGCAACGCTGCAAGGGGGCTTCGGGAACTGGCATCAATGGTTACTCTTAAAAAGCCCTGCCGGGAGCGAGTAACGAACCATTAGCGATTCCGGCCGAACTATGTTATCCTTATAGGAAAATTTATTTACTTTATTTCATGAGCATTGAATTTACACGACCCTAGGGAGTATAAACAAGCAACGCGAATTGATCCTTCAGCACGCGTGAGCCAAATGAACACGTCGAAGGATTTTGCTTTCATGCCCCGCAGCTTGCTGCGGTTCCTTGAGCCCAGAGCTTGCTTTAAGGGTTTATACCTTTTATTATATTTCTAATTATGAAAAAATCGATTATTTTATTCCTCTTATTATGGACTACTGTCCGCCCGGCCCACGGGGACGAGATATTGTTTAAAAACGGTAACATAAAAATCTGCACGCTCCTGGACCGGACCGGGCAAACGGTGGCCCTGGACTGCGGGGATGCCGCGGCAGAGCGTCATCCCCTGCCGGATATTCAAAGCATCAATGGCAAAACTCCGTTCCCGATCGACGACCAATTGCTGACATGGATCCGGTCCCGCCAGAGCGTCCAGACCTCCATGCCTCTGAGCTTTGATATCCGGGATGAGGAAAAAGCGTCTTCCTATAAACGCATGGGCAAGCAAGATTCTGTGACCGGGATTATCGAACGGCTGATCGTCGAGGAAGGGATTTCCATCTATGACGCCGCCGTCCGGCAAATCGTGCTGACTATGGTTGGTGGGGTCCAGAATATAAAGGCCGCCTATGTCCCTATCCAGATTTACTGGGACGGACGGCTGCGCCAACTGATCAACATCCGCGCGGGCTATCCCGCCCAGCCGTTCATTTACGATCCCCTGGACCCCGAAGCGGTGGGTTCCAACCTGCAACAAACAGGGAAACGGGGCTTTATATTCCGGATCATCAACGCCCACGGACTTTATGATTCCAAAGATCCTTTAGACGGGAAAGAACGGTTTATCGGCTTCCCGAACTGGCCCACGGTTCACTGGGAAGACTGGAAACCGATATCGGGAGAAAACGCGTGGGTCGTCATCGCGGCCATGCATCTTTATCATAAAAGATATCCTCCCGGCAATCCCAGCGGCACCGGCCCCTCCCCGGAGTCGACTGAACTATGTCTGGCTAAGGAAATCGCCCGGGCCGCGCGATTCTTGCAGGCCGCCAACGGCGGCATCCGCATGGCGCCGATCGGAACCTACTCGCCCATCGTTTCCATCGACCACACGGCCAGCCTGGAGGATATCGCCCAGACTCTTGACGCGATGGCCAGTTACCAACCGTCCAAATCGGAACCTCCTGTGAGCCAAGACGGCACCAAGAGCAAAAACCCGGGACTGCCGGAAGAACTCACCTGGTATTATAATGAGATTTCCACCGAGAACAACCTTTCCTGGTACACCGCCTTCCGCATGTTATTCCAGACCACCGGCGACCCGGCCTACCGCGAAGCCATGGAAGGGATCGAACATTATTTAAAAACCGTTTGGGACCCTGCCGGACACTATTTTTATCAAGGCATGCATTTTCAATCAAACGGCTGGGTCCCCAACACCGAGCATTTCGCGACCGATGTCCAGAACTGGGCCCTCGCGGCCATAGGCCCCGAAACCATTGACTCCTGGTTCGGGGAAGGGGCTTCTTACCAATTATGGAAAAAGACAAAACAAACGGCGGGAGTTTTTGAAAACACCCATATCCTTCATGGTGTCGGCTTCACGGCGGAGAACGACCGGCTCTCGGTCGAATGGACCGTCGGAGCGATTTTCGCGGCCCGGGCCCTGGCCAGCTACTACACAGAAACGCACCCGGACTGGGCCGAAGAAGCCGCCCGGGACGCCCAAACCATGCGGCAGGGCATTGAATCTTTCCGGATAAAAATCTCCGAGCAAGAAGCCGCGTATTCTTATTCTTCCCGGCGGGGATGGATTCCCTTTGGCTGGTTTTCTCACGCGCCCAACATCCTCAGCCTGGTCTCGACCTGCTGGGTCATTCTCGCTGACGCGAATTTCAACCCGTTTTTTCTTCCGGAGGCCCCTTCTCCTTTTATTGTATCAGCC
>JAGOJP010000066.1 GCA_017995055.1 Candidatus Omnitrophota bacterium
CGGTTAAAGGGCTGATTATTAAAGGTATCATCCGTTTCCTGAGAGAAACATACGCAGAAGAAGGATTCCGCAAATTCCTGGACCACCTCCCGGAAGAAGACCGGGAAGTCTGGACAGGACGGCAGATACTGGCTACCTCCAAGGTCCCGGCTATTATCTATAAAAACGCCTACGAAGCCATAGAAACCCTCTGGGGAAAAGGCGACGGGAAAAAGTTTGAAGAAGTCGCCGGGGTTGTTGCGTTTTATGACTTAAATACCGTCATGAAGTTCTTTATGAAAGTCGGCAGTCCTGGCTTCGTGGCTCAACGGCTTCCTAGTGTATGGAAGCAATATTTCGGCGCCGGGACAGCCCGACTCTTTCATATAACAGAAAATCAGATGGAAATTATTCTGGAAGGAGCGGAGGAATACGGAGCCGCCGGATGCGCGGGAACACTGGGATGGACCCGCGCGGCCATGAAATACGCTGGGGCGAAAAACCTCAAGCTGACTCAAAAAGAATGTATCCGAGACGGGGCTCCGCGCTGTCATTATGTTTACAGCTGGGAATAGTTCCTTACACATAAACCAGCCGCCCCGAAGAAAAGCACAAAAGGAAAGGCTTCTTCCGGTATCTCTTTCAGGATTTATTTAACAGCCCCGTCCTGCCCCGACAGCACCCCCAACCGGGCAGACACAACATCCTCTCCGGAAGCCACCTCGAGGATAACGGGGAAAAACCCGCTGACATCAACATCGCTAAGACGCTGTTCAGACAAGGGAAGCGGAATACCGGCTCCATCCCGTTTGATCTGTAAATCCAACGCCACCGGATTAAGATTAATACCACCGAGCGGCAGTTCAGCGACCGTTCCTGCCCGGGCCGCCTGAATCGCCGAGGACACCGTCATGTCGCCTTGAGTCAAAGACCGCGTTACAATGTCCGCCCGCGTCCCTTCCGTGTCCTGAACAATATTCAGGACCTTCACGGAAGCCGACTCTTCTCCGACGTCCACCCCCGGTTGCGAAAAAACGCCGTTTGTGCTGATGAAAGAAAAAGCGCCCTGAATCCGCCCCGTAACATTCTCGTCCGTAAACAACTTTCTCCCGGAAAGGATTTGCTGGGCGTCATCCGGCCGCAGGTTCGTGATATCCGAAATTTCCTGCGAGCTAAAGTTGTACCGCATGGAATGGTCCTTCATCACTTCTCTGGACGCATTATAATTCAAATGGGCGGTGTAGACCCTTAAGCCCCCGACCGCTCCTGCCGATTTTAGAGCGCCCGCCACGGCCAGGGTCATAAACCCTTCAGCCGACCCTCCGATAGTTAAAAGTGTCTTATGCAACCCGTACGGTATGCCCGTGGCCGCCTCATACATCTTCCGGGGCATCGCCGCTTTTAAACCATGCATGACCGTCCCGTCCGGTATCGTGGTGACCTTTAAACCCTCGATCCGGTAAGCGGTTTTTATCTCCTCCAAAGCCTCCAACATCTGCGCTTCCCGGTCCCGGGCCAGGAGAACAATCTCCTCCTGAATATCCGAGAGCTCCTGCCCGCGCGTCTCGGCTAAAAATTTCAAATATTCAATAATCAATCCGGGATACCGGGCATAGAGTTCAGGATCTTTCAGGAGGTACTCCTCCTCGCCCCTCGGCCCGGGGATCCTGAGCACCCGCCGGTTAAAAGCGGCTGCGGTGGCCTCATCCCCCAAATTCGTTATAAACTGCCCCACATAGCCGTCCGGGGCGTTGCCCAGATCCCTGACCCCCAGTCCGGTCACAATAACACTGGTCCCCCCCGATTCAGAATCCCGGACATTGGCCAATGTTTTATCATCGGAATTCGTCACAAACTGGTTGGTCCCTTCCACCACGTCAATGATGGCATCCACGATCGGATAAAGCTTGCCAGAACGGGCCTTATAAACTTCATCATTTTGCTTAATCGCATTGTAGACCAGATCGATTTCCGACTTGATCTCCGCCGGGAGAATGACCTCATTGGACTTTAGGCTCTCCGCGACTTCATCCCGGCCAAACCCCTCGCTGACCCGGACCATTAAAATAATACCGTTCTCCCGGACCGTCCTTTCAAAAATCCGTTTCGCCAGGGCATCCGCGGTATCCTTAATAGCCTTTTCCATTTGCTTCAAATCTTCCGTCGTAATGCGGCTGTTATTCCCGTTTTTCTGGGACAGCATCCCGATCACAGCCTCCAATTCTTCCTTCTCGGTGCGGGAATACAGTTCGGTAAACAGATACCGCAGGTTCATGACCTTCCCCCTGACCGATATCTCCCTCTGCATAATATTTTTTACCCTTTGATAAGCACCCCTTAATCCCAGCGCCGTCAGCTCAATGGCTGCCTGGGTAGCGACGCGGCCAGGATACTCATTCCGGGCGCGTTCCATCCGGGTCAATGCGGCCTTCTCTTTTTCAACCGGGGAAGAGGCCAAGGTCCGGGCCATGTCCCCAAAAAGTGCCAAAGAACGGCTTGCCACCCGTCCCACTTCCTCGCTGTCGGCCCGGGTCCCGGTTTCCACCAAGGCAGACGAAACGACCAGGGTTTCGCCTAAACGGTCAGCCATTTGACGGGTCTCGGCTTCTGTGGGGGCGGTAATCCTGGACTTGACCCGGGTCAACTCCTTAAAAGAACTCCCCCCTGAAAAATACTTCCGCGGGATAATCTTATGGGTGTCGGCATCCAGGTCGGCCCGGATATAGTTAAAGACTCCTTTTTTAAACGCTTCCAAATATTGATTATAAATTTTCCGGTTGATTTCTTTATCTTTAACGTCGATCCCGGCCACTTTTTCCTGATTCACATAAACTTTTCCCAGTAAACTTTCTTTTAAGGTATCCTTATACCAGGAAGCCAGAATAATGGCGTGATAGATCTGCCGCAATTGGCTAAAGATCTGCCCCTCATTCACCTCTTTCTCAATTTCGGGGATAAGGATGTCCCGGACTACGGCTGAAGTGACTCCATTCACCGTTTGCGCTACCTGATCAGATAAACCGTCCAATCCAAACTGTTTTACGCCTAAATGCTGTTGTAATGCCACATAATCTTCTTCCAGCATGACTTTCAGATGGCTGTCAAAAACATAGGCGCTGTTCCCTTTTTCATAAATAACCGCTTTATCCGGCACAATCCATATTTTATTAAAAGTGTTGAGCGGGATATCAACTGTCCCGTATTTTTCTTTGGCTTTCTTATAGGCCCTTTGCCAGAACTCCTGCCCAAGAGCCTCTTCCGGATAAATCAGCGAGGCGGATAATTGTTTGAGCATATAATCCTGGGCCAAAAGGTCGCGCCCCATTTCCGTCTTGCCGAAATTGCCGGGGACCAGCCGGTCTTTTTCATAAGGGGAAAGATTGACCCACATGTTTTCTTCCGGCGTCGTCAACCCGGCGAGGAAGTATTTGATCAGCTTCATCCCTTCATCAATGAGTGCCTGGCCTTCCAGCAATGAGTCTCCCCTGGAAATGATAAAATCAAACTTAAGGGCGTTATCCGGGTCCACCGTAATGCCGTTCAGCAAGGCGGGCGTATATTCTTCCGTTGGTTGAATTAACGTTCCTGGTTCCGGTAACCCTAAAACCATCGGTCGTGGCTTCGGTGCCGACAACACAACCGAGGGCGCTAACAGATGGACAACCATCAGAAATACGGATATCAACACCATAGTCCGGACACATTGGCTAAATCGCTTTTGATAAAGTAAATTCATGTAAGAAATCCCTTAATTTGTTTAAATTATTAGAGGGTCTATTCTATAAAATCACAGCTGAATTCTTTCCTCAATAGCTGCCATACTTTTTTCAATGAAAGATATAATATTATAACATATAAATATATAAAAGGCCCCCTCAAAAGGTGAGCAAAACAGTTTTTTAGCTTTCTCAATCAAAAGGATGAACCCCAGAGCAAGATCTGGACTCAATGAACCGCAGCACCCTGGGGGGCAAACCCATATCCTTCGGCTCGTTCGCTTGGGCTCACTCGCTTGAAGGATCAATGCGCATCTCTAATTTACACTCCCTTAGGTCGTGTATTAAAACCAACATCCTTCGGCTCGTTCGCTTGGGCTCACTCGCTTGAAGGATCAATGCGCATCTCTAATTTACACTCCCTTAGGTCGTGTAAATTAAATGCTCATTGAATAAAAATTTTATAAAGGATTTAATTAAAGGGAACGACGTACTGAAAATTCAAGTTGGGTTGTTTAAGGCCATAGAAATGATCTTGCGGATAAGCCGGTTATACGAGATGCCCACCTTTTCGGCTGATTGGGCCACCTCGTCAATCCGGGCGATGCACGGGTTAGCATTCGGTTCAATAAAATAGACCCTCCCTTCCGGGGAAACCCGGATATCAAAACGGAGATAACTCTGCCCGTTCAGCGCCCGGTAAGCCCGTTTACAGGCGTCCGTAAGCCGCTCGGCAACGCCTTCCGGAAGTTTCCCGGCAAAAACACTTTTAATGCCCCACCGATCGCGGTACTGGTCATCCCATTTAGCTTTATACGTGGCAATACGGGGCTCATCGTCCGGAAGCTGGCCGAACTTCATCTCCCGGGGCGGCAAGACCCACAGCCTTTTGTGGCCGAACACCGTCACATATAATTCCCGGCCCTCAATATATTCTTCCGCGATCGCGTCGTTCTTCATGGATTCATGGATGAATCTAATCCGGTCAATGAAAGCTGCATCGTTGTCCACGACCGACGCCTGGGAAATACCCCGGGAAGCCTCCTCGCTCAACGGTTTAATAATCGCCGGCAAACGGATCGTCTTCGGGCGCCAGATCCGGTGCCCCCGGTAAAACGTATGAAAGCGGGCCACCCGGAGGCGGTGGAACCTCAAAATCTTTTTATTCAACGCTTTATTATTGCAAACCATCAAAAGGTCGGCGTTCGCCCCGGTATAAGGGATGCCCAGCAGTTCCAAAACCGCGCCGATATTTTTATCAAAATGCGTTTTGTTCGCAAAAATTTCCACCAGATTAAAAATCACATCCGGAGGACAATCCTGAATCTCCTCAAAAAGGGGCGTCAGAGAATCATACAATCCCAGCAAACGCACGGCATACCCGTTCGCCAGGAGGGCCTGATACACATCATTCTCGGTATACATGTTCTCTGGATCGGCAAATTCTTCTTTAAAATCATATCCCCGCGGAGTGGTGTAGGGAACGTTAAATAACAACAAAACATTCAGTTTTTTCTTCATGGGGTTTTCCTTTGGGATTTGTCACCCCGGTACCAGCCCGTATAAACGTAATTCATCACCAAGGTCGTCATATAAGATGTTAGGTCGGCCAGGGCTTCCGGTTCGGAATCTTTCACATACAACTTTAACTCCTGGCAGCGGGCCAGAATAGCTTTCAGCAGATTGTGCACAAGATATTTTTTTTCCCCGGACCACAGGGCGATTTTATTGATCAAGATTTTTTGGTGCTTGCGGATCAGTTTCCCGGCCGCATACCCGTCTTCCGGCTTATTATCTTGAATGCAAAAAATTCGTTTTAAATTGTCATCGTGAAAATCCGGGAAGTCCTCGGCCCAGGAAGATCGTTTCCGTTTATAATAGGACATCAGGGTCATCCGCAACTCGCGCAGCTGCCAGTACTTTTTTCCCCGGGCCACTTTAGGTGGCTTCCCCTGAATCGAACCCATGAGCTGGTCGACATATTCCAGTTTAGCAAGGGCCTTCCAGCCCTGATAATGTTTCCGCCAATCCAGCCCCGGGGTTAACCAGACCGCGAACGTCTCGACAAAATCCTCATCCGGGTGGAACTGGGCGTAGAACCCTTCCAGGTGATGGACATAATTTTTGGAATAGGGGCGGAAACGGTATGTATCAGGGTATTCCTGGGCTGGCGAACCAAATATCTCCTTCCACCGCTTCCTTTGCTGCAGACGGTACGCGTGACACAACGCATGCCCGGTTTCATGGCGCAATAGCCGGAGGCACCATGTCCGGGTCTCCCCCTCGGCCTCCAGCATCATCTTCCTTTCCAGCCGGATCAGGGACGGGTGAGCCAAATAAAACGGGATCCCGACCACCGGCTCATCTTTGGGAGACAGCCATTCATCCGCCAGGTAACATTCCGGGTGAAACAGAATCTGCTTGGCGTCCAGTTCCCCGTAAATCGTCTCAACACATTCCTGGAGCCAGGTCCCTTCCATGGTCAGCGGCAGGTCACAGAGACGCTGATGTAAAAGCGCTTCCTCATCCAGCGCGTCCAGGTTAATAATTTTTTCAGGCTTATTTCGTGGCATACCTTTATTATTTTACCGAAACTTAATTTTTTTTCCACAGAGAACTATTCGAGTTCTTTTTCAAGCCGTTTCATCAGAGACTCGGCTTCCAAAACCAATTCCGGGACAGACAATTTTAACGCCGTCATATCTTTCTGAAAATTTTTAATCGCCGTTACCAGTTTCCGGATGGATTCCTTATTGCGCTTATCCCGTTCCTCCTCAGGGTCGACCTCTTTGCGCTGTTTCATCAACTGGGTCAGATCTTTCCGGACAAGCGTGTCATTGCGCCCTTTTTCAAACACCGCCTTCCGAAGCTTGATGTAATCTTCTTTCTCCAGTTCTTTCTTGGCCCGGGCCAGACGCAGGACATTAATCGTGTCATAATCCGGGACTTTCCCCGCCTCCCGGCCTGCGGCGTACTCTTCATGAAGATACGCCGGTTCTTCCTGCTCAACAAAAAAATATGTCTTTAAAAGCTTGAGCGCCGTCGTCTTCTTCAGCCCAAGCTCCTTCTGCGTGTATTGTTCAAACTTGTCGTGCCCCCAGCCGAAAAAAAGCTTGTCCTTCCAGACCGGATACAAGGCCTGGCCTAGCTGAACCCAGGACGTTTTGAAGTTCTTGGCCAGATCAACAAGCTGTCCCCGCAGGAGTTCCCCCGTGACCGAAGGGGCCACTTTGCGGTTTAATTCTTTAATATCCATCATGCTCATACGGCAATTCCTTTATCCCGGCTATCCCAACGAATTATAACGGGATGGCTTTCAATTGTTTTCTTATTTTTAAAAACTCGGCTTTCAGGACAGCACCCGGGACACGCCGCAAAGCATGCGCGGTTCCGGCCGCCACAGCATAACACAACCTTTGTAAAAAGTCATAACCGCGACTTTCGGCATATAAAAAACCCGCCACCAAGGCGTCCCCGCACCCAACCGCGTTAAAAACTTTAACGGCCGGTGGTTTAACCATCCAGGTCTTTTTCCCATCGGTCGCGGCGAGGCCGTCTTTCCCGAGAGAGAGAAGAACAACGCGCCCGCGGTTCAATACGGCCAGGGCTGCCTTGATCTCAGCCCGGGAACGGATACGGCTCCCCAGGATCTCCTCGGCTTCCTGACGGTTAGGTTTCAGGCAATCGGGGCGGGCCTCCAGTCCTGGCCGCAAAAAAGGGCCGCTTGTGTCTAAGACCGTCCTGACACCTCTCTTTTTCGCCTGCTGAATCAACCCTTGATACACATCATGTTTAAAGCCGCGCATACAGCTACCAGAAAATACCACAACCTGGCACGAATTCAAGAGATAAGAATATCTTTTTTGAAAGGCCCGGATCTCCGAAGGCCTGACCTCCGGCCCGGGGTCCAAAACACGTGTTATTTGCCCTTGAGCAGGATCCAGGAGAGTCAAATTCAGGCGGGTGATGCCGTGCCCCGTCTGAAAGTCAGCGGGAATTCTTTCCCGGAGCAATTCTTGCAAGATAAACTGCCCCCGCCCGCCGCCCAGGATCCCGGTCGCAACGGTTCCGACCTTGAACCATTTAAGCATGCGGGACACATTAATCCCCTTCCCCCCGGCTACCTCATAGCTATGGGTACAAGGGATTTCCTGCCCGGCACGAAAATACGGGATGGTCAGGAATTTATCAACAGCCGGATTAAGCGTAACCGTTAAAACCAGCGGCAAAAGACACCCTCTTTCAGAAACAGCCGATCCGGAGGACAGGATTTCGGATGCGGGTATTTTTTGAATATTGCCTTACCGGCATTTTTTTGATAGATTAATAATCCGTAAGGTGATCCGGGTATACGATGTTGGATTCTTCGCCCTTGCGACCAGCCAGAAGAACACAGCGCAACGGCTTCCCAAACAGGGCTGAGGAACAATTCTCTTTAAAATGGATTTTCATTCTTAACAAAAAAACATGTTCCAGCCAACATCGGACTTCACCCTGCACGCCAAAGAATATCGAACCACCCTCATCATTTTGACGGGAAATCTTTCGACCTTCTGGCGGTTCTCTTTTAAACATTATTAATACTGTGCTTTCTTATGTTCCCGCTCCGACACATTTCCTCTGCATTATTGGCAGGCCTTCTTGTTTTTGGGGGTTCAGGCTCTTCCCCTCTTTTCGCCCAAGGAAGGACATACCCAAAACCGTCCTTATGTATCCGGCAGGTTTCCTCCCGGGAAAACGGGGTCCTGATGATAAAGCCGAACCCGTCAGATATTCAAATTAGGGATTTTATATTAAGCGCCAATATCAAATCGATTGAAGATTACGCAGTTTGGTTAAATCATAATATTGAATACCGGGAATGCCCTCACGCGGATGCCTGGATGTTCCCGGCGGATATTCTGAGGCGGAGATGGGGTGATTGTGAAGACTTCGCCCTGCTGAATTCTGCTGTTTTAAGGGTTCTGGGATATCATCCGAGATTCCTGGCCCTGCAACGTGCCCGGAGAGCCCACGCGATCTGTACTTTCCAAAAAGGCAGTGATTTCCTCTGGTTTGACAATAGCCATATTAAAAATGCGGGCGTTGCAACGTTGCAGGATTTCGTGCAACTCCTTAAAAAAGAATATAATTTATCCCGTGTTCTAGAATTGAATCTCTCAACGATGCAGTGGACGCGGATTGACACCCCTGCATCATGACCTATCCAGGGCCCCTGGGAATTACCTGTCCAGATATTTCTTCAACTCATTCCAGGTTTTTTGCCCTAGGAGACCGTCGATTGTTAAGCCGTGATCTTTCTGAAAGCTGCTGATAGCCGACTTCGTCATCTCCCCGACTTTTCCA
The DNA here is from genome assembly GCA_017995055.1 of Candidatus Omnitrophota bacterium. Taxonomy (GTDB): domain Bacteria; phylum Omnitrophota; class Gorgyraeia; order Zapsychrales; family JANLHA01; genus JAGOJP01. The sequence goes on from JAGOJP010000066.1 coordinate 9,042, forward strand.
TCGATTTTTCCTTTATAATACCCGGCATTCTGTAAAGCGATCTGCACCTGCCTGGTGCTGACATCGATACGGATTATTTCACCAGCATCCGGAACCCCGGCTGCGGATGAACTCCGCCGGTCGGACGCAGTGCCCAAAGACTCCGCACGCCCCATTTTGTTTTTCATCCGGTCTATTTCATAATTCAAATCTTTCACCTGATACTGCAAATCCTTAATTTCATCGTCTTTCATTCGAAGTTCTTGTTCTAGTTCCCCGATACGCATCTGAGACATATTAGGATTCCCGGAATTGGGAGAGGCGGTGACACACCCCGAGAGAAAAATCATAACCGTCACGACAAAAATACTGTTCCTTACCATTACAACCTCCTTTACAGTTAATCTCTCCTACAAATCTATCATAAATATATTGTTTCCCTAATCTTCCTGGCCGTCATTCCACAAACAAATTCTATCCTTAAAACATCCTCCACGGCGGGCATCCGGTTTGATATTTCAGGCCCGGCACTAAAGCGTATTGTACCACAAAGTCTTCTGCTGGCTACGGCTTCTTATTTTTTTTTAACATGTAAATTATGCACCAGGAGTAACCTGCTCGGCCGGCGTTCCCAAAACAGGAAACCGACAAAACGGACAAGGCCTTTCTGTTCAGGGAAAAACGAACAAACCCTACCAAGGAAGGGCGATCAGGAATCCCCCGCAGAGGGGAGCAACCGGTTGTTATTAAAAGCGTTCACTTCCATGAGCTGATAATCAATCCGGCCGCCATGTTCGGGGAAACGGCGGGAGAATTCTTTCTGGGCTTCTGTTCTCTCGTCCAAGATTTGCAACGTATATTCAAAACCCGGCTTAATGATCGGGACTCCGCCGAGTTTAATCCTCTCTTTTTCTCCAATCACTTTTAACGTTCCCAGATAAATCGTTTTATCAAACTCGACGTCAAAAGACACGTCCATCGGTTCGGTCGCCAAGGTTGTCCCGACAGGAATTGTGATCGAATTAATTCGGTAATGTCCGACAGGCAGGGTGATAAAAAAATACCCCGGCTTCACGGTCTGGATATTCCAGGGCAAATTCTTCTGCCGGGCTTTATCCCCGATAATAAGCTGAAATACTTTATTCGGATCAATAAAATCAACAATCGTTAATTGGACATAACTTGTCTTCACGACGCCCTCAAACACTGTTTTCGCAAAAACAGTCCCGAAGGGCACCATCATGGGCTCTCCCTCTTCCATCACGTTGTCTCCCGGCGGCGGCATCCCCTCGTCAAAAAGGACAACCTCCGGCTCCAGGGCCTGTGGCTCCGGTGATTCTCCGACGGGTTCTTCCACAGGAACGGCAAGCGGCGACGGGATTGTCTTGGGAAGGGTGGTCGCAGCACAACCAGGGAAAAACAACACAAAAATCAGGCACACCCCAAAATATATTCTGGAAAATCGGGGAAAAAACATTTTTATATTTATTCTTAAAACTGGATTCTTGCTTAGAAAGATACTTGTAGTGTATAGAAAAAACGGGAAATTTTCAAGATAAGATTTAAGCAAAATTCTATCACCCCCTCCAGATAGGCACTAACAAAATATATGAAAAAGGCGGGGACAATAAACTCAATTGTTTATCGGGATATGAAGTAAAAGGATTTTCTGTTTATGTGAGGAAACGATCCTGACGCTTAAAAGACAACTGAATCCGTCTTTATCTTGATGGGAGGAACTTGAGCACCCTCTCAAAAATACGAGCGGCAGCCTTCGAAAAGGCTGCCGCTCATCCTCGGCTAGTGTTGTTTAAACACAAGCAGCTAAGTCAGAGTTCCTGACTTTTTGGGGGAGAAAATTTTATCTTTCCAGTAAATATTAATTTTCAATATATGGCAGAACTCAACCACATATGAACAACGTCCTTGCTTTAATGAGAATGAACCTTTAACTTTAAAATGAAAATATTCAATCTGTCTTCTGTTGTCGATATGTTTCCTAATAAATATCTGCGGGCAACTATCAACAGTTTTAGTATACTCCAAATTTTTAATTTTGTAAATAAAACTTTTTTGAACTTTTGTACTGCATTCTTTATCATCGGCCAGCTCTCGGATCGAAATAAGTTTCCGTCGATATTTTAAAGAATGCCGTTTTCTGTACTCGATCTGTCGCATCAGCCCCTCCCTCATGGACATCGACTCATTACAGTCAAAGTATACCATGCGAATCTCCCGAGGCAAGGTCACCGCTGAAAGCGGCAGGAAACGCTTTCTTTAATAAATATTTTAAAAATAGCGTCGGGTGATAGAAGCGCTTTCCCGAAACGCCCTTTCTAATTTTTATTTTTTTTTAGAAATTCGCAAAAACGGAGGTCTTTTAAACCCCCGGAAAAATAAGGATGTTATGACGAAATGTGTTTGGAAGATGTTCTGGAAGAGAAATGGATTTGCGGTTCTTCCCGCCGGACAAGCCGTTTAATATTAGGCCAATGCCGGACAAAAACAAAAAGACAAAAAATCCAGCCCAGGCTCACCATCTCGATCACCTGACCGGTCAATATCATGAAACAAGGGAGCGCGAAAGCAGCCACCAAGGATGCCAACGAAACCATGTGGCTTAAGCTGAACGTGATAACCCACATGAGAAGCGTCAGCAAAAGAACAGGACGCAAGGCAGCAAATTTTAAGGCCAGTCCGATCAAGACCCCTAAACTGGTGGCAATCCCCTTTCCTCCTTTAAAACGCAGAAAAATCGTCCAATTATGACCGCAGACAACAGCAATCCCGAGAAGCACACATTCGATGATCCCGTCCAAAGATAGCCCTGCCCCTAAAACCGCGACCGCCAAAAAACCCTTTAAAATGTCAACACTCAAAACCACCAAACCAGGACCTTTACCGAGCGCCCGGAATACATTGGTGGCCCCGACATTCCCGGAACCATATTGACGGATATCCATCCCCTTCAACAGACGGCCAAGGAGATAACCCGTCGGGAAAGATCCAATAAGATAGCTTAAAGCCAGCCCTGAGAAAAGCCTCATATTCCCTTCCTTATATGAAACCCCGACCATGCGCGATCAGCCCCCTTCC
>JAGOJP010000173.1 GCA_017995055.1 Candidatus Omnitrophota bacterium
CGTCCAGCGTCCCGCCGCCGAAATCGAAAACCATGATCTTCTGCTCTTTGCCGGCTTTATCCAGGCCGTACGCCAGGCAGGCCGCCGTCGGCTCATTAATGATCCGCAGCACTTTCAGGCCGGCGATTTCCCCGGCATCCTTCGTGGCCTGACGCTGGTTATCGTTAAAATACGCCGGAACGGTGATCACCGCTTCCTCAACCGGCTCCCCGAGATATTTTTCGGCGTCGACTTTGATTTTCTGCAGGATGAACGCGCTGATCTGCTGCGCGGTAAATTCTTTATCCCACACCTTGAATTTATGGCTGGTCCCCATCTTGCGCTTGGCCGCGTAAATCGTCCCCTCGGAATTGATCGGAGCCTGCCGCCGGGCAGGTTCGCCCACCAGCCGCTGACCTTCTTTCGTGAACGCGACAAAAGACGGAAACGCTTTGCCCGAGGCCACCCCGGCCCCCTCCGCAGACGGGATGATGACCGGCCGGCCGCCTTCCAAAACCGCCGCCGCCGAATTAGATGTACCCAAATCAATTCCAATTGCTTTTGCCATGATATCGTCCCTCCGTATTACGTTAAATCTTCGTTATTTTCTGATTTCTCCCCTTCGCCCCCTTCCAAAGGCGGCTCCTCCGAAACATCTGTCCGGACATTTTTTTCGACCGCAACCTTAACCTTGGCGGTTCGGATCACCCGGTCCCCTAAGGAATACCCTTTTTGAAATTCCTCAACCACCTGAACGCCTTTCACCTCATTGCTTTCTACCTGCATAAGGATTTCATGGTAATGCGGGTCAAATTTCTGGCCAACCGCGTCCATCGGCTTGACGGAATAATTCTTCAACATATCCCGCACCCTGACCATAACCATTTCAACTCCTTTAAGAAAGGCTTTATAATCCTGATGCTGCGCACGAGCCGCATCAACGGTCCGGTCCAGGTCATCAAGGATCGACAGAAAATCAACAAGAAGCCTCTCATTGGCATATTTCACATATTCAATCCGGTCTCTTTCATACCGTTTACGCGTATTTTCAAATTCCGCGCAAAGGCGGATATATTTGTCCCGGGTTTCCTGCAGCTGCGCCTTTAACAACGCGCTGTTATCCGCCGTGGCCGCTTCTGTTTTCGTATCTTGCGCTGTTTCCCCTTGGGCCTTTTCAGGGGAGGGGTTTTCCTGACCTACAGGGTGATCATCCGAAGCTTGATTTTTCTTTTTATTTTCAAACATATGTCTAATCCCTTTAAAAATCACATAATTTCTTCAATCACGCTTTTTAAGTAATCCAAAGCCGAAACGACACGCGCATAATCCATGCGCTGGGGCCCCAAGACCGCAATGCGGCCACAGGCGCCGAGCGAAGTTCTGAAACTCGAAACCGCCAAGGCACAGGAATCAGAAATACTTTCACATGCGATTTCACTCCCGATTAAAATTTTCACCTTTTTTTCCAATTCCTGGTTGATAATCGACAGCAACCGTTCTTTTTCTTCCAGGATAACCAAAATCCCCCGGATTTTCTGGATATCCTGGTATTCCGGATATGTCACGACATAATTTGTACCACGGCAAAACAGACGCCCCTGCCAGCAATCGACCGATACAATACTGGTATAATGCGTCATATCCGAAAGCAGTTGTGACGTTTTCTCCAGCAACGCTTCCAGGTCTTTGACACCCTGATCATATTCCTCCTTAATGCGGGCCTTTTCCTCCTCAAGGAGTTTTATTTCAAACATTAAATTGTCCACATAAAACCGGTACCCATCCTGGGTGGGAATCCGCCCGGCAGAAACATGGGGATGTGTCAGGTAGCCTTCATTCTCCAGTTCAGCGAGGATATTCCGGATTGTTGCGGAACTTAAATCCGGCAAATATTCCTGAGCGATAAATGAAGAACTAACGGGAGATACGGTTTTGATATATTCATTGACAACAATCCCCAAAACCCGTTCTTTTCTGACCTGGTAGTCAACATTTTTCATGGTAATATCGGCTCCTCAAAATTGTAACTACTTGATATTACTTAAATTTTAGCTTTTAGCACTCGGCCCATTGGATTGCTAGGCGGATATTATAACAAAATTATCATCATTGTCAATAATGTTTTTCTCTCCCCCAACCTCCGGTTTTAGGCACATATAAATTTCTGAAAACCGGGGACAAGGGGACGTCTCTCACGTGTTCTTTCGGGTTTTCAAAAGACTGTCAATAAGGGGGCTGGAACCGACTCCACAGCTAATAATAGACCGCATGGCTTCTTCAACCGAAACCTGAGTCACGAAAACCATACCTGCCGGAAGATGAAAAATCAGACCGGTTGTGGGATTGGGAGCTGTGGGGACAAAAACCGTGTAACTCCCGTCCTGGTGTTCATCGGTCACAAAAGCCGTCATTAAAACTCCCGACCCGCCAATGTCCACCAGCGCTACTTTCGAAAAAAAATGCTTCTTCCCCCCCAGTATTTGCAGGACTGTTTCCTTAATCAAATTATATCCAGGGGCAATTTTAAGAAATTTTTCTTCAATCAAGGAATGAAGGATCCGCCCCACTCCGGTGCGGACCACAACCCCGACCACAAAACACAAAAGCACGATAATAAGCAGGCCCAGAAAATCCGCGAGAAGTTCCTTCACCCGGGAATGCGCCACAATCCAATT
>JAGOJP010000002.1 GCA_017995055.1 Candidatus Omnitrophota bacterium
GGGTGGGCCTGGGATCATGGGGTACGCATTTGGAAACGGAAGTCCAGCCCATAAAATCCCTCCCATCCCTCAAAAAACCGTCAATTCTCCAAGACCTCATAAATTTTGTACTCTGTCCCCTGCCCCCACACCAGCGCAACACTCACCTGGCATTGCCGGATATCTTCCAGAGTCATTTCCTGGGTATCAATATTAAACGGAATGAGGACATCGTTCCGGCCGAGGGTCGAGAGAGGCACATCAGGCAGGTTCAATTCAGGCAGGATATATTTCTCTTTATAATCTTCAAAAATAAAATACCGGACGTTCAGGTTCCGGATTCTTCCGCACGCATCATTCTTTTCCCGCAGATAAAGATACGACGTCATATACCGCCGGGTTAAAAAACCCAGTTCCCGCGGCTTCCCGAAAACAAACCTGTCTTCCGGGTGAGTATTGTTTTGTATCCAGGAAACCATACTCCTGGCATCCTTCTTATAAATCTGATCATGATCGTAGTCAAAAACCGTGAGGACACTGATGATGTTATGGAAAACAAGAAAAACAATAATCCATCTCGCGATCCGGGGTAAATGCCAGGCTTTCAGGATCGCAGAACGGCTGACCGTCCGCACCCCTTCCAGGGCGGAAAGGATCAAAAACCCGATGACAGGGTAGAAATACCGTGTCCCGCCGCTGAAATACCAGACAAGATTCCCCAGAAGATAGACGGCGATAAAAGTTTCAATCAGCGTCAAAGTCCGTTTCCTGAGTTTATAGAGGAAGCCCAGGACCAGCCCCCCGAAAAAAACCGGCGTAACAATATTTATAGTCACATTCAACAGGCGGAAAAACCATAAAGCGAACGCTGTTTTACACGGGAAGAAAAAAATAGCGAGCGTTTTTATGACCTGCGGCATGGCCTGACCGCTCATCAGCAGCCATTGGGGAACAGGGCGCGCGACTTCGTGATAATAATTCAGGCCGTCCGTCCCGAAGCCCTGCTGGATGACCCAAGACAGGCTCAGCCCCGCCAGGATAAAAATCACAGCCCGCCTTTCCGGTTTTCTCTGGGAAAAATAAATCAGCAGGGCAATAAACAAAGCAAGGCCTGCCCAGCGGACAAAAAAAGCAACGCACATCAGAAGTGTGCCCCCGGTCAGGCAAAGAAAAGCCGCGTGGGCTCTGTTATGTTGTCTGGCGTCCTCATAACGAAGCCATAAAAAAATCGAGGCGGTTATGAAAAACAAAAAAGCCGGATCAGACATGATATCCTGTTTAAAAATAAAAAAATCCGGGGACGTCAGGAAAAGGACGGCGGGCCAAAACGCATCGTCTTCCCCCAGTCGCTTTCGCATGATCGCGTACAACACCCAAATAAATCCGAGGAAAAAAATGATATTCGGCAATTTGAGGATCCGGAAATTCAGGCCGCCATATTTCAACAAAGGGGTCAAAATCAGAGGGAACCCAGGAGGGGTGACGACACTTCTGCCTATATAATATGTGTGGGCATAATCCTTATGTTCAATAATATTCCGGGCATGGCCGAGATACTGGCCGAAATCCGCGCACCAGGTGTGCCCGTCCTGGAGGGTTGCCACATTGACGATGAGATAAAGGACAGATAAAACGACAAGACAAAACCTGGACTTCCTGGGCATCATTTCCGCGTCTCCCCGCCGAACTGCGCCGGCAAGATTTTATAATCATCCTCCGCCCATCCCCCTCGCCCCAGCCAAAAACGTCTCGGCGCCTCACGCCCTTTTTTGTTCAAGGCCCCGATAGGACAGGGCATACATCGCCATCGCCAAGATAAACAAAAAACGGAATCCCGTCAACATGGAAAAATACTCGCAGCACCCCCCCATGATGGCCCCCAATAAATTGCTGGCAAAATCGCTCGAAACATTCTTGGAATTCCGGAACGAACCGGCAAATATGATTCCGGCGAAGAAAATGGGCAAAGACAAAAGGCCAGAAGAGATGATAATAGCGAGGTGGCGATCCAGCCCCAGGAAAACCTCAGGCTTGAGCAGCCAATTCAAAAAAAGTGAAAACATAAGCCCAGCATACATCAGACGGGTGTTGATACTTCTGGCCCTTTCAACATAAAAAGTCGCAAACACAATCATAATCAATATCGATATAATAACGGCGGAGTTGACGATCCAGGTCGAGCCGAATAAAAGGGCGAACCGGGTAATACTGGTCGTCTCCAGCAGCATAAACCCCGAACCAAGGAAAAAGAAATGGTTGTTGAAATTTTTGACCGACACCGATTTAAAACAGACCACGCTCAAGACCGACAAAACAAGCACAAAAAGAATAATGACAAGATAATGAGAAGGAATGCCTCTTTTCATCAAATATAAATACGGCCAGTCATCCCGGATAGCGTGCGCGGCTTTATCAAACCCGTCGTATTCTGTAAATCCAGGAGCATCAATGGGGCCCATCCCCTTCACGCCCGGCCCGGCCAGGAATATCGCCGTGTCGTTATCAACATAGGTCGACGCCCGGACGACCTTCAGGTCATCCTTAAACACGTCCTTGAGGGCCACATATAATTTGGCCGCAACCCATTCCTTAAACACATAGTATGTCAGGGACAAGACACCGTCCGGGGCGAGGCGGCTTTGAATGTCTTGGAAACTTTCCTGGGTGTAAACGAAATTATCCAGCCGGACGCTCGAAAACTGGGACAACACCTTATGCGCGTCCAGATAACCGAAGGTGATTAAATCAAACTTGTCATCCGTCTTTTTTATAAAAGACCTCGCGTCATCGACAACCACGCGAACGCGTTCAGACCGGTACGGCTTCTCCGGATGCAGACGCGACCCCAATCCGGCGATGAAAGGGTCAATCTCGACCGCAGCGATCGCCTGGCTGTCCATGCGCAGGGCGGCTGAGGCGTCATTCCCGGAACCGGCGCCTAAAATCAACACTTTCCGCGGATGAAAAAGTTTATATGGGAATTCATAAATTTCTTTATAGCGGCTGAGGCCCGGGGATTCCTTCAGGGCCTCGTCCGATAAATCAAACGCGTTTTGATGAAACATGTTATTAGCGGCAATCTCGTACCCGATGATTTTCTGCAGGCGCTGTGACATAATAGGCTGCATATCAATTTTATAATACGGCGACCAATAGGCCCCCTTTCCCAAAGGAGGGACAACAAAAAGGATAGCGGCAACAATCAACACCTGCAACGCCAGCCGTCTTACCGAAGACCGGTAAAACCACAGGGTGAGAGATAACCCCAATAAAAACCAATACACCGGATCCATCATCCGGTAAGACAAAAAGGAAAAAGCCGCTGTTCCTAGAATACTGCCCAGGATATTGATCGTATAAGCGACAAGCGGTTTAAAGTCCTTGAGGCACCGGCCCAGCTTCTGCCCCGGCGGGACAAAAAGCAGCGTATTGAAAACAAAAACAATAAGAACAACAAGCAGGAAATTCACTTTCCCTTCGTAAAATCCCAGCAAATGCTCTGTCTGCAGGAATGCGGCATTAACCTCAACATTATGAAACAGGAAGGCCAACCCGACATAGGCCAGCATGCTCAAGGGGAAAAAATTCATAAGGTCGTATTTATGCTCGGAAAGCATACAGCCGATCCCCATGCCCAGAAAGGCCGAAATGAGAACAATATTCGTGAAATACGCGATAATCTGAATACTGGAAGGGATCCAGCGGATAAGCAAAATTTCAAAGAATAAACTGATGAAACTGATCAAAAAAAGCTCTACCATTTTAGAGAAACCCGATTGGGGGGTCGTGCCGACCATGAAGTCTCCTTTTTTCGTTGTTTTTCCCTTGCCGTTGCTACAAGTCTATGAATCCGGGCTTTCAGAATTTATATTAAAGTACTATTGTATTATTTTACACTCATATTCACAAGGCAATTTCTTTAAAGATCAGCCACACGCATCTACCATCCCGGGCCATCGGGCCCGGATTGATACTCCATGATTCCGGCCCCCCGGAACCACCCTTGAAGTCTATGATCTCTTTTACCAATAAACACAAAAAAAGCACTCCTCAGAGTGCTTTTTTATCGGAATCCCACATCTTCTTTATGCCCGGTGTTCCATTACCTTCCCTGTTTCCCGCCCAAACGTTCTCGGCCCATAATTTTTAAAAGGCCATCCAATATTGTCAACGGGTGCGGCGGACATCCCGGGACATAGAGGTCGACCGGGATCACAGAATCAGCGCCGTTCTTGACCTCCTCATGCCCCGAGAAAGGCCCCCCGGAGATCGCACACGCGCCAACGGCAATAACAAGCTTGGGCGGCGGCACGGCCTGATAGGTTTTCTCCAACGCCAGACGCATGTTGTCCGTGACCGGCCCGGTGACAAGAATCCCGTCCGCGTGGCGAGGCGAAGCGACGAACTGAATGCCAAACCGGGCCAAATCATAACTTAAGGTGGCTAAAACATTCGTGTCAGCCTCGCAGGCGTTGCACCCGCCCGCGCTGACCTGGCGCAGTTTAAGCGACCGGCCAAAAATATTTTTTATCCTTAAAGGAACGGCCTGTTCAGGCTGGCGTGACGAAAAAGGTAAAACAAGAGATTCCCTTTCCCGCTCTGCCAGACGGTAGTTCCGGGTAAATGTCACCATCCGGCCCGGACAGGCACGCTGGCATTCTCCGCAAAAAAGGCATTTTCCCAAATCAAGGCTGGGGGCAGCCGCCGACCCCGCGATCGCGCCCACCGGGCAGACCGCCCGGCATTCCGCATAATCTTCTGCAGAAACCTGCGGGGCAATATTCGGGCGGCCTAAAAACCTTTGCGGCAACGTCTCCTCTTTAACCGGAAACGGCATAGTCCGGTACCCCTGCTTGAACCTTGCGCATAATGTCTTAAGCATGGCAACTCCTGCCCTCCTTATAAATCATGGCCGCAGTACGATAAATTAAAGCTTTTGTTACATAGCGGGAAATCAGAAATTTCCTCCCCCCGCAGAGCCATCGCCAACCCCATCCAGTTATGAAATGATGGATCCACGATCTTATACCGCCGGATTCTCCCGTCCTGCCCGGTCAGGGCGGTATGGCAAATCTCCCCCCGCCAGCCTTCCACCAGCGAAACGACCATGCCATCATGCTGCAGGGACGGCACGCGCACGGAAATCTTCCCGGCCGGCAAATTATTTAACTGATCCAGGATAAATTCCACGGACCGCTGTATCTCAAGCCACCTCACAAAGGCACGGGCGAACACATCCCCGGAGGCGCATGTGGACACAGGAATCTGAAAAAACTGGGAAGCCCCTGCCGGGAAATCAAAACGGACATCCCGCTCAATGCCGCAGGCCCGGGCCGCGACACCGACCAGGCCCAGGTCCCAAGCCGTCCGGGGCGCAACCACGCCGGTTTCGTCAAACCTGTCTATAACCAAAGAGGAATCCCAGATCAAAGAAATCGCATTCTGCACGTCGGCGAAAACCTTGGTCAAACGCCTCTTCACTTCCGTGATGATGGCGTCGTCCATATCGTAGCTGACCCCGCCGGGCCGGATCATATTGCGGCCAAAACGGTTTCCGCAAATCAAGGCGGTCATGTTCAAAAAATCCCCCCGGAGCCGGCCGCAGTAGGAAGATGTCGGTAAATAGCCAACATCGCCCGCCATCGCGCCCAGGTCGCCCGTATGATTCGCCAACCGCTCCAGTTCAAGCATGACGGCCCGAATCATGGCGGCCCTTAAAGGCACTTCGCATCCCGAAAGCCCTTCGATGGCCTGGCAATACGCCAGAGCATGTCCCACCGTGGTGTCTCCGGCCGCTGTTTCCATATAATGGATGGTCCGTTGATCAGGCCCGCCGATCAAGGCTTTCTCAATGCCGCGATGCTGATAACCCAGGGAAATCTCCAAATGAAACACCTGCTCCCCGTGGCATTGAAACCGGAAATGCCCCGGCTCAATGATCCCCGCGTGCACGGGCCCCACAGCGACTTCATGAATTTCCTCTCCGTGAATTTTCAAAAAATCCATCTCGGAAGGCACACGCTCCGCCGTTTCGTACCGTCCTCCCTCCCCCTGCTTCCACGTCGCATGAAACCGGATTGGCTTAAGCCACGGATGTCCTTCAGGCCGGAGCCCCCACTGCTCAAAAAGCTCCCGCTCAAACCAATGGACCTGCGGGATGGGAACCGTCAAAGAGGCATAAGAATCTTTAACAGACGTGATAAACGGTTTTAAATATCCGTCCTTATCATACGCCAATATCATCACAAGGGTGATTGTTCTGCTGTCTTGCGGGTACCCGAAAAACGAAGCGACTCTCGCGCCATTCTGAATTTCCTCAATCACACGACGGCGGAAATCCTCAAACGGCAACAGAGGGACATCCGTCACGGACTGAGCCCGGCCGTTATATATTTTCAAAAAATAATCCGGCATCAGAATCCTCCCAATTCCCGGGCTACCCCTTCCAAGACGAGCCGCAGCCAAGACGGGAAATAAACACCCAACACCATCACTAGAATAAAAAATAACGCCGGGACGCCTGTCCGCCCCCCCAGGGCTCGATGGCCGTCGTCATCCCGGCTGCCTTTTTGGCCGGAAACGCCCAGGGTCATCATCATGAATATCCGGGCCATGCCGATAAAAATAATCGCGAGCATAGCCAGGAAGATGCTGGCAGCCCCGTACCGGCCCTGCGATAAAATTTCTTTTAAAATAATAAATTTACCTAAAAAAATCCCGGACGGCGGCGTCCCTGTAATTAATAAAAAACCGGCCATCCACAGGACCCCTGACCAACGCGTTTTCCCGGACAGGATCCCCTGGATTTCAGATATCTTCTTTGTTCCAAAATGCGATAATATATTTCCGGCGACAAAAAACAATCCCGCCTTCGTCAAAGAGTGGCCCAGCATATTAACCAGCGCGCCAAAAACAGCATTGTGCCCCAGGCCCACCCCTAGCGTTATGATCCCCATATGTTCCACGCTCGAATAGGCTAGCATCCTCTTATAATCCTTTTGTCCCAAAATAAAAACAGCCGCAAAAACAAGAGACACAAGTCCAAAAACAACGAAAATATCCTGGCAATAAGACTGAATCCCTGCCGCCACGCACACCTGATATCCGCGCAGGATGCCCAAAAACGCGCAATTCAGGAGAGCGCCGGAAAGGAGCGCGGAAATGACCGAGGGCGCTTCACTATGCGCGTCAGGAAGCCATGTGTGAAAAGGCGCCAAGCCCATTTTTGTCCCGTAGCCGACAAACAGAAGAAGAAACGCCGCTTTCAACCACGGGATATGAATAGCTCCGGCGTTTACGATCATCAGTCTCAAAATCATTTCCCCCTGGTGGTTGTAGGCCACGGCCAGGAAGAAAACACCCAGCAGGGCCACGGCTATTCCGACCGAGCAGATTAAAAGATATTTCCAGGTCGCTTCCAGGGACCGTTTGGTCCGGTGAAAATATATCAAAGGAGCGCTGGCCAGCGTCGTCGCCTCAATCCCGACCCATAAAACCGCCAGATGCTGGCTGGCGATAACAACGGTCATTGTCGAAAGGAATAATAAAAAACATCCGCTAAAAACCGCTTCATGAGAAAAAAACCGGCGTTTTCCCTTCTCTTCCCCGGAGGATCGGCTTTCCGCGGCTAAATACTGGATTCCATAGAGAGCCGCGCCAAAAAACAACAGGCTGGTTATGAGCAAAAACACCAGCCCCGTGCTGTCAAAAACAAACCATCCCTCCCCCTGCGGCCCGCCCCATGTTCCCCACGCCGCACACGCCAGGGCCAGGTGAAGACTGGAACAAAGAATGATCAGAACCCGGCGCAGGAAATCATTCCGGATTAAGAAAGAAATCAGCCCTAAACATAAAGGAATGGTGATCAACAACAAGGTTATCATAGTCAGCATGCCTATTTTGAAATAACAATATCTTTCAGTTCCGTTAATTTTTGCGTATCAATATGGTCGAATTGCCGGCTGATATGGAAAATCGTAATCCCCATAACAAACACAGCTACAAAAATATCCAGCAGTATGGCCAACTCGACCAGCAAAGATTGCCCCCCTAAAAAAACGGCACCGAAAAGATAGATGCCGTTTTCCAGAATCAGGTACCCGATCACCTGACTAATCGCCTTCATCCGGCTAATAATTAAAAAGACCCCGGTAAAAAACGTGGCGAAAGATACCGGCGCGGCCAGAGTGGACACAAGCGGGCCAGTATGCAGCAACCGCCGGCTGAGCCAAAAGCCCATCGCGAACATAACAACGCCCATCAACAGCGAAAAAGGATATCCGCCGATCGGTTCAACCTCTTTCCGGATACCGGCTTCCTGCAACGCGCGGAACAGCAGCCAGGGGAACACGATCCCTTTGAGAATAACGCTGAAAAAAGACGCAATTATGGGGCCGGACGCTGCGTGATGAAGTTCAATCACAACCGGCAAAACGCCTACCAGGACCCCCTGAACAGCGGCGATCTGTATGCAGCTTCGGATACGGCTTGACGAAAGCATCATCAGGTTCAACAGCAGAACCGCCACAATCATAAAATCAACCCATGTGTTCATCTAAACCCTCACGGTCAGGATTAAAGCCACGGCGGATAATGCCAAGGCAATGATTAAAAAATGCGGCACTTTTAACAACCGCAAACGCGCCAGGGTTGATTCCACAACCCCGACGATAACCGCAAGCAAGACCATCGTCAGGACAAAAAGAACGCTGTCTATCATCCACCCGCGGGAAAAAGTCCCCAAAAACATCCCGGCCAGCAATGTTCCTAAAAGCCAAAATTTTATAGCGGCCGCGTAAAGAATATACGCCAAATCAACCCCGCCATGATCCAGAACCATAACCTCGTGAATCATGGTCAACTCCAGATGCGTGTTCGGATCGTCAACCGGGATCCGGCAATTTTCCGCCAAAAAAATAATAAAGAGCGCTCCCAGGACTAAAAAAACCACCGGCCCGTACACAGACCAGGAATTCATAACCTCAGGGGAAAATATGCCGGAAAACGATAACCGCCCCGTAACACGCGCTAAAGCCGCAAGGCTTAAAAACAACGCCGGCTCCGCAAACAGGGCAAACTGGACCTCCCGGCTGGCGCCCATGCCTTCAAAACTCGAGCCTGTATCCAGGGCTGCGAGAACAGTAAAAAAACGCGCGAGCCCTAACAAATAAATAAACAAAATGATATCGCCGTCAAATTGAATCAACGATGGGTGTCCGGCAAAAGGGACCAAGCATGCGGCCGCTATCAGAGCGCTGAGACTGACCATAGGCCCCGCGATGAACACCCCTGTTGTTGTCCTGCTATAAACAGCCCCCTTTTGCAGCAATTTAAAAATATCATAATACGGTTGCAGAAGCGGGCTTCCGTGACGCCCGGCGAAAAAAGCTTTTGTCCGGTTAATCACCCCGAAAAGGAATGGCGCAAACGCCAGGACGATGGTCAATTGAATTATCTTGATCGGCATTTCTATAATTTCCAGACAAAAAGCGCCACAAGAGTGAATAAAATATATAAAATGTAACTCTGCAATTTCCCGTGTTGCACCCAGGTCAATCTCTCCGTCAAACGATGAATCAATCTCAGCATAGGGCGGAAAAGCGTTTCACTAAACAGGTCAGCCGTTTCCGTTTTAAAAGAGGAATGGTCCGGGAAATATGCGGTTATTTTCACGGCATGTTTCTGTGTTCTTAAAATGCCTTTAAAAAAATCTACAATCGGCTGGGCAAACGATGAGGCCGTATATTGCATACGGGGGGCAGGACAGGCGTACCCGCAATCCCAGGTCAAAGAGCGCGCTGTCACGCGCTTTCTTAAAAGTCCGTGACGCAGCAGCACGCTTAAAAAAAAGAGGATAAAAAGAAATAAGGCCATAACGAGAATAGAAATTAATGGCGGAAGCGCAACCCCAAGGGATTGTTGTATCGAACCAAGCGGCGTACCCGTCATATCTGCGATAACCCGGGCAAACATCCCGAGGTACCAAGGAGCAGTTAACCCCATAACAAGACAAACCGCGGCCAGGACCGCCATGGACGTCCGCATGAAAACCCCGGGTTCACCGGCGTGCTGGGCATATGCGCTTCTGGGTTCGCCAAGAAAAATAATCCCGAAGGCTTTCGTAAAACAGGCGGCCGCCAGGCCTCCGATTAAAGCCAGCGATAGCATGGTTCCCAAGGCGATAAAAACCAGCAGTGTGGATCCGAATACATTTTTAAAGGAGACGAAATAAATTAAAAACTCGCTTATAAAACCATTAAAAGGCGGCAGGCCACAAATCGCAGCCGCGCCGGCAAGAAAACAAAAACCGGTGAGAGGCATCTTCTTCAGCAAACCTCCCAGGACATCCATGTCCCGTGTGGCGGTTTCCTGATAAACAGCACCTGCCCCCAGGAAAAGGAGCCCTTTAAAAAAGGCGTGATTGACGACATGCAATAAAGCCCCCGTAAATCCCAGAACCATCAAAAGAAAATTATTAAGGCTCAGCCCCAGCACCCCCAAACCGATGCCCATCGTTATAATGCCGACATTTTCGATGCTTGAATAGGCGAGAAGCCGCTTAATATCGTGCTGCGCCAGAGCAAACAAAACCCCCAGAATCCCGGAAATACTTCCGAGAGCGATCAACAGGTAGCCCCACCAGGCGCAGGGCGCCCCTAAAAAAGTTAAAATACGCAAAAGGCCGTAAAGCCCTGTTTTGATCATAACCCCGGACATAAGCGCGGACACATGGCTCGGCGCGGCCGGGTGGGCTTCGGGCAACCAAATGTGCATGGGCATAAAACCGGATTTTGTCCCAAATCCGATCAAGGCACAAAGGAAAATGACAGAAGGCGCGGTTCCGGATACGGCTCCCGGCCACCGGCTAAAATCAAACGAACCGCTATCCTTCCCTAGTAAAATAAACATCGCCAATAAAAAAAGCGTCCCGATATGCGTCGCGATCAGATACACCAGCCCGGCCCGGGGCACCCCCTTCTTTTCCCCTTCAAATAACACCAGGAAAAAAGAACTGACAGACATCATTTCCCAGGCCGTCAAGAAAAGGACAGCATTGCGGGCCGTCACAACAAGAACCATGCTGGCAACGAGGATATTATAAAAAAACCACGCGGCCCCGATATTTTTCTGGCCATAGTAATGCCTTAAATATTCCGATCCATACAAAGCGGATAATGCGGACAAAAAAAAGATGGGGAATAAAAAGACCGCGCCCAAAGCATCAACTTCAAGGGAGAAAGAACCGTAAGGCACCGTCCAGGGGAAGAGGAACACGGCAGCGCCGGGATTATTGTGAAGAAAACAAAAAGCGCCCAACCCCACAAGGCAGGCGATAACCGCTCCCCCCGCGCCGATGGTATTGGCCAATTTGGCTGACCGACTTAAGCCAAGGGAAACAACTCCGCTTATCATCAACAGCCCCAGGGAAAACAATATGATATTCATCATTTTTTCTCTTTAAATTAAATCCATATCCTTCAACTCGTTCGCTTTCGTTCACTCGCTTCAGGATCAATTCGCATTTCTAATTTACACTCCCTTCGGTCGTGTAAACTAAATGCTCATTGAATAAATTTTGCTCTTATTCCTTTATGGACTCTTCAACCCGCGTAATTTCTTTCAGGATAACTTCCCTGGACTTTTGATGCACAATCGTATCGAGGACTTTCGCGTCTTTTAAAACATAGGCGATGCGCGAAAGCATTTTAAGGTGGCTCCTGACCGTCGGGCTGATTAAGGTCACCAGGCAATTCACCTGTTTTCCGTCTATAGCGCCATAATCAACCGGCTCTTCCAGGAAACAAACGGCAACGATCGCGTGAGAGATGTGCGTGACGACAGGATAACGCGCGTGCGGGATAGCGATTCCATTACCGAGGCCGGTGGAGCCCAATTCCTCCCGGACAAGCATGGCTTCCAAAAGGCTCTCTTTTTTTACATCTTCCGGCAAATTGAGAAGCTCCAAAACAGCCTTCAGCAAAGTCTTTTTGTCATGGCCTTCAATGCGATAATAAATTCCGCCTTTTTTAACGGCTTCCGTTAATGACACCGGCTTAACATCCTTCTCATCTGCCTGATGAAGGATGGCTTGAGAAACATTGATTTTATGAGCTGTGGCCCAATCCAATATCTCGATTCGGTTAAACCGGTACTGATCGTGAATCCGGTAGAAAGGGATGGTTTGTTGTTTAATCCAACGGTAAATGGTCCTTTCCGTCACGTTCAACAGTTGCGATAAATCCTTAACACTCAGCTGCATTTTCTCTCCACAAATTTTAAATGATTTTGAAAGCCCGGCTATTTCGATTAAAGCGTCATAATAGGACATGGGCGCCTATTTGTCAATAGATATCATATAGATATGACTTTATGTTACAAAAAGTATTGAGGCCCATCAGGGGGATAAAAACAAAAACCCTTTGTAAAGTATTTCATTAAAAACCTTTACAAAGGGTTTCCGGGCCTTATAAACGCTTCCTTGGAAACTATTTCTAAATTTTTGCCCTTCCCTTCCGCGGATTACGGAAGGATTACAATCTATTTTTTTAATTCAATCTTCTGCATCGCCGCCTCTCTGGCTTCCTTCGCCGTTTTCAGGGCGACATTTTTTTCTTCCGTAGCCGTTCGCATCGCCGCAGCCCGCTCTTCACCGCTCAATTTCTTGGCGGCGGCGACGGCTTCCTTAAATTTTTCCATAGCGGCCTGTTTCTCCGTTTTATACGCGTCCCTCACAGTCGCCATTTCCGTTTTCGCATTCTCTTTTGTCTGATTCCAAGTTGCCTGAGAGGCCTCATGACGCCTCTCCCCCGATTGATGAGTTTCCCCCGCCTTGACTCGCAATTCTTTCTTTTGTTTTTCCCGTGGCGGCTTTGCCGCATCAACAGCCGGGGACAGCAGCCCTATCGCAAGCAGAGTAACAGCAGCCATTTTTATCACTCTTTTCATTCACCGCTCCTTTCATGAAAACAACATCCCTGACTCTCCCCTATGTCAATAAAAAAGGTCCTCTGTCCAGCCGCCGTTTTTTCACCGCGAGTTTAAAAACCTCTCCCAGACAAAAATGATAAATTTCCCTAAGAGCCAAATGCCTGATATTACAAAAAGGAAAGCGAGGATTATTTTTAGGAAAAAACCAAAAACCATAATCAAAGGATAAAGCAGTATCCCGACCCCCGCCAAAATACTCACAGCCATCAGAAAAACCAGGCCGACGGCAAAAGCTTTCATAGGTCTCCACTCCTGTTCTCTATAGGTTCATGCCAATAATATCTTCCCCCCCCGGAGTCCTGCGGGTCTCGGCTGTCACGGAATCCAGGATGCTCATGCCCCTCCACCCCGTATTGTACTGCATCCACCGTTGAAAGCAACAGATATAATCCTCCCTTCCTTTAAGAAAGCCGGCATGTTTATCATGAAGATGCTTGACAGAACGCAAAGCGTGGAATATAGTTTGTAAAACTAATAATAAGCTTGATAAACTATATGACACGGGGGACCAGGTGGCTCAATTATCAACCGCTGAGTTCGCGGACCAGCTGTTAAAAATCATTCCGGACATTACGCGGGAATTCCTGCGGCACCAAATCCAGGAAATATCCAAAGGGGTGCTGACCGTCCCCCAGTTCCTGATCATGGAGCATCTTATCCATCACGGGGAATCCCGCATGAAAGATCTGGCGACTTTCATGAATGTCACCATGGCCACCATGACAGGGATTGTCGACCGGCTTGTCCGTGATGGGTGTGCCCAACGCCTCCTGGATCCCAGCGACAGGCGGAGTGTCAAAGTCGCTTTGACGCCCAAGGGTCTCCATCTCACAAAAAAAGTTCAAAAAGCCCGGCGTGAAGTTATCACAGATATTTTCGATAAAATTTCGCCCCCTGACCGCCGGGAATATTTACGGATCCTCAACAATATCCATCAGGTATTAAAAAACAGGAAGAAAACATAATATGCGTAAATTATTTTTAGGGGCTGTCTTCGTTTTGATTTTCCCTCTTCCGGTCCTGGCGGAAGAAATTTCCTTAACTTTAAAAGAGTCCCTTGACCTGGCCCTTCGGGAAAACCGGAGCATTCTGCTGAAAGCCCAGGAAATCAAAAAAGCGAAAGAAAAAATCAGGGAAGCCCAGGGCGGCTTCTTCCCTTCCGTCACGGCTTCGGCCACAGAATCGCAGACCTGGGGATATTTCGACAAAAATGCAACTCAAACAGCGGCCCAGGCGGGCGTCAAACAGTATTTATATACCGGAGGGCAAACTTTAAATACTTATCAAAAAAATCAGGCCGAATTTCAGGCGGCCGAGGCGTCCCTTGAAAAAACCAAAGCCGACATCATCCTCGAAGTCAAGAAAGCCTTCTATGCCTTGCTTTTAGCCAATGAATTTGTTCAACTCAATCAAAAGATCCTGGACAACACACAGGAGCACCTGAATTACTCGGGCGTGCTTTATCAAAACGGACGAACCGATGAACTCGCCTTATTACAAATCCAGGAAGCGTTCAGTTCGGTCGAAGAGGCTTATCAGGAATCCATCCACCAGACCGAAGAACTGCAGTCCCTGTTACGCAGCCTGCTATTTATCGATGAAGAAACCCGCATCAAACCCGATGACGCCTTTCTTTATGACCCCGAAATGCTGGCCTATGAAGAAGGCGTCCTTCGGGCGATGGAACAGCGCCCCGAGATCCGGGAGTTTGACGCGTTAGAAAAATCCGACGAACAGGCCATTGAAATTGCCAAGACGGGCAACCGGCCGACGCTGTACGCCTCGTGGGATTATTATGCGCGTTCGCACATGTCTGGGACAACCTCCAAAAATTGGAATGACCACAGCGTGATCGGCGTGACAATGACCTGGCCGGTTTTTGACGGCTGGGCGACGAAAGCAAAGGTTGAGGAAGCGATTATCGACCTGAAACAGACACAGTTATCCCGGGAGCAATTCCTAAAAGACCTGGCCGCTGAACTCAAGGGAACCTATTTAGAACTTAAAAACGCCATCAACCAGATAAAAACAGCCCAGGCCAACATGGCTTACTACGAAAACTATCTGACCACCACGGAAGAAAAATATGCCAAAGGGTTAGTCAGCGCCCTGGATCTTGATGACGCCCGGGTTGGCCAGCAAGTCGCAGCCTTCAACAGAAGTCAGGCGATTTACAACTTTATCATAGCCGACAGCAAATTCAAAAAAGCCACAGGAGGAGAACAATGAGTTCCCGTTTAAAATACCCCGTGATCATACTGGCCGTCGTTCTGCTCTTCCCGATGGGGAAAGCCCTGCTGAAGAAATCCGACCCCTCCGGGGGATCGCAGGACCCCAGCATCCCTGTCCGGGTCCAGAAGGTTCACGTGGGGGATATTCAGAAAGCACTGGAATACGTGGGCAACGTGAAGGCGCAGGCGGAAGTGATGATTTATCCTAAAGTCAGCGGAAAAGTCATCGAAAAGATTAAAGAAGAAGGCGCTGAAGTCAACCCGGGAGATGTTATCGCCTACATCGACCGCGATGAAATCGGTCTGAAATTCGAAAAAGCCCCGGTGGAAAGCCCGATTAAGGGTGTGATCGGCCGTGTTTTTGTAGATATCGGGTCGCATGTCACCTCTCCGGTCGCCGGGACATCTCAGACAGCCGTCGCCATGGTGATCGACATGGACACCATGATAATAGATCTGGATATACCCGAAATCTATCTGCCCAAGGTTTCTTTGGGCCAGCAGGCTGCCGTCAGTTTTGACGCCTATCCGGGAGAGAAGTTCACGGGGACGGTCAAAAAAGTCAGCCCTGTTTTAAACCTCCTGAACCGGGCCGCCCCGGTTGAAATCCAAATTGATAACAAAGATCACCGGCTGAAATCAGGGATGTTCGCCCGGGTCATCCTCCCTCTCGAAAAACACGAACGGGTTCCCATTCTGATCAAAGAAGCGGTGATCGGGCAAGAACCCGAAGCTCATGTTTATGTGATAGAAAACGGGAAAGCGTTCTCGAGGAAGGTTACCCTGGGGATACGGGAAGCCGAAAAGGTTGAAGTGACAACCGGGGTCAAAGAGGGTGAGCTGGTCGTGGTGATGGGGCAACAGCGGTTGTATGATGATGCGCCCGTACGCGTGGAAATCGATGAAGCCGAAGGAGACGGCCGATGAACCTTCCGGAATTTGGAGTCAAAAGGCCCGTCACGAATCTGATGATCTTCTCGTCCATTATTGTCCTGGCCCTTTATAGTCTAACCCGCCTGGGGATCGATAACATGCCCAAGATTGAACCTCCGGTCATTAGCGTTATCTGCTCTTACCCGGGGGCCAGCCCGGAAGACGTTGAAGCCAAAGTAACGGAGCCGCTGGAGAACCAATTGGCAACCACGCCGGGGCTGGAAAAAATCACCTCGAAATCCTCAGACGGCCTGTCCGTCATATCCCTGAAGTTTGACTGGGCAACGGACCTGGACGCGGCCTCCAACGATATCCGGGACAGGATTGAGCTGGCTAAACGATTTTTGCCGGATATCCCGGACGAGATGGAAAATCCCATCATCTTCAAATTCAACACGGCGAACATGCCTGTTTTGTTTATAAGCGTGACCGCGACACAATCCTACACGCAGCTTTATGATATTATCGACAAGCGCGTAGCGGACCCCATCCGGCAGCTGCCCGGCGTGGGGACCGTACAATTGTTCGGCGGCCTGGAACGGCAAATTAACGTGCTGATTGACCGGCAACGGCTGGAAGGATACGGGTTGTCCATTCTGGACATCCAGGAAACCCTGAAAGCCGAAAACATAGCCCAGCCCCTAGGCAAATTAAAGACCGGCTTAACAGACTACCTGATCCGGCTGCCCGGCGAATTCGCCAGCCCGGAAGAAATCAATTCGGTTATCTTGGGCAAGCATAACGGCCATTTAATCTATTTAAAGGACATCGCCAAAATCGAAGACGGCTTTAAAGAAGTCAACCTCAAAGCCCGGATCAACGGACATCCCGGCTTACTTCTGTTTATTCAAAAACAGACCGACACCAATACCGTTAAAGTCGCCACGAGCATAAAAAAGAGATTAAATGAACTGCTCAAAATACTTCCGGGCGATATCCAAATGCATATCATTTTCGACACATCCCAAGATATCACGGATTCCCTGAACAATCTCAAATCTTCGGTCTGGGTCGGGATCACCCTGGTTCTGTTCGTTGTCTGGTTTTTTTTAAGGCGCATTATTCCCAGCATCATTATCGCCCTGACCATCCCCTTCTCTCTTTTAATTGCCTTTATTTATCTTTTCTTAAGCGGGCGCACAGTCAATGTCATCAGCTTGTCCTCTCTGGCCATCGCCGCGGGGATGGTCGTTGATAACGCCATCGTCGTTGTGGACAATGTTTATCGCAAGCTGGAACGGGGCAACCGACCCAGAGAAGCGGCAATTTTCGGCGCCAAGGAAATGTTTCTGGCGATAGCCGCCTCGACCTTCACGACTGTTGTCGTTTTCCTCCCTATGCTTTTCCTGCCGGGCGTTATCGGCATCATGTTCGGAGAGATGGCGGTCATCATCACGGTGACGCTCCTGGCCTCCCTCTTTACGGCCGCCACCTTCACCCCCATGTTATGCTCTCTCTGGATGAAAGGCTTATTCCAGAACAATAACGGGCACGGCCTGTTTACCCGGTTTTACATGTTTTCTGAAAAAATATTCCACCGGGTCGATGAATACTATGCAACCATTTTGGATTGGGCCTTACGGCACAAGAAACTTGTCCTGATCAGCTTTTCAGCGGCTTTCTTTGGCACGCTCTTGCTGACGCCTTTCATCGGCAACGAATTCGCCCCGGAAGAAGATACCGGAGATGTCCGCCTGACCGTCAGCCTTCCCCTGGGGACACGGCTTGAAGAATCCGATAAAGTGGCGCGCCGGATCGAAGCCATCATAAAAGCCGATATTCCCGAGGCAAAACTTATTTTTGCCCGTATGGGAGAGACGAAAGGCGGCGCATCGGGGCAAACAGGGGGTTCCCATGTGATCTCCTGCGGCATGAAATTAGTCCCCAAAACCGAGCGCAAACGGTCCGACAAGGAAATCGCCCAAGCTTTAAGGCAAAAAATCAACCCCATCCCGGGCATTGAAAAAATCGACATGACCATAGGCAACCCGATCGGGCGTATGCTGACGGGGATGGGAGGCAAATCGGTTCAAATCGAAATTATCGGCAATTCTTTTGACGCGACCAACGATGTTGCCCACCGGATAAAATCCATGCTGGAAAAGGTGCCCGGCGCGGTGGACGTTTCCATCTCCCGGGAACTCAACAGGCCCCAGCTGGAAATTCAGATTGACCGCATCAAAGCCGCGAGTCTGGGCCTCACCATGAACACGATCGCCAATAGCTTAAACACATCCATTGCCGGGTCAACAGCGACAAAATACCGTGAGGAGGGCGAAACGTACGATATTTTTGTGCGGCTGGAAGAGTCTTCCCGACAAAAAATAGAAGACCTGGAAAACCTTTCCATCGTTTCTCCTGTGACGCAAACGCCTATTAAATTAGCGAATATCGCCCGCGTTATTGAAGGGTTCAGTCCCGTAGAAATTGAAAGACAAAACCGGGAACGCGTGGTCAGGATCGAATGCAACGCCTACCAACGCTCTTCGGGGAAAATTGTGGAAGACATCAAAATAGAACTGGAGAAAATGACATTACCCGCTAATGTCATGGTCAACATCGGCGGTGAGGCCGAAGAGCAAAAAAAGGCCTTCCAGGATTTAGGGCTGCTTTTGCTCCTGGGCGTCTGCCTGGTGTATATGATCATGGCCGCGCAATTCGAATCATTGCTGGACCCGTTTATCGTCATGTTTGCCATCCCTTTCACTTTCATAGGCGTCATCTGGACATTTTATATCACAGGGACAACCTTAAGCATTGTCAGTTATCTGGGGATTATTATGCTTTTAGGGATCGTGGTTAACAATGCCATCGTCCTGATCAGTTACATCATCTTACTGAGGGCCCGCGGCCTGAACATGCATGACGCGGTCACCCATGCCGGGCAGGACCGCTTGCGGGCGATCTTAATGACGACGATTACCACTCTGGCCGGGTTCCTTCCTCTAGCCGTTTCTCAGGGTGTAGGGAGCGAGACCTGGCAGCCTTTGGGAAGGACCATGTTCGGGGGTCTACTGGTTTCGACATTAATAACCCTCATCTTTGTGCCGACTCTTTATACCGTTCTTCACCGGAAGATATTAAAAAACTAGGAGGACAAGGCATGCTGAAAATGGTTATGCTTGTGTTTAATGAAGCCGTGGAACTGGAAATACTGGAAGTCCTGGAGCAATGCGGCGTTAAGAATTATACAAAAATACCAGAAACATACGGCCGGGGGACGACGTCAGGCGGACACGAAGGGAATGATATCTGGCCAGGCCGGAATACGATTTTTTACGTCGCCTGCCCGGAAGAGAACGCCAAGAAAATGCTTGATGCAGTCAGAGGACTCCGCAAAACTTTAGGGGAAGAAGGCGTTAAGGCGTTTCTGCTGCCGCTGGAAGAATTGACTTAAATTGTTTTAAGTCTGACGGAGAAAACTCAAGGGGGGCTGGAGTGAATTAGCCCCTTTTATTTTTTAAAAAAATAGAGGCGCTTGAACGACAGCCCCCCTTGAATTTTCTTTTACTTAAATAACTTATAATATTAGAAGTGACGGAATCTTTACTCATTATAAAACCGGCGGGTAGGATAACCCGCCGGTTTTATAAATTCAAAACCCGTGCCAGAAAGACACGTAGCAACCAAGCAATCATTTCAAACAATTTTAGTCTTCATATCCGCCAAAATAGCTTCCAAATCTTCCTCATGCTTGACCTCATCTTCCAGAATTTCCAAGACAAGATGGGCCGTAATGGGGTCCTTTCCCTCCACCATCTTCAACAATTTCTGATAAACCTCAATCGCGCATTGCTCACCCTTGATATTCTGCTCCAGCAGTTTTTTCGTCGCAGGGTTGCTGGGTTCATCATAGCCGCAGTTGCCTTCCTGCTCCCATTGTTTCGGATTCAATAGCGGGGTCCCTCCAAGCTGGATAATCCGGTCCGTCAGTTTATTGGCGTGCTCCAACTCTTCATTGGCATGCTCTGCCAGTTCTTCGGCGACAATGCCGCGCATCCTTCCCACCGCGACTTTGGAGCCAGCCCAATATTGATAGTAGGCCAGCCATTCATCCGCCAGCGCCTTGTTGAGTTGTTTCACCAACCCTTTAATATCAACCCCCACAATTTCTCTCCCTTTTGTTCCCATAGTTCCTCCTCTTATTCTTATGGTTTGTTCTTTCTTGTATTTTTACAAATTAAACGGTATAGAGATTATATCACTAACTTAACGAATAAAAAAAACTTTATGGCATTTAAGGCAAAAATATTCATTTTTCATTCTTACAGTCCCGGCACAGGCCTTCAAAGACGACCCTTTTACGCACCACATCAAACGTCTGTTTCAGGGCCGCAGGGATCTTAAGGTCCGCATAAGATTGATCGCAAAAATCAATAATCTTCTGACAGCGCAGACAATGCAAATGATGGTGGTCCTCTAAATCCGGATCAAAACGTTTAACTTCCCCATACCCTTCCACCAGGCGTACCATCCCTGTCTCGGAAAAAGACAGAAGCGTCCGGTAAACAGTATCGAATGAAATATGGGGCAATATTTTTCTGACCCGTTTATACAACTCATCAGCGGAAGGATGATCTTTGGCTTTGGATAATTCCTCAAAAATAACCATCCTTTGCGGAGTAATTTTTAAGCCGCACCGGGTGCAAGCCTCCTGGAACCATTGCCTTTTCTTTGTGTGTGTGCTCATAATGAAAATACTATATAGTAATTATTACTAATAGTCAATAAAAATTATTGACTCTCAGCGGCGAGGAGACAAGCGGGGCACAAAAACAAGAGCAGATTTTTGGGGAAGCTGTCAGATTTTTGTGTCAATCCGCTTTCCAATAGTCTTCCCTCTTCCCCAAACAAGAATCTCGGCTTACACAGAATCGCATATTGATTAAGGCCTGTTTCCATTCCCTAAAAAATAAAATCTAAAACTTGAGATGATTCTTGCCAAAAGTAAACATAACGTTAAAATAATAAATGTCGGGACCAGAATCGTCTCTTCATCCAATCAACAGTTTGCTCTCTTCGTTTAAATATAAATAGTTTCTATAAAATATTGGGGCAAAACACTTTCTTCTTTATAATAAAGTTTCTTTCCATCTGGGGTGTCTTGCATTGTATATCCTTAAACGGAGAAGATGAGGACAATATTGACGTGATAACTATAGCTTACGGCACATATTACAAATAAACTTTCAGAAAAATTAAGGCAATTTCCTGAATGTTACCCTTTTGTGGAGGGTATTATGCATTTTCGTGCGGCAGTAGTCTTGTTGATTTCAATTTGGATTTTCTCCCTTTTTACTCTCTGTTCCTATGCGATAGAAGCCGACCAGATTAAAGTGGCTTTTATTTATAATTTTTCTAAGTATATTGACTGGCCGACGTCTGTCCCCGGTGACACTTTCACGGTTTGCGGCTACGGGGATGGAGATGATGTTTTATCATCGATTAGCGGGAAAAGCACGCAAGGGAAAACAATTAAAATAAAAAAGTTATCTAATCCGGAAGAAGCGGATAGTTGTCATATCGTCTACATCAGGTCCGGGGTATCTGCAGAGGGAATTCTGGCAAACCTTAAAAACAAGCATGTTCTCACGGTGGGGGATGAATCCGGGTTTCTCAATAAAGGAGGAATGATAGGTTTTAAAATGAATGACGGCAAAGTTGTTTTTGATATAAATGCCACTTTAGTGCGGGGGAATGGGTTAACGGTCAGTTCTCAACTTCTTAAATTTGCAAATGAGATAAAATAAAATGCAAATATTTCGCAACTTATCTGTAAAATATATTATTGCCCTTGTGATTACCGTCACCTGTGTTTTTGTGTTATTTCTTGCCTGCTTGAGCTATATTGTGATTGATATTACAAGTTTTCACAAGGAATTGCCCAAAAACATCCAAACTCTTGCGCAAGTTTTAGGCGAGAATGCGGTTTCAGCCATTTTGTTTAATGACGCGTCTACCGCAGAAGAGGTTCTATCGGCCCTGCACACCAATCCGCATATTATTTCCGCATGTCTTTATACAGATGGAACAACTCCTTTTGCCACGTATCTACGCGATAAGAATGCTTCGCTGAAATTTCCGGCTACGATTAAGGAAAATAGTTATGAATTTACATCACATTCTCTGAATTTATTCCAGAATCTTATGTCAGAGGGGGAAAAGATCGGTACAATCTTTATTCAATCAGATTTGCTTCAAATGGATTCCCAACTCATAAAATTTATTGTTATTTCTTTAATAATTATGCTGTTTTTAGTCGGAATCTCTTTATTGATGGGGATATTGATCGGCAATAAGATATCCGCGTCCATTGAATGGCTTAAGCGGCTCTTTATGGATATTGGCAATGGGGATCTGACTCAAAGGATATCTTTTGAGTCAAAAAATGAAATGGGTGATCTGGCAAGATATTTCAACTTGTTTATCAACAATATTGAATTGACTGTCTCTCAGGTGAAAGAATGTACTCGCCACATAAAAGAATCATCGAATATTTTCGGCGATATTGCCCGGACCATTCTGTCGGGGGCGCAGCAACAATCGGCAAGTTTTGAAAATTTTTCGAGTTCTATCCAAGAAGCCGCTGCGGATGCCAATCGCGTTAATGATATTTCGAAAGAAACAGCGAAAAATACTTTGGACATGAAAAATAGCATGACGAAAACTATTGATGCGATAAATTCTATCAAAGGAAGCTCTAACCAGATTAAGAATGCCGTTGGCATTATAACGAATATTGCACAAGAGATTAATCTTCTGGCTCTCAATGCTGCGATAGAAGCCGCTCGGGCGGGAGAATACGGAAAAGGGTTTTCCGTGGTTGCCGATGAAGTGCGAAAACTTGCAGAGAACAGCGCTGTTTCAGCGAATGAAATTAATAGCCTGGTGGCCGAAAGTTCAAAAATGGTTTCAACGGGTTCCATGTTAGCGAATCAGTTGAGTGAGGAACTTAATCAAATAGTTGACAACATGAGAGAAGTCGCAAAGCATATTGACGGAATATCCTCAAAAGTGGAAGGCCAAGCGGCTTCCGTTGAGGAAAACTCATCAGTTACAGCAACCAATACCCAAAGCGCAGAAAAACTTTATGATACGGTCGTCACAATGAATGAGTTATTCGAAAAATTGAATATCTTAGTTAATAAATTTATAATAAAAACATCCTAACCTGTCCCGGAAAACCAGACCGCGCTGGCAGGTTTAAATTCCGGTTTGGGGAAAGCTTCTTTTTGTTTCCGGGGGATGGCTCCAGCGATAAATTTTAAAATTTCCATCCCACAGAAAGTTCGACGGCCCGCCCCGGCCTGGCAAGAGGCCGATTCACCGCCCCTCCCACTTCATAATACTTATCAAAAAGATTGCTCAATTTCAGTTGGAAATCAAAATCTTTTAATGTGTAATTCATCGTCATATCCATCGTGGCCCACCTGTTTTCATCCACCCATCCGGGATGTCTTCCAACATATCTTTTATGATATGGTATCCGCGCCTTTTAATTTCATCACCCGAAAGCACATTGATCGCAGCAGGGGCGCTTGTACCGCTCTGTTCTCTCAGGGTTGCGGTTGAAACAACGGGTATTTCCAACAACTCTCCGATATCCATCGACAACAATTCTTCCATAGTCATCGCTTTTTCCGAATTAGTCACAGAGGCCACCCCGCATCACAGTCAAGGCAGCAACTCCCAAGAGATAACAAATTCTCCCAAAGGATGCGCGCCCAATCTTAATTCAGTTTTCCCATCATTCCAGGTCACCCTATCCGGAGCTTCTTGCTCCGGGCTCCCGTACAAATCCCTCAAAAAACCCAAATGACTTAAAAACACGTCCCCGGGATCTTGCTCCTCAGGTTTGACGGGCACATAAATCATGATATTGTCCAGCCGGTCCTGATTAAACTCAAAAAAAGCCTCCGCGGGATGCAAATTGACCGTTAGGGAACTTTTAAAAATTTCGGTCGTGGCCAGCATCTCCCCTTCCCGGGGTAATTTCTCCGCTTTGAAATGCTTATACTGCGCCAGAAACTGCTCCTGAGTCATGCCTAACGTGACTCCCTCAAGAGATGATATTTTGCCCGGCGCAAGGTCCTTTATGACAACAGACTCCCGTAACCATCGAAGACCGGCTAAGACCGAATAAAGACCATCTTGTTCCCCCACAACGACAACCCCGGTGTCATTGAACCCATCCCTCCACTGGACCGCCCCCATCTCGCTGTCAACAGCACGGGGAACCCCGTAAAGGTCCTTTAAACGCTCCATAAGACGGGAATAGTCTTCCGGGGTAATATCAAATTGTAACGCCAAGGCTTCAAGCCCCCTGTCTGTGACAACACAGACGGCGTTCATCTTCAACTGGCCTGCCAAAAACGACGCCTGATACTTATCCTGCCCCATAGACGTGACCGGCCCATCCGACACCTTCTCTATCTCCTCAATACTCATGCCCCAGCGAAAAAGCCCGCCAACACCCGGGTATTGATCAAGATGGCTTTTCCCTCCCTCCGCTTCCGCCTTTGCCGGAGCAACACAAACGCTAAGAAATCCCGCGACTAGGATCAGAAACATTAAATTTCTTCTCATCACATTCTCCTTCTTTCCCCGAACCGCATATCGGGCATTGTTGAAGCCGCAACGGCTTTTCAAGATTACTCTGATTTAACACGTTTTCATCGCACAAGACCTCCTGCATCGGGCCGTCCGCGATGATCCGGCCCTGATGAAGGACAAGCACGCGTTCACAAAGATCCGCGGCCATGTCCAAATCATGCGTGGCAATAATCTTAGTGTGACGAAAAGTTTTTAATAACTCTATCAGGCGTCTGCGTGAGGCAGGATCCAGGCTGGATGTCGGCTCATCCAGGACCAGGATATCCGGAGACATCGCCAGGACCGTTGCGATAGCCACCGCCCGTTTTTCCCCCTGAGAAAGCCGATAAGGCGGACGTCCCCTCAAGGGGGCCGCCCCCACGGTTTCAAGAGCCTGCATGGCCTGGCGCTCCCCCGCCTCCCTGTCGAGTCCCAAATTCAAAGGGCCAAAAGCCACATCATCAAACACCGTCGGCATGAACAACTGATCATCAGGATTCTGAAAAACCATTCCAACCGAACGCCGGACAATGCCCAGTGTCTTTAACGAAACAGGACAACCCCCGATACATATCTCTCCCCGGGTTGGCATTAAACATCCGTTGAGATGCAACAATAACGTTGATTTGCCCGACCCGTTTTCCCCCACCAAGGCTACGGACTCTCCGTGCGTGATGTGAAAGAAGACCCCGTTTAACCCTTCCGTACCATCCGGATAAACATAATGCACGTCTCTGGCTTCAACGATAGGATGGCTCATCGGAGCGACCCCCAAAGCCATTCTCCCAGTGTCAGGGGAACATTATAAACACGGAAGGCAAAAAACAAAAACGACCATCCCGCCATAAAACCGAAGTCCCGGACGCTCATCCGGCCCGGCTGAAGCATAGGAACCCGGCCGTCAAACCCCCGGCAATTCATGGCCCGGTAAATGCGTTCGGCACGCTCAAACGTCCGTAACAGCAAATGCCCGGTCATGGAAAAAAAAGTTTTAGTGCGCACCATCCCGGCGGGAGATGACCTGAGTGCCCGGGCACGATCCATCCCGTGCGCTTCATCGCCCAGGACAAAAAGATACCGGTAAAAGAACATCAGTTGAACGATAAAAGGCTTCGGAACGCCGAGATTGGTTAAAGCCCCGCACACCGCATTAAACCCGGTCAAAGCTATCAGCAACAACGCCGAACTGGCTGTCAGAAAAAAACGTAACAGGATGGACAGAAAAGACACCCACCCGCCGGAGATGTCTACCGCCCCGACACGAGCAACGATCGTTCGGTCTATCACAGGATTAAAGATTCCCATCAGAAGGACGAACGGCAGGACCGTCAAAATTTTTTTCATAAAATATCCCGCCGGCAACCCGCCGGCAGAAACCAGGAAAACCGGATACATCAAAAAAGGAATAAGCGCTAACAGCGTGTATTTCCCGAAGGAAACCACGGTTATAATAAACAATAAAGTCGTCATCAATTTGGCGCGCGGGTCTAACCGGTGCAATGGGCTGCGGCCCCGGGCCAGGATATCCATATATTCAAGGTCAAAATATTTTTTCCCGATATTATTCATGCGAAAAACCCCTAAGACTAAAAACAGGGACAAAAACCGCAGACACGCTCCCCCATCCCTTGAGAGTCAAATCTAGGCCGCGGTCCTTTCCCGCCACCGGAGTCCCCATCCTATACAAACAGTCATCAGGAGGGTCAAGGCTCCGCCCATCAACCCCGACACGGAAGTCCCGGCGTCAACCGCAGGCCACGACGGCCCGGACAATGGTTCCGAAGCAACGTTCACCCCGGCCTCTTTAAATCCATAATCGGGCAAAAACGCTGTTTTCTCCTGCCAGGACTCCAAAGAAGCGTGAAGCCCTAAAGGGCTTTCCAACTCTTCTTTCCCGGATGTTTGAAGCATGGCCCATTCCAGGCCGTCAGGATGGCTGGAGGCGAACCAACTCAAAGCTCCCCCGGAAATAAGTGTTGCCACCAGCAATCCAGCAAGAACTGTCCTCATATTCGCCGCGCCGATCGGTTCAACGCGGGTTACCGCATAAAGAATCTCCGGCCTTGCTTGAAAGACAAATAGAACAACGGCCGCGGTCACAAGCCCTTCAACAATGCCAATGGCCAAATGAATCGGCTGCATCAACAAGACAAACGTGACAAACGGCAGTTCCGTAATCCCGGAAAAAAGTGTCTCCAGGACGACACCGAACGCTCCCAGTTGCAACCCGATAACGGCCGCTGCCAGGGAGCCGGCCACAATTTTCCCATGCGTTAGATGATTTCTGACGATCTTACGGTAAACAAACGGATAGGCCACGAAACAGGGGAAAAAACCGAGGTTAAAAATATTGCACCCCAACGCCAAAAGGCCGCCGTCCCCAAAAAAGAGCGCCTGCACCACGAGCACCGATGCGACGGCCAGAAAGGCCGAGAACGGCCCGAGAAGGATCGCCAGGATCATGCCCCCGCCCAAATGCCCGCTTGAGCCTGTAGCCGGGATGCTGAAATTAATCATCTGGACCGTAAAAATAAACGCAGCCAGCACACCCATGAGGGGAACCTTGCGGTCATCCGCCTCTTCTTTGAATTTCCTGGAACTATACCCGATTAACCCCGCTGAAGCCGCCCACAGTGTGGCGCCGACAGCAGGAGAGATTAAAGCATCCGCCATGTGCATATTGCTTTCTCCTTGAAACGCAAATCATGACTCTTAGAAAGTCATAGGGAATACCGGTGATTTTATTCAGAAAAGCTCCCCGGGCAGAATCCGGAAAGAGTCCCGTCTACTCCTTCATCAATTTATATTCATACTCGCCGTCCGGCGACAGGGAATCCAGCAACATCCGGAGCTGCGGGTCCCCGGGATGTTTCTTCAAAAGTTCCTCGAAATATTTTTTAGCCTCATCCGGCTGCCCCATCTGCAAAAATGTCAAACCGATCATATTCAAAGCGATCTCCTGCCCGCCCTCCGCGGCAATCTGAAGGTGCGTCAGGGCGGCTTCAAAGTCCCCCCGCCCGGAAAGATGCTGGCCGTAATACAGATGCCCTTCGGCATCATCGGGCTCCAGCCGGAATAATTGTCCAAAATATTCGTCTGCTTTTTGGCGGCTTCCGGGGATGTCCAGATTATAGGCGAACAAACTCGCTTTTCCTAGCCGGAATAAAACCTCCCGGCTAGGTCCGTTGTTTTTCAGCATCCGCTCCAACTGATCCAGGGCGTCCCGGAGAAGCCCCTCAACGTCATCCCTTTGCGCTTCCGAAATAAAATCCGGGGGATAATTACGCGCGTGCTCAAAAGCGATAGCAAGGACACGATCAATATCCGAAAACTTCTCCTGGGCCTGCGCTATCTCCCCGTGAGAAAACAAACAGACCGCCAGCAGGACAAACACGCATTCAACCGCCCCCCTCTTATGATCCGTAAAACAAAACATAACCCCCTCCTCTTTTTCAATAATAACCCATCAAGTTTTCTGGACATTAAGCATCTGCGTGAAATACGCGAAATTAATCCCTTTTTTCTCAAACTCGGCCTTAATCGCGAGATTAATATCCTGCTGAATATCCATATATTTATTATAATCAGGACCGATCACGTAATAGACGACTTCGAATATCAGGCTAAAATCCCCATAGCTGAAAAAATGCGCGCGGTCGAAAACGGTGTCTTTCGTATCCTTGATGATCGCCTCAATGATTTTGGGGATTTCCTTCAGCCGGCTCAGGGACGTTTCATACGTGACGCCAAAGCGGAATAAAACACGCCTTTTCTCCATAAATTTATAATTACGCACCCGCGAGTCCGTCAAATCCGTGTTGGAAAAAATGAGCTGTTCTCCTCCCAGACTGCGGAGGCGGGTGGTTTTGATGCCGATGTATTCGACCGTGCCCATATAATCACCGATGATAATAAAATCCCCCCGTTTAAAAGGCCGGTCAAACACAATGGAAAAATAACTGAAAAAATCCTTCAGGAGCGTCTGGGCGGCTATGGCCACAGCGATACCTCCGATCCCCAGACCGGCGATCATGGTGGAAACTTTAAAGCCGATATTGTCCAGAAACACGACAAACGCCAGCGCCCATATCAAAAGTTTGAGCACATTAAAAATGCCGTCGAAACTTCTGACCAGGCCGGGGTCGTCCTCGCGCCGGGCCAGATACACCTTCAGGCCGTAAGCCAGCAGCAGAATAACGATACGGGACACGAAAAACAAAATAACGGCAAGCTGCAAGGCGTTGATGATTCCGTCCAGCCCGGCAGAGAATTTCAAAACTTTCAAACCAAGATAAAAACAGGTCAAATACAGGCACGGCAGGGCGACCTTCTCCAGAATTTTGGCTATAAAATCATCAAATTCTGTTTTAGTCTTCTGCGCGATTTTTTTAAAATGGCGGATAACGGCGCGGATGATAATCCTGACAACCCATAAGCTGATGAAGGATGTTAACACGGCAGCGAGGAAATCCGAAATACGGTTTCCAAAAATGACGTAATCCAAAATCTTCATATCCACGGCTCAACTCCTTTCCAGGAGGCGGATAGGCTCTCCAGAGAATACATAGCGCGAAACAAAACCGACGGATGGAAGGTATTATATCCCCATTCCTGGGGTCTCTTCAACCCCTTTAGCCTGTTTTGAAACCACCTCCCGGAAGGGCCTCGCGGGAAAAGGAACGCTGGGAAGGGACTCTTACTCTCTATTGACCAGTATTTTTTCCGGACGTCTTTTCTTCGCCGCGGGACAGGTCAAAAAGCAGGGATAATTTTCTCTATCCAGCGAAGTCAAGGAGACGAAACCTGGTCCTTTTGACTCAGGGCGTTCTCCACCGCCTTCTTTAAATTATCGCTGCTGACCGTTGCCCCGGTCACCCCGTCAACGTCTGTGGACTGCTTCTCGATGATCTTCACTTTTAAAGTCTCTATCATTTTTTCATACTCTTCGCCGCCGC
This sequence comes from Candidatus Omnitrophota bacterium, assembly GCA_017995055.1. Lineage (GTDB taxonomy): Bacteria > Omnitrophota > Gorgyraeia > Zapsychrales > JANLHA01 > JAGOJP01. The sequence continues at coordinate 29,678 of JAGOJP010000002.1, forward strand.
CCCCATGCTCTAATATTTTAATATCTTCAATCTTCCCGTCCTTGACACGAACGCGCACCCGGACAAACGAGTGTTCCCCTTCGAACACGCCGTCCGCATACGGTTTGTCTGCGGCGGAAGCACACCGGCCGCTCGTCATTAAAACGGCCGCGAACACAATGATTAAATATGCGGCGGCTCCCCCCCGGGCTAAAGGCCGGGGCTCCCTGAGCCCTCCCCGGAGTTCCTTCGCATTCATCCCTGGCCTAAAGGCCTGGAATTTCTGCGGAGTGGAATTAAACGCTGTCATGATCCCCCCTCCTTCCATAAATTGAGCCTTCCCCTGAAGTGGCTACATTTCTTCTAAACGTTTCATCATACCAAAAAACCATCAAAAATAAAAAGGTTAAAAACCGGGACCGGGACCAAGCCCGCGGCAGCGGTGAGACCCTGGGGATAACCCGGCCCAGGGTCGCCCGCGCGGACTATATACGGTTGATGGCGCTCAAAACCGACCGAATGGCCATCTCGGCTATTTGAGAAGATGAGAATGGATACATTGTTACCCTCACCGCGCAACTTTTTTTGTTATAACGCAGTTTACATACGGGAAAAAGCCCTGATTTGCCGGATTTCTTTTTCCGGCAAGCCGATGGATTCCAGAAAATCCTGGTGCGCCTCGGGAGAAGATGCTTCAAAGGCTTTATGCCACTTATGCAGGCCATCGTCATCAAGCCCGGCTTTGCGCAACAAATCAACCCATCGCTCTTTTGTCATTATGCGTGTCCTGCCCCGGGCAACCCCATCCTCCTGCAGCATATCCACAATAATCTGCTGTTGCTGGCGCAAGGCGGCTATTTCCTGATTGATCGCGTGAAGGCGTTCCTGTAAGGCCACGATTTTTTTAGAAGTTCCGGCAGCCATAACGGCTTTAATCTTTTTCAGGTCGAGCCCGGCCTCACGCAATTCGCAAATACGTTCTAATTTCCGAACGCTTGGGTCCGAATATAAACGATAGCCGGATGCCGTGCGCTTATCCGGGCGCAATAACCCGATGGCATCGTAATAAAGGATGGCGGTGCGGGACAGTCGGAACTTGTGGGCTAATTGAGTGATTTTATACATGGCCGTCTTTCCATGAAAAACCACGCCCTCACGAGACGTGGTTTTTTCGCGATAATAAATCAGCGGGGAAGGGCGAGCCGCTCTCCCCTTTCCCGCCCCTAGGCCTATAAATTACGGACCTTTTTAATTTTTTCATCGGACAACCCCAGCCATTTCAGAAAACTTAAATGCCCCTCTGGATAGCGCGCTTCAAACACCTGATGCCATTTCTTCATATCTTCATCGGTCAAGCCGACCTCCCGAAAAAGATCGATCCACTCTTCCACAGTCACTTTCCCCATCACGTCTCCTTTCGTAACCTGCTGACAATTTTATGGCCATGTAAAAATACTATAAACCATGAAGTTGTAGACGAGTCAACGAAAAAAATAAAAACAGTTCAGGGATCAGGATCTATCAACAAACCACTGAATTAATTCACTGGAAAGAGAGCGGCTGTGCGGGACCTTGGGAAGCGCGCCGGCCTTGAACCATCCGGCTTCGGCAATCTCGCGTCCATCAATCTTAATATCTCCGCTTTGATAATCCGCGGTAAAGCCGATCATTAGACTGTCCGGGAAAGGCCAAAACTGACTTTTAAAATACCGCACATTTGTCACCTCAATACCCACCTCTTCAAAAACCTCCCGGTTCAGGCAGGATTCCAAAGACTCTCCCGGCTCTACAAAACCTGCCAGGACACTGAACATCTGCTTATCTGGAAAATCAACGCTCCGGGCCAACAAAATCTGTTTATCTTTTATAACGGCGACAATAACCGCGGGCGAAATTCGCGGATAATGGATCAGCTTGCACTGTTCGCAGACCCTGGCGTGTTCATTTTCAAGCACAACCGTTTCTGAAGCACAGCGTCCGCAAAAACGAAAATTTCTGTTCCAGTTGACAATCTGCTTCGCATACCCGGCGATATCAGCAAGTTCTTTTTCATATTCCAAATATAAGCCCCTTAAACTGATCCACTGATATTTATCAGAAGCATCCTTATCCGACGCGGCCGCAGCGTAACATGGCCTGTTATTGAATAAACCGATAAAACGCTCATCCTGCAGCCCGAGCTCTTTTGCCTTTTCGGCCGTTAAAAGAGGGAACATCTCCCTCTCGCGGCTTTTATTGACAAGGATATCGTCATTGAAAAAACAAAAATAATAGGCCTGGGCCGCGTCCCTATGCGGGTTAACCACTGATTTAATGAACGGCATGACAGCCTCCTCCCCAAAAGCACCGTACGTGATTATTTCTCGATGTCAGATTTTGCCCCCGCGCGTTTCTGCGGTACGATTAAATGAAAATATCACCCCGCAGTGTTCCATATTTCGTGAAGCACACCCGTGCGGTCATTAAAATCGTGAGCAAAACGCTTATGATGGTACTCACGACAATGCTGATCATAATCATAATCTGATATTTAATAGCGACCTCCGGGCTGGCCCCGCCCAAAATGACACCCGTCATCATGCCGGGAAGCGCCACGATCCCTATGGTCGCCATCGAAGCGACCGTCGGTTTAAGCGCGAGGCGAATACTTTCTTTCATGTAAGGCCGCACGGCTTCATGATGAGAGGCGCCCAATGAAAGCACATACAGATATTTTTTACATCTTTCCTGATCCCCTTATAGAAAGCATCTATCCCGACGATATTGCCTCTCAGGGAATTCCCCAGAAGCATCCCTCCGAGAACGACAAGATACCTGGCGTCAAAGACATCATCAAGCCGGAGGACAAATATATTGATGTAAAAAATAACCGTGAACGTCGCCAGGGCGAACGCGATAAACACCGGCGCGAGGATCTTCCCCGGTTTCATGGATGAGCCGCGGATAGCCGAAAAAACCGCGACCATAATCATCACGATAAGCCATAAAAAGTTAATAACGGCGTTGTTCCACAAAAATAAATATTTCAAAAACACGCCGATAAGGACAAGCTGAACAGCCATCCTTCCCGCGGAACCCAAAAGTGGCTTTATAAGGCCAAGCCCGTAAATCCGGCTCAAAATAACCGGCACCGCCAAAAGTAAAAATACCAACAATAATGAATCAATAGAAATATCTATCGTTTCCAAGCGTTTTTCTCCAGGTCAAAAACTTTCACATGAGGGTCCTCTAACCAGACAGCGTCATGTGATATCGCGACAACGGTCCAGTCCTTGCGGCCCATAAAGAAATCGGCAGTTTTTTGTTTAAGATTTTTATCCAAAGCTGATGTCACCTCATCCAAAAGGAACACATCCCGCTTTAACAAAACAGAAACAATGATGGCAGCCCTCTGCCTCTCCCCCCCGGAAAGCGCCGAGATGTCTTCGTTGAGTAAATCTCGGCTTAACTCGAAAAAGTCCATTAATTCTTTCACTTTTTCCTCCCCGAAGTCCGCTGGGTGGTTCGTTTTCATCCCTGCGACAAAAGCGAACCATTCCGACATTTTATAATCGCCGATACTAACATCCTGATCGACAAAGGAAACCCTTCGTCTCACGTGCCAGACGCTGCGCTCATTCACAGGGGCTCCGTCAAAAAATATCCTCCCGCTCTGAGGCCGCACAAACCCAAGGAGAAGGGCGAAAAGCGAAGATTTTCCGAGTCCGGATTTCCCCAAAATGGCGACCTTTTGCCCCCGGGTTATTCCCAGGGAGAAATTATTAAAAATCGGCTTAAGGCCGAAATTTAAATTTATTTCTTCATATCTGATCATAACAAATAGTCGTAGATATCTACGGGGTCATGCTCATAGGATTACGAAGATCTACTAAAGTAAGCCTTCAGCCAGTCTTTGACTTTAGCCTCTCTCTGCTCCCTGACCGCTTTGGTCTTTCTCAGCTTCTCTTCCTCTGATCCCGCAAAAGCGGACGGATCAGGAAATCCCCAGTGAAGTTTCTGCGCAACACCCGGGAATATAGGGCAATGTTCCGACTGCGACTCATCGCAGACAGTGACCACATAATCATATAACTTACTCTGCTTATAAAAATCAAGGATGCACTTAACCCACGGTTTCATGCTTGAACCAATCTTGCGTTCTTAAACAAACCTTAACCAGCATCAGCATGACCGGCACCTCGATAAGAACACCGACAACCGTTGCCAGCGAAGCCCCTGACGACAACCCGAAAAGAATTGTCGAAGTAGCGATAGCAACCTCAAAATGATTGCTTGCCCCTACTAAAGCCGACGGCGCCGCATCCCGGTAAGACAGTTTAAGCCACTTCGCCAAAGCATATGTTATCGCAAAAATAAGGGACGTCTGTATGAAAAGCGGTATTGCAATCAGAAGAATTATCTGCGGGTGGTTTATAATCAGTTCGCCCTTAAAAGAAAACAACAGGATCAGGGTGAGCAACAAGGCCCCGATTGAAACCGGCGTCAGATAATGAAGAAATTTCTCCTCAAACCACTTAGATCCTTTCTTGGCGATCAACCACTTTCTCGAATAATACCCCAAGAGTAACGGTAATCCGACGTAGATAACAACCGATAACACGATCGTCTGCCAAGGAATCGGCATCTTGTTCACACCAAGAAGCCATCCGCCCAATGGCGCATAAAGGAACAGCATAGTTAAGGAATTTATGGCGACCATGACCAGCGTGTGGCCGTCATTGCCTTTCGACAAATGCCCCCATATCAAAACCATGGCCGTGCATGGTGCTATGCCCAACAAAATGCATCCGGCAATATACGAACGAAACAACTCAACCTGCATTCCGCCTTTTACTATCTCCATCCCCGGAAGCCATCCCTTAAACAAAAAACCAAGAAACAACCATGCCATGGCAAGCATGGTAAACGGCTTGATACACCAATTCACAACTAATGTCAGGATAACCGGCACAGGCGTCTTGCCCGCTTTGACAACCTCAGCAAAGTCAATCTTGACCATGATGGGGTACATCATGAAAAACAAACAAATCGCAATCGGTATAGACACTTGATACATTGAAAACTGATCAAGCGATACCGCAACCTGAGGGAACAATTTGCCGAGCGCTATGCCCAGCCCGATACAAAGAATGACCCAGCCGGTAAGATATTTTTCAAAAAAACTTAATTTGCGCTCCTCGTGAATAACACGTTCCATTTTCTCTCCTTAAAATAACGGCAGAATATAAATTCCCGTGTAATACAAACCGACGAGAACAAAAATCCATCCGGTAATTCTGCGAGTATAAAATTCCAGTTTTGTGATCTTATTATACCAATGGCTCATTGAAGTCACACCCAACGCAATAGCCACGGCGAACGCCAGGACCGGAAGTCCTGTCCCTATCCCATAGATAAACGGCAGAATCGTCCCTGCTTTGCTATTAAGCGCCAAAGGAATTAGACTGCCGAAGAATAACGCCGCTGAAACCGGGCAGAACGCTAAAGCGAATATTAGGCCCAGAAGAAAAGCCCCTGGAGCGCCGGATTCAATCAGTTTATTGTGATGCCTTTGAGATAAAACAAGACCCGGCAGTTCAATTGAAAAAATTTCCAATAAAAACGAACCTGTCAGAATAAGCAGCGGGCCCAGCGCCTTTGACATGTATTTTTGTAAAAACTGGGCGACCTCCGGAACGCTTAAAAGAGAACTAATGATAATCCACCCCAGCACCGCGTACGCAACCATCCTGCCGATGGTATAAGCCACTCCTGACAAGAACACCATAAACGGATGTACGATCTTTTTCGAAAGAAACGATACGGCTGCGATATTCGTCGCCAGAGGGCACGGACTGATTGACGTCAATATCCCCAGCCATAAGGCTGAACCCAAAGCAATCGATAGTTCTATCATTGTGTATCCTGCATGAGGGCGCTCACCTCAGCCGTCACATACTCAATGAATTTTTGCTTATCGCGGGCGAGTTGCCAGATCTTATCAAGATTTCTTGATTTAACCTCTTGACCGTCTTTGACCAAAGAAAGAATTAGCGACTTGGTATACAACTGGTAGTCATCCACAAAATGCTCGTTACCACGCTCTTCGACATTAACAGCCTTGAACTCAAGCCTGCCGGAAGCGAGATCGTCTTTAAAATTCGTCTCAATCGCCTCTCGGGAATAATTCTCCATGTTTGTGCAGGTATAGCACCTGAACGATCCATGAAAATAATAAGCCATGACTTTCGCTGAACTGCTATCTGCCACAAAGACTGCTGTGGCGCTCATTACCGCAACAGCCGCCAGAATTCCGAGAAGAAGTTTCTTCACTTTTACTTCCTGAAATTTTAGTAGCCGCTTTTTTGATATTCTCATCATTGACTTGAGTTGTACCTTTTTCAAAGCCAAGGTCCTTCAGATTAAAAGAAATCGGCGTAAACCCCGCATGCTCAAGAATCTTTTTCGAACACAGCACCTGACAACCGTCAATCGCGATGATCTTTTTGGCCGCTTTTGCCGATTCAATCATGCCCGGGACGTGCGCTCCAATACCGGCAAGACAAAACATCTTTGCCTGACCGCATTGGGCCATCTTGCGTGCCACTCTATCCGACAAATCCCCCACATCAGCGGCGCCAGAACAAGGGAAAATAAGAACTCCCCCCTCCTGACACATACATTCGCCCATTTCATTCTTCCCTATTTTGAAATAATTCTCTTAATTTCATCTTTAGACAGCACCTTGCCTGCCGACACTACTGTCCCGTCGACAGCCAATGCTGGAGTCATCATGACACCGTAGTCGGTAATCTTATCGATATCGGTAACCTTCCCGACTTCAGCTTGGATATTTAATTCTTTCACTGCCACCTCGGTGTTAGCTGTAAGTTGTTTGCACTTTGGACAGCCCACTCCTAATATTTCAATTTTCATCTCAATCCTCCATTATGTCTTAATTGCTGAAACTTTTATACTCACGATTGCGTCTTGAGCGCCCTCAAGATTATTAAACATGGCATCCACCGGATAACTCGCCTCTCTTACTATTTTGATATCCTTAAACCCCGCCTTCTCAATAAAACCCAAATACTCGGCTTTCTTGATCGCTCCGGCAAGACAACCCACATACGCCTCAACCGAATCTTTAATCTCTTTCGGTAGTTCTTTCGCCAATACCAAATCAGAAACCATCAGCCTGCCGCCGGTTTTAAGCACTCGGAATGCTTCCTTAAAGACTGTCTCTTTATCCGGCGAGAGATTGATAACGCAGTTTGAAATTATTACATCTATAGAAGTGTCCTCTACCGGCAGGTTCTCGATCTCTCCAAGACGAAACTCCACATTCGCATAGTTGCCTTTCTTAGCGTTCTCTTGGGCTTTAGCGACCATCTCAGGCGTCATATCAACTCCAAAAACTCTGCCGGTTTTTCCAACACGCTGAGCCGACAGGAATGCGTCAAGGCCCGCTCCACTCCCAAGGTCCAGAACGATATCACCTTCTTTTAATGAAGCAAGCGCAACCGGATTCCCACATCCAAAACCCAAATTCGCACCTTCCGGGACAGCGTTTAGTTCCGAATCGCTATAACCAACTTTTTTGCTGATATTCTCTACCTGCGTTACGCCGCCACAGCACAAACTTGAAGAACAGCATGAATTCCTCTGCGACAACGCTTTTGCGTAGCCGGCTCTAACAATCTTTTTGATTTTATCCGCTTCATTTTTCATTTATATCCCTTCCCTCTTCATTTTAGAGACATTTTTTTATCAATCTGCCTTTTGATTACCTCTCTAACAAAATCCAGTGCCCCCATCTTTATGGCGATCAATTATGATCTGCTCAATCCTAAACAGATACTCTTCGCTGAGATTAATCGTCTTTTTAATCGTTATTTAACTATCGCCCCAAAAATCATCCCGCTTATGGTAGCCATGACGACAACCAGCGCTACATACACCACTGTCTTCGGCGTGCCGATAACACCCCGAATAACCAGCAGGCTCGGCAAACTCAACGCGGGTCCGGCCAAAAGAAGCGCCAGCGCAGGCCCTTTTCCCATGCCCGACCCAATGAGCCCTTACAAAATCGGCACCTCCGTCAGTGTGGCGAAATACATGAACGCCGCGATGATCGAGGAAAAAAAGTTCGCCCTCAAAGAATTGCCCCCGACCAGCGTCTCCACCCAGCGGGAAGGGACAAGGCCTTCATGACCGGCCCTGCCCAATAAAAACCCGGAAATCAAAACCCCTCCTAAAAGAAGCGGCAAGATCTGAAAAGCGAACCCCCAGGAAGCGGACGTCCATTCTTTAAGCTCGTCCTTCTTGAACCAATGAATAAGTGCCAGTCCTAAAACTATTAAAAAAAATCCGGCAATCCACCATCGAGATGAATAGATCAAGCTCCATATACTGGTATCCCCTTCTATAGGCTTGCCCCAATTGGCAAACACAAGTATTGCCACCATCGAGAAGAAATAGACACTATCTTTCCATAACGGACGGCTTGCTTTAACTTCGCCGAATTGGAGATCCCCGTTCGCATGGCGCGCGCGTTCTTCCTTCAGGAAAATTAAGTGCATGAGCAAGCCGATGACGACACTAAAAAAAACGGCCCCGACAGCACGCGCCAAACCTAACGGCCAGCCAAGAATACGGGCCGTCAAAATGATCGCTAAAACATTTATGGCAGGCCCTGAATAGAGGAAGGCGATCGCAGGTCCAAGCCCAGCCCCTCTCTTATAAATCCCCGAGAACAACGGCAGAACCGTACAGGAACAAACAGCGAGAATAGTCCCGGATACTGAAGCCACGCTGTAAGAAAGAAACTTATTCGCCTTAGCCCCGAAATACTTCATCACAGAGGCTTGGCTGACAAATACCGAAATAGCTCCGGCAATAAAAAAGGCTGGCACAAGGCACAGCAGCACGTGCTCGCGGGCGTACCATTTTACTAAGGCCAGGGCCTCGAATACCGCGTTAACGAAGCGCAAATTTTCAACCGGCAAATAAAAGCATGCCAGGAAAGCCGCTACAACGCACAAAAATCTCTTCCCTTCTTTCACTTTTTGACCACCTTTCCTCCTACCGTACAGCATCCGCCTTCAATCCTTATGGCCTTCACATTGACCAAAGCATCGGTCACCTTCTTACATGCCGATGAAACGATCCGTGAAAAGGTCGGACGCGATATCTTCATCAATTTTGCGGCATCTCTCTGTTTCATTTCTTCCAAACACGCAAGCCTCATGGCCTCAAACTCGTCAAGACTCAAGACGACCCCTTCCAGATCTTTCAACGGCCTGCACTTTGGCCTAAAGCATCTCTCCCCGGGTAAACACTTAACCCACCTTGTCTTCTTCGGCCTCATGAAACAATCACCCCTTCAATTTTGAACTATGGTTCATAATGTACTACAAAACGCTGTTAAAGTCAAACACGGAACCCGGACATGGCATCCCCATCGGCCAATACGCAGTTATGAAACAAAAAGGCCGCCCAAAGAGGACAGCCTTTTTATGAAAAACTTTCCGGACCTGACCCGAAGCCAACAAATTCAAGATGATCCGCGCCGTCAAGGTTAACCGTTAACCCGCCCCGCACAACCAGAAACTGGACATTGAACTTGGCCTCAAGCCGGGACACGTTTTGCCCCGGCTTGAATGTTCTCTGCATGACAAAAATGCAATTTTCATCAACCCGTTGTTTTGGCGCATCTTGTCAGCATTCTGGGGAATTTTTCAAGAATATTAATCCCCTAACGGCCAGCCATCATGGCCTGCACATCTTCGGCGACAATGCTTATCGGCTTGATGTTAAACTTTTCAACCAGCACCTTCGCCACATTCGGGGATAGAAACGCGGGCAACGTAGGCCCTAAGCGGATGCCTTTTATACCGAGATGCAACAACGCTAAAAGAACGGCGACGGCCTTCTGTTCATACCAGGCGATATCAAATGATATCGGAAGCTCATTGATATCTCCAAGCCCGAAAACCTCCTTTAATTTCAGCGCGACAACGGCCAGAGAATAAGAATCATTACATTGTCCTGCGTCTAAAACACGCGGGATGCCGTTGATATCACCCAGCGGTAATTTGTTATAACGGTACTTAGCGCAACCCGCGGTTAAAATAACCGTGTCTTTGGGCAGGCTTTCGGCGACTTCCGTAAAATAGTTTCTTGTTTTCTGGCGGCCATCACATCCGGCCATAACAATAAACCGCTTTATCGCTCCCGACTTGACAGCTTCAACAATTTTGTCAGCCAAGGCGATAACCTGATTATGCGCGAAACCGCCGACGATCTCGCCGGTTTCGATTTCCTTGGGCGGGGGGCATCTTTTAGCCAGTTCGATGATCTCGCGAAAGTCTTTTTTCCCGCCTTCCGGCCTGTCCGGGATGTGTTTCACTCCCGGATATCCAGCCATGCCGGTCGTAAATATCCTGTCTTTATAGGAATCTTTGACCGGGATGATACAGTTTGTTGTCATCAGGATAGGGCCGTTAAAGGTTTCGAAATCCTGATTCTGGCGCCACCATGAACTGCCGTAGTTGCCGACAAAATGATCATACTTCTTGAAAGCAGGATAATAATTTGCCGGAAGCATTTCGCTGTGGGTATAGACATCAACCCCTGCGCCTTCGGTCTGTTTCAGCAATTCCTCCATGTCCTTGAGGTCATGACCCGAGATAAGGATGCCGGGGTTGTTCCTCACGCCGAGGTTGACCTTTGTCATTTCCGGACTGCCGTATGTTTCCGTATTGGCTTTATCCAGCAAGGCCATCGCCTTAACCGCAACCCCTCCGGTTTCCAGCACCAGGGCGGTCAGCGCGTCAGCTGACAGATTTTTTGTAATAGCCGCAAGACCTTTATACATAAATTTAAAGATATCCTCGTCGTAGAAACCAAGCATGGCCGCATGATCGGTATAAGCGGCAATCCCTTTCAAGCCAAAAAGCATTAAAGATTTTAACGAGCGGATATCTTCGTTGTCACTATAGGAAAGCGGACTCACCTCCAAGGACTTGATCAGGAAAGCCTCCTTTGTCTCCGCCGACCATACGGCCGCATCGTGTAAATCTTTCTGGGAAATCTGCGCTTTAGATTTCACTTCCTCCCGCAAGGCCAGCGCCTTCTTGATAAGGGCCGTTATCCTGTCCTCATCGAAGTTCGCGTTAGTGATCGTTGAAAACAGCGCCTGACAGGTAAAGACCCCGTATTTTTTATCCAAAGAACCGGCTTGTTCTGCATAAATAGAAAATCCCTGCAAAGTATAGACCAAAAGATCCATGAGATCGGCAGCCCTTTCGTCCTTCCCGCAAACACCTCTAACTTTACATCCGGTATTGTTTACGGTTTCTTGACACTGAAAACAAAACATTCCCATAGCGCCCTCCTTTTTAGAAATGAATCTGCTGTCCCTTTTATTCCAATTTTAAAAAAATTTTTATTCATGATTGTTTCTTCCTTCACCAAAGCCGTGCTTCATTTCCGATATGATCAAAATTTCACCCTTCCCCGTTTAAAAACTCACCTTTAATAGAGATTATTTCTTCTAAGAAAGGGACCTTTTTATCCGCTCTTGTAAGGGCCTCTTTCACCATCCTTGTTAAGCCCATACAGCAAGGCACTTCCATACGGAAAACCGTAATCGATAAAATGTTATTTCTTTTGATAATGTCACTGAGCTTTTCAACATAACCTTCGGTCCTGTCCAATTTAGGGCAAGCAATCACCAGGGCATGGTTTTTAAGAACGCTGTTATGAAAATCACCAAAGCTGAACGCTGTACAACTGGCCGCTATGAGCAAATTACAATCCTGGAAATAGGAAGCTCCGGGATTGACCAGGTGCAGTTGAATGGGCCACTGTTTTAACCGGCTCGCGACATTTTGTTTTTGACCTTCTTCGCGGCCCTCATCTTTATTGTCCCTGAAATCGTGCGTGGCCGTACCGGGGCAACCACAGGGAACATCATATTTATTTTCCGGCTTCCCTTTATGGTCTAAATGTTTTTCTGCTGCCGTTTCATCAAAAGCCGCCACGTCTTTCTGCACAATTTTTAAAGCGCCTGTCGGGCAGTGGCCGATGCAAGCCCCCAGGCCATCACAAAAAGACTCATGCACTACTTTAGCCTTCCCCTCAACAATCCGCAAAGCCCCCTCGGCACAGGCAACAACACAACGGCCGCAGCCATCACACCGTTCTTCATCTATCTCAATAAAATTCCTTTTCATGATTACCCGTCTCCCAGCTTCTTTAAAAGCTTTGCTATGGTTAGTTTCTCAAATTCCTGGCTCACCGTATTCTCAATTCTTTTAAGTTCTGCTCTCAAGACACAAGTTTTTCTGTTCGGGCATATTGCCTGTCTGAACATACAGTCAGACAATTCAAAGCCCCCTTGAAAAAGCTTTATTAAATCAATAATCCGTATCTGGGAAGGATTCCGGATTATGCGCACGCCGCCGGACACGCCTTCTTTTGATTCAATAAAACCATCCTGGATTAACTTTTGCAATATTCCCCTTAAAAAATGATAGGGAATATTTAACGTGTCGGATATGTTCTTCGCCGACAAAAAAACGTCTTTTTCTTTGGCTAAAAGGATTAACGCCCTGACAGCGTAATCCGTGTCTTTAGTCAGTATTTTCATAAAACCCCACTTCCTCTTTTTGTTTTAAACTGACACTATCTTAGTAGCATTTTAAAAATTTGTCAATAAAATTTTACAGGGGCATGTCCGGGCAGAAGAGCGGCATCCTGATTTTCCCGGAAAAAAACTGGTGATAGGAAAGCATTAAGCCAACAGGGGGGTGCCAGAGGGTGCCTTTTCATGAAATACGACAACACCTATCGGCCGCATTCGTCTCTCAACAACCAACCCCTGATAAAAACTGAAGGGAAAGAATCCGGCGGCATATATGCCCAACCTGCCTTAGGAGGGGTGACACATCACTATTATAGAGTTTGAATATCGCTGCAGTATGGGGAATCTCATTACATGGAAAACATGCATGTCGGAAGAAATCCCTCATCGGTTATCTAAACGGACATAATCTCTCCGCGACGCAACGCTCTTATAAGCGGGTCGAATAATCTTCCCTCCGTTTGCCATTTCCTCGATACGATGGGCAGACCAGCCTGCAATACGCGCGATGGCAAACAAGGGCGTGAACAATTCAGATGGCATATCCATCATCTTATACACAAACCCTGAATAGAAATCCACGTTCGCACTGACTCCTTTATATATTTTCCGTGTTTTTCCAATAACTTCCGGCGCCAGTCTTTCGACTTTTTCATGCAAACGGAACTCCTTTTCCATGCCTTTTTCTTTAGCAAGTTTCTCGGCATTTTGTCGCAAAATCAATGTTCTCGGATCAGACACCGAATAAACGGCATGACCTACGCCGTATATCAATCCAGAACGATCAAAAGCCTTTTTGTTAAGCAGGCTGGCAAGATAGCACTCGATCTCTTTGTCGTCATCCCAATCTTTGATCTTCTGTTTCATATCTTCGAACATTTGGACGGCCTTAATATTCGCGCCTCCATGCCGGGGCCCTTTCAATGAACCCAACGCCGCCGCTATCGTACCATAAGTATCCGTGCCGCTTGACGAAACAACATGGGTTGTAAAGGAAGAGTTGTTTCCGCCGCCATGCTCCGCATGAAGCACCAACGCAAGATCCAACAATTTCGCTTCCAGCGCGGAATATTTATTGTCCGGCCTGAGCATATGCAAAATATTCTCTGCCGTGGATAACTCCGGGACCGGATGATGTATCACCAGGCTTCTTCCTTCAAAATGATGAATAAGAGCCTGATATGAATAAACTGACAGGAGCGGGAAAACGGCAATCAGCCGCATGCTTTGTTTCAAAATATTTTCAATGGATATATCCTCGGGATTTTCATCAAGAGTGTACATCGCCAGGACACTCCGTGCCATGGCGTTCATAATGTCTTGACTCGGCATCTTTAAAATTGCATCATGCACAAAACGTTTGGGCAGTATCCGGAATTCCGCAAGTTGCTTTTGAAATATATCCAGTTCTTTCCTGCTGGGGAGATCGCCAAAAAGAAGCAAATAGCATGTTTCTTCAAAGCCAAAATGATTATCGGAAGTAAAACCTTGGACAATCTGTGAAATATCAATGCCCCGGTAGATCAATTGCCCCGGAGCCGGAGCTCCATCCGGCCCGTATGCGATAACCTCGCCAATCTGGGTTAGTCCGGCTAATACACCTTTTCCAGATATATCGCGCAGCCCCCTCTTGACATCATATTTTGCATAAAGCGAAGGATCAACCAAGCTTTTTTCTGTCGCCATCTTGCCCCACTCATCAAACTTGGAATTTATGTTGGCATCCTTGTCTAATTTTTCATTTCTTTTATCATCTTGCGCTTTTGTCATTCCTGATCCTCCATAGAGTTTACGAGGGAATCCACCTGATCTTTTCCTGTGTTATATATCATTTTCTTGCCGAATACATTTTCCAAATCCGTCAAAAGCTGATCTTCCACCGGATCAAACGGAATATTCCATTTTGTCATTAAAATTTTCAAAAATATGGGATATTAGCCCCTGGATTCCTTAACGGAATTTTCTTTAGGTCCCCCGCTTTCTGCCTGCGCAAAAAAATGCGCGGCAAAAACCCGATTTTTATTGAATTTTATTATATCATAGAGCGTATCGAAATAAACCGTTATCTCAGATTCACAACATTTCAAAAATAAGCCCCCCGATAATTCCACATAAAGGGATAACAAATATCCGATGTATTTTCCCTTCAAAAACAGTCAAAAGGGAAAACGCGCCTGCCGCGATAGCAAGCCCCAGCCACCCCCTAACAGTCGTAACTCCTTATGACCAAACCGCCGTAAAAAACAAAAACCCCGTTCCGGAATGACTCCGAAACGGGGCGGATGTCAACGAACAGGCGCTTGGGGCGTCTGTTCGTCCAAAATGGCCCCCCGGCCACAGCCCTCTGGCTTACGGCACTTCCTCGCCATGCCCGGTCGCGAGGACTCTGGTGGCTCGTTCTGACCCGCCACAAGTGCCTCCGTCTTTAAAAAGAAATCTCCTGCCCTTCCTGAAGTAAAAGACAGCCCGGACCAAACACCTGCTGAAAAATCTTGGATGCTTTTGATCCGGTACAATGAAGCGGCACGGCCATTTGAACTCCTGCGGTTTTAAGACGAGCGGCCTCCATGCCAATATCTTCTAGTAAGCGCTCCTTGAGATGAAATCCGCCGATCACGCCACTGACGTTTTTTCCAAAATCCTTCTTGATTCGGCAAACCATATCCGCAATGCCCGGATGGGCACATCCGGCGATCACAACCAGTCCCTTTGATGTTTCAAGGACCAAGGCCTGTTCGGGTATATTCTTGCCATCGTATTTGCCGATAATCTCACCGGACAAATGTACTTCTTCTTTGATTTTTACAGGACCAGCCACATCAATAACGCTCCCACCCCAAAGACGGATCTTTGTCTTCACTCCAGCATCTGCCTTGACGGGGATGTAAACACCCACCCCGGACTTTTCCGTTAAGAACGGCTTAAGACCATCCACATGATCCCAGTGCTCATGTGAAACGACTACCTTTTCGATTTTGCCAATATCGACCTTGAAACGATGGAGATTGCCCATAAGGACTCGGGCATCGCCAAAGGCGTCAAAAAGAATGTTGTCATTGATGACAAAAGACAACCCCCAACGTCTGGTCCAACGTTCCCAAGGGCACGAACCATTGGCGATGAGCTTTACCCTCATAGTCCTTCTCTCAATGACATCCGTGTTGTGAACAAGCATTTTCTACAGAGATCTCTTCCAGCTTGCCACTGGCCACCTGAGCGACAATATCGGCTACCGTACCGGCAACAGCCCGGTACACTTTGATTCCACCTTCATTGAGCTTCTGAACCGCCCGGGAACCCGCTCCGCCAGTGACAACCGCATTAACACCCTTTCCGCTCAATGCCGCCATCGGCTGGCACATGCCATGTGAATGATGCTCATTGGCGTTGTCAATCACTTCAAGCATGTCGTTGGCTGTATCATAAATTGTAAAAAACGGCGCACTGCCAAAATGCCCGTAAACTTGGGCTTTTTTACCTTGATTTGTTTCCGTCGGAATGCAGATTTTCATTTTTCTTTCCTTTCGATAGATTTATCTCCTTCGTTCCAAAACTTCGGACAGTTGATCCGAAGCGCTTTTCCCTTTATCAAGGCCTCTGCGATCTTGGCATGAGCCCGATTGATAATATTACTGAATGTCGGGCGAGAAACTCCCATCTGTTTGGCCGCGTCTTCCTGATACCTCTCTTCAAAATCAGCCAATCGTACAGCTTCCATCTCATCGACTTCAAGGACAATCTCAGCAAGAGCTGTCATGGGAATCCCGCGCGGCTTAAAGTATGCCGCTTTTAAATCAAGACAAACTTTCCTCTTTTTGCATGGCCTAGGCATGGTCGCTCCTCAAATCTATTATTGACATATGTCAATAATAACACGGGGGATAAATCTGTCAAGTATTTACAATATTCTCGATTTCTCAACGCGCTTGCCATTCAAAATTGAAGAAACAGCGAGAAATTCATAGCAATATCTCTGTTCATTTCCTAATAAATGCCCAATTTCAGCCTCTAAAATGCCTATAAATACCATTTACTAGAAACGGCCCCAACTGATGAAATCAGAGATAAAGAGATAGGATTGGCCAAAAAATGGGCCAAGACGGCTATCTCTATTGGCCCCAGAGATAGGCTTATAAAGAAATACTTCGAATTTGTCGACAAGGATCTGTGTATTAAAAGATAAACCCACCAGATCTCTCTGATGGGCTTATCTCAATGGCTCCCCGATATACTGACCCCAAAGGCAATGCTGATACTGAACGCGTCATCCGCAGAATTAAAGAAGACTTCTTCTGGATCAATGAATGGGATAACCCTTTTGATCTTCAAGATGACTTTAAGCGTTGGGTTAATGATTACAACACCGATTTCCCTCATCAGGCATTATTCTTCGCTACGCCTGAAGAGTTTTACAAAAACTGGATTAACAAAGAACTCGATCTACACAAAAAATGTCTTGCTTAACTAGGGTCATTACATTTTTTCTCTATTTTATACTATTATTAAATAAGGCTTCGCTCTATTGAGGCGAAGCCTTATTAACGAAAAGTATGAGTTAATTCCTCCCTCTATCATGGGGGCAAACGACATTAACGATTGCCTGGGAAGAGTTATCAAACTCATCTGTCGCAGTTATTGTTATGGTATACACTCTCCCATCCCCACTCCCCTGGCGCTCTGCCCGGAGGTTTAGACTAATTGTCCCGGCGGCTACATCTATTACCGGTTCTGAAAAATCAGGTATAACATTCCCTTCATCATCTAGATCTGGCGGTTCACTGCTTAAGACTGTTGCTGTTATCGTAATAGGCCCCTCACTGTTATCTTGCACTTCAAAGTTTATCACCACTGGGACCAATTTATGATTTGGCGGCCAGAGGATTCCAGGATCTGCTGTGGCTGAAATTGTTGGGGGCTCTAAATCACCTATCACTATAACTTCTATACTGGCTGATACTGCTGGGTTATAGCCATCTTCTGCTTCAAGATATATTTCGTGAGTACCCGTTGGTAAAACATCAACAGCTAACACGAAATCGTCCAATGAAACACTCTCCCCTCCTTGAATAGTGGGGATGATTCCTTCATAAAACAACTCCTGCACCCCACTCTCTAATCTATACCAGCGATAAGTTAAGGTATCTCCATCGAAGTCTGATACTTCTCCAAGAAGATGAATACTGTCTCCTAAATGATATGTCCCGCCTCCACTAGGTGCAACCGTTGGCGGCGCATTATCGACTGTGAGGACCATCTCGTCTGAGACTATTATTAATCCATCATTGACTTCCAGGACTAATTCATGAGCTCCGGTTGCTAAATAATCCACCAGTGCCAGGGTCAGAAAGGCTTCCCCTGCCACACCCACGGCTGCCCAATCCTGCAATACCGTGCTTCCTTCTAACCAGCGATACTCTAATGGGTCTCCATCGGTATCACTCGCTGTTCCTAATACAACAACATTCGGTTGCTGTGATGATACTATGGTTAGGTTCTCTCCTGCATCAGCCATGGGCGGAGTATTCCCGTAGGCCTCAACTTCTTTATAGGCAAACACGGTCTTGGCTCCTGTCGCGGTCAATAAAGCGATATTATTGATATACTCTTTACCTAAGAATGGATTGATTGTAGCTGTATATGTTTTACTGCCTTCTGCACCGGCTGCTAGAGTCCCTAAGTCCCAGGTTACTTTGCCGTTCTCTATCACTGCTCCGGGTAGGGTTACCGGTAAGGTCAATATGAGTTCATCATAATCATCAATCAACCGGGCATTAGTGACTTCTGTCTCTCCATTATTCTTATAAGTTAGCGTATACTCTAACACATCCCCATACGACACCTGGCCATCACCATCCGTGTCGTTTAGAAGAACACTTGTTTTACTAAGACTTAACGTTGCTTCTTCTATCCCTATATCAATAGCCCGGGTGGCTTTATCATTACTCGGGCGAACATCAAATTCCGGCGGTTCAGTCACCACCTGCATGATATGCGAACCATAAGCACTATTGCGCCAGGACAGGATAATTTCCGCGGGGCTGCTGGCTTCTCCCAATGGGAATTTAATAACCGAACTGCCTATAGTAAATGTTTGCAGCTCTCCATTAACTGGGAACAGATCATTAAAAGTGACTGGAATGTTTTCGTTTACCGGATCATTCCCGGAATAATGTACAAAAGCATGAATGTCTATTGTCTCGCCAATATCCGGATTAGTATTGCTAAATTGAATATCGGACGAATAGATCATCACATCCGGGACTGGCGGTGGTGGAGGGGTGGTTGGCCCCGGGATACTCCCACCGCTACCCCCTCCTGTGCTACAGGTCCCGCTTACAGTCAGATATAAACCATCCGTGATGAATTTTGTTTTAGTCCCATCTGTCACTTCAACCTCTATTGGGTAATCACCATCTTCCTCTGGTGCCCGTACTGCCTGGCTAAAAGAACCGTTTACCGCAGTATTACTGCCTAAAAACTCACCTAATAAGTCTCCGTTATTATTTTTGACTCTTACCTTTACAATCCCGCCCTGCACTGGAAAGTCCGGTTCACCGGCGATTGTGTCAAAGTCATAATCCGCCCGGCCGGTAATCCTTACTGTCCCACCTTGGCAGATACTTGCTCCAAAAGCTTGGACCATGATCTCCGCTGAACTAGGGTCGGGATTTCCTATCTGTAACACTAAACTCGCAATGTTATTGTTCTCTGCAATTTCAACAACATCATTTCCTGTATCAACTTCTACTTGAATAAGCCGATAACTTTGCGGAAAAGTATCTACCGGGACCAATATAGAAGCAATCGTGCTTTCCCCTTCCTTAATGATGGGTACGGTTGTTTCCCCAAGTAAGACCGGATCTCCTTCCGGGCGATCAAAAAATTTAACTACAAAGTTCTCGGCATCGGTCTGACCGTAGTTGTGAATCTTTGCGTATATGGTAAAGGCGTCATTATACCCGCCTTCATTGATAAGAGGATTGACTGGATTGAACGATATATCTGCTGAGATTAAAGTCAGGTCTGGCGGTAATAGACCTTCTTCCTGGTCAAAGCTGCTGAAAATAAGTTCATTGGTGTTACCAGCAAAGTCACTCTCTGCACCGTAATGGATAAAGAAAGAATGTTCTCCATCTAAAGTGGAAATTTTAGTGCCATTAAAAGCATTAGCAAACACTCCTCCTATTGTGGTGTTGGCTTGCAACATAGTGAAAAAATCTGTTGGATTGATATAGCTTGTTATGTCTGGGTTTAATATTTGTACCAACAAGTCACCGGCAAAGGTTGTATTGCCATTTACTTTAATAAAATCCTTTATAACTGGAGTCGACACGTCTCCCCTTGTAATCTCAAGTCTAAGTTCGGATGTGTCCAACATTGTCAAACTGCCGTTAATGGTTAAACTGCCGATAGAATGTGCACCACCGGGGATAATAGTTCCTCCGTTTTCGACACTGTTCCCGATGGTACCTGAACCGACCAATTCTCCGCCTAAAATATTGATGATACTTGAAGAGGTGAGCGTCCCTCCTGATAATTGTGTAACCCCGGCTGTTTGGGTGTAGCCGCCGTTGGCCACAAATGATTTATTCAAAACATCAACCGTTCCGCTATTTTTAAATTCTGGATTTATTGTAATCGAACTTGAACTAGTAATCCTACCAGCATTATTAAAGATCCCATTCCCCTCTATCGCCCAACCAGTAATAACTTTTAATTCCGAACCAGCTAAATTGTTAAATTCTCCATATATCCGCCAATACCTCACCTCTTGCCCTTCCACCCCATAAACTGCCACCTGATTGTTAGCATTATCGAGCTTCCGATACAAATATTTTTCTCCCCCACCTGTAATTAAAATCCCCCCATTTGCGGTTGTCTTTCCATCTCCTGACATAGTTCCAGCACTCCAGGCTAACGGCCCATTTACAACTATATCCCCAGAACCTGTCAATATATTTCCATTTATCGTAAGACTATCTAAAGTCATATCCCACGGCAACGCAGTTGTTGCCCCACAACATCCGCTAAGTACAATATTATTCATCGAACCAACTGAATCCGGGTCCATTTCAAATGTTCCCTTAAAGTGAATCGTATTCGCATTGATACTTGCACCACTGGCATTCGTACCATTCATCAAACTCAAAGTGCCATTTGGAACATCTACTGTTCCGGTATTATTAAATTCTGAATTTATAACTACCGAATTAAGTCCGGTTACATGACCTGCATTGTTTAACTTTCCATCCCCCTCTATCGCCCAACCAGTAATAACTTTTTAATTCCGAACCAGCTAAATTGTTAAATT
The DNA here is from genome assembly GCA_017995055.1 of Candidatus Omnitrophota bacterium. Lineage (GTDB taxonomy): Bacteria > Omnitrophota > Gorgyraeia > Zapsychrales > JANLHA01 > JAGOJP01. The sequence goes on from JAGOJP010000002.1 coordinate 50,596, forward strand.
CTCCATATATCCGCCAATACCTTACCTCTTGCCCTTCCACCCCATAAACTGCCACCTGATTGTTAGCATTATCGAGTTTTCGATACAAATATTTTTCTCCCCCACCTGTAATTAAAATCCCCCCATTTGCGGTTGTCTTTCCATCACCTGACATAGTTCCAGCACTCCAGACTAACGGCCCATTTACAACTATATTCCCAGAACCTGTCAATATATTTCCATCTATCGTTAGACTATCTAAAGTCATATCCCAAGGGATAGAAGTTACTCCATAATATGGACTTAATATAATATTGTTGACTGTAAGATTCGAATCTTCTGCCATCTCAAAAGTTCCACCAAAATCGATTGTATTCGCATTTATACTTGCTCCGCTCTCATTGGTTCCATTTCCTAATTTCAATGATCCCACATCCATTACGCCAGCATTATTTAATCGGCATGTAATAGATCCCCCACCTGTAATGCTTCCCGAGTTATTAATTGCCCCTGCACCCTGTATACCGCCAGCTATCTCCAGCGTTGATCCTGCTAAATTATTGAACTCCCCTTCCGCCTGAATATCCCAATAACCAAATGTTCCTCCTTGTTGATATGTCGCCACCCCATTATTTGCGTTTTCCAACCGCCTGTTCAATGTCTTAGCATTGTTTGATTGTACAAGATCCATACCGCCATTCACTGTCGTTACACCATTCCCAGACATCGTTCCCCAAACCCATACAAAGGGTCCGTTTATTACAATATTGCCATCTCCCGTCAGTGTGCTTCCGTTTATAGTTAAACTATCTATGGTCATATCCCAAGGGATAGAAGTTACTCCATAATATGGACTTAATATAATATTGTTGACTGTAAGATTCGAATCTTCTGCCATCTCAAAAGTTCCACCAAAATCGATTGTATTCGCATTTATACTTGCTCCGCTCTCATTGGTTCCATTTCCTAATTTCAATGATCCCACATCCATTACGCCAGCATTATTTAATCGGCATGTAATAGATCCCCCACCTGTAATGCTTCCCGAGTTATTAATTGCCCCTGCACCCTGTATACCGCCAGCTATCTCCAGCGTTGATCCTGCTAAATTATTGAACTCCCCTTCCGCCTGAATATCCCAATAACCAAATGTTCCTCCTTGTTGATATGTCGCCACCCCATTATTTGCGTTTTCCAACCGCCTGTTCAATGTCTTAGGATCGTTTGCTATTGAAAGTTCAATGCCCCCATTCACTGTCGTTACCCCATCCCCCAACATAGATCCCCTACTCCAGGATAACAAACTATTTACCTCGATATTTCCGCCTTGCAATGTTCCACCTGTTAAAGTCAGCCCTTGTATAGAAACATCTAAATCTAAATTTGCTGAGATGCCCCCGTTTTAACGGACAGGTTAATTAAAGAGCAATGGCTGCCTCAGCCATCTAGGGTGTAACATAGTTCAAAGACTGATGGATCCGTTGTCTATTATAAAATATTTCCAGAAACTTGAATATTTCCGACCGAGCATGTTCTCGTGATACGAACCGTTGGCCGTACAGCAATTCA
>JAGOJP010000067.1 GCA_017995055.1 Candidatus Omnitrophota bacterium
CGCGACGCCTACCGGATCGCCGATTTCCCGGACCAATACCCCGGGCAAAGGGATTTCATTTTTCAACACGGAAACCGCAGAAATTTTTGTGATTTCAGGCGCTTTATGACGTAGGGTGCCCAAGCTTGAACGCATATCAGCATCCGGGACCAATGTTTCATTCTCGGACAGATACTGCGCCACCTTGATCCCTACGGGCCCCAAAACGCCTAAAAACACCGCTAACCGTTCTCCGGTACTCGTTGTTTTAAAATCGGATCTTAAACGCAACGCCGCTGAGGCCTTAATAATCTGCACCCTTCTGTACGGCAGATAAATGTTCATAACAGCAAGAAATACCCTCGATATAAGCGACCTCACTTCGTTCTCAATCCCCGGGGTCCCCTCCGGGAATATTTCTGCGAACAGCTGTTCCAAAAAGTCGGACATGACGTGCCTGTCATTGTCATTTTGAGGATCAAGCACACCATTATCGCCAAGCATAAATCCTTCGATGAATTTTTCACGCAACGCTGTTGGCAACAATTTCACATCATCGGGCAAGGTCGTAAAATCTATTTTATATTCGTCTTCCACCTCTGTCACAAAACGGGGTTTACCCCGAGCACCCACCACCCATAACAGGATGTCTCTTCTGTCTTCAATCTTGGCCCCCCCAAACAAATGGAGCAAAGTCTCAGAGACAAAATCTTCTGTCCTTAAATCTCTGTCCCGTGACAACAAATTGCCGGAATACAACTTCTCCGTAACCAGGGGCTCGTCTTCCAATTGCCTTATATATTTGTTGGCGAGCTGCATTAACAACTCATCTCTTAGCACACTGGGCTCCGGCATAAACTTCGTTAAAGCATCCAGGCGCTCGGTTAAACCCAAATTCACATTTTCAGGCAGTTGGGTCCATAACATATAGGCTGTCGCCCCATACCGGGTTATTTTTTGAGGGGATAATGTTAACGGGATAATAGTCGTATAAAAATCCAGTAATGTGTGCGTCTTCTCCGGGGATAAGCTGATCTGATCTTTCAGCCTCGTAAGGCGTCCCACATCATCTCCCATTTCACCGAGTAATGTCCACAAGTCGCGCAAATCTTTGTCCTCCCTTGCGGCCTCTCGGGCCAACCTTACCAGAGCCGGCAAATCAGCGATTATTTCCGGGAAGATATCCGTTTCCCATAGATCAAAGATACCATCCTTGATGATGGATTTATGGGGAAGTACTTTTTTAATCCACGTTAAACGCTCCTGAAAGGATTTATATTTGCCATACACATATCCCCTGCCGTGCAATTCAACATAAGCGTTAAAAAGCTTCGCATAAACCGACGAATCCAAAAAGAAATGTTTGACGACCTGTCTATAAGAAACCTTGGTGAAGCCGTACCTCTTCCCAAGAAAACCGAGAGGATTATAAAGAGCTTCGTTACCAGCATTGGGACTCAGGAGTAATGAAACAATCTCTGGAAATTTTCCTGCTAATTCATTATTTCTTACATAAGCTCCCCAAACACGATCAAGCCGGCTAGAGGGGATGGCGACGTCGGCCAAATGGTTCTGGATCGCATTGTAGGGTATTTTATCTATTTTGTCTTGATCTATTTTTAACGTTTTATTTGGAAGACCTGATATTTCAATCCCCTTTTCTTCCTTTCTGTAGTGGACTGATATTTCCATGATATCATCAAGTCGTTCAATAGCATCCCTGTTTTCTTCCCAATGAGGATCGCTAATTTTTTGCAATATTATCAACGCCAATAAATCAGCAAAAAAGTCACCTGACGCCGACAACGAAAAGACCTCTCCTCGATATTCGACCCCGGCTTGAGACCCGACATAACGCGACCGTTCTCGCAGAAGGTTTCTAAGTTGATCAATAGACAGGCCTGTTAAGGAAGTCACAAAGACAGATTGGGTGGTCGAATACAAATCATTCCAGCCAAAATAATGCAGGGCAAATTTTGATTTATAATCAGCATATTTGTCAGCCGTTCCCTTTGCAAATTGTTCCGGGACAATCCTTGTCTTTTTTGATTTGAAATCAGGGGACCCGTCCGGGGAGACTTCTTCCGGACTTGAAAAATAGATATCGAGATCCGCGGCCGGGCTTAAAATCATAAGAGCATTAAAAACAGCCTCCCGCACATAATTCTCATCGGCCGCCTTGCCTGAGTCTGCAATGCGGCTATTGATCAAGTCTAAATAGACCTTAACTATTCTAGAGTGAGGGTGAAAATCTTGTGACGTTTGGCTGAAGACATATTCGATCAAAGCGATTGTCATATCCCGGAATTCTCTCGCGCCACTTCTATCTTGCACGTCTGTTGCCTTTTCATATAGGATAATCCGGCAAAACTCATCCATTAATTTCAGCGCGTCTTTTTTAGAAAACATCCCAAGAAACCACACTGTTATTTCCTTGGGATCGTTGTTTAATTTTGTTTTTAGAAAATCCAGAAAATATAAAGAATATTCTGAAGAGTATCCTAAAAACACATCATCAAATATTTTCTGCCTGTCGCCATACGCAAGGCGAGTTTTCATAAAAGTAAATATGTCGTCAATGGACGTGCCCGCCTTCAGGGATTCTTTGAGTAAGTCCCTCGCACTAGGACTTTTCCTGTTAAGATAATCAGAAACCGCCCAATCCGGCAATGCCAATAACGATTTGAGCGAATCTATCTTTTCGCCTTCCCGCAGGTAATAATCTAATTTGGTCTCACCCGAGAACACTTCTGAAGCGAGGACCTCTTGTCTTGGTTCTTGTGAATAAATGGCTACAATAGAGGTGAGCATCCTGGATATCCTGGCGTTCGATGAAGATGAAATCTTCCCTGAGCGTAAATCCTGTATTTCAGAATTAAAGAGTTCAACGCGGTCTGCGGGCAACCGATCTCCGTATTTCCTTATAGCCTCCCGGATAAATACGATTAATGAATGGCTATCAACAAACGGGCTTGTCTTTTGAGAAATATAATCGCTCAGGCCATCGGGTTCCCCCCCATATTCGGATTCAGCCTTTTTTATCACCACGGCAAGTCCCTTGAGGAAGTTGTCAGGGAGAGCATCCGTGTTGACCAATGTTCCAACCGGGAAATTCCTTCCTATATCAAATCCCAGGATGTCCCGGATTCTATTTATTGCGAGCTGGACAGCGACCGCTTCAGGGTATCGGCCTGTCATCAGGCTGTAATACTTAATGAAAAGTCTTCGAGCTATTTCCGGTTCGATTTTTAGAAATCGATCTATTCCCGCGAAAGATGCATTAAGATCATGGCTAAAAACAGTTGTCCGGGTTTTCCGCATTACATAATGCAGAAGAATAATCTGTTGCATATTTCTTCTGTCTTCCACGGACTGCAGGCTTCGATAGGCGGGATTTTCAAGATAGAGCGCATGCTCCCGTCTTTGCAATCTTACGCGCATGTCGGTTGTGGGGATGCCGAATTCCAGGGACGTCTGCTGTTCCAAATAGTTCGCATAAAAAAAGGCTGATATAAGTATCCTGGGATTTTCCACGGCTTCTTCGACTAACTTTGGGTCAACGCCCACTTTTTCTGGTCTTCCGGCAGAAACCCTCGTGACCGGGACCTCTTTCCCTTGTGTAAAAATCGGGATAAATTTTTCGACTTCCGCGCGAGGAAGCAAAAAACCATCAAAGTCATTATGACTAAAACCATCGGCTATTCTCCGAACCGCAGGAAGCAATGTTTGACCTTGATTTTTCACTGAGGCTAAACTAGGATACTTTTGAAAAGACGAAAGAAGTTCTTGGATTTCCTGAATGATGTCGCTTATCTTTTCTTCGAATCGATCCATTGATCCCGACAAAATATCTTCCGCAGTCGCCCGTTTTCCGAAATCATATATCGCCGCCGCTCCTCTCATGTCGGAATAATCAGTCTTCGGCCCCGGCAGGGAACTTATCCCTGCGGGGGAGAAAATAGCGGCCACCGCCGCCTGCATATAGACATGACGTAAGAAAGCGGCCTTCCATTGTTTTTCATTGACTAGCCCCTTTAATGCGTTCATACGCTTACGAAGTATTAACATCCCTGTCAACTCATCTAAAGCGGCAAGATTTTCCGCGCTTTGCGCCATCCTTAGCAAATCCTCTTCGCTTTGATCCATTAAATATCTGAAATCGATATGTTTGCTATCAATACGACCTGCCCCAGCCATAGGCGTCCTTGCGGCTTTAGCATTTGTAAAGACATTAGTTTTTTGATCCAAAATAATCGAAAACAATCTTTGTTTTCTAAGACTCACATAAGGATGGGAGCTCAAGACAGTCTCCGCCTGGCTTGACTTGTTGATGAATTCCAAAAAAGTCATGGCATCAACCGCTCCAAATACGGAATACCCCGCCTTGTCCATTAATTCAAGCGCCCGAAGGTCGGCGTCATATTCCCCGTTTTTTATCATTTGAATAAGGTAGGGCGAAGCCTGCTTATTAAGATCTCGGACATCCAGCCCTTCATGGGATGTATGCTGTAAAGAATGTGACAGTTCGTGCGCTATGATAAAAGCGATCATATCTTCGGTAAGCGGCACATTCATGCGCCTGGAGATATCGAAAAATGTCTCGTACAATCCTTTGTAAAAATACACATCGGCACGTTTACGGATCACAAAAGCATTAACCGAATTCGCGTCTATCACATGCAACGCTCCCGGCGGCTCGCTTGTTTTCGTCTTATAAACAGCTATGAGCCGGTTGAATATCTCATGAATCTTTTGCGCCGTTTTATCCGTGCTCGGATCTACAAAACCGCCATGCTCAAGGCGCGCCTCGAGCATGGTGATCGTTCGTTCGAAATCCGCCTCCAAGTCATCAATGGAAACTCCCCGTTGCTTGGCCAACTCTTTGATAATGATATCATCAAAACTCTCATCCGATTTCAGAGAATAAACGGCCTGTCCCGGCATAATGCCTTGGGTGGGGCCCCTTATGCCCCAACGACCAGCCGCCAAATTCAGATCTTTAAAATCATCGGGCTGCGTATAGGTTTCTGCGATCTGGTCATTGGACGGCAATTCACCTCTTTTTTCGGCTGACGCGTATATAGATTCTAATGAATATCTCCGGTCTGCGTCTCGATCCACCTCTTGCAGGAACGCCACAGATTCACGCAGGTGGCCTTTTAACCATTCGCGCATTTGCCCGGGGGACAGGCCTAACGACTCTCTCTTCTCTGCCCACCGGCTTATCTTGTGGCCTTCATGGCGCCTTACGATATCATCTGCGCCATATTTCGAATCTAAGAATACCACTTCCAACCCACCTGCGATCGCTTGTCCGCTTTCATCTTTTTCAATAAAACCCATATGGCCCAGCTGCCCCATCGTTTTTAATAAGTCATCAACGTAGTAGACTTTACGGCTGCTCCCATCTTCCAGGGTAACAGGTTCCCCGATTTTAACCCGTCCGGACTGGAACTGTTTCCTTATAAAATCATTAACTGTTCTGGGGGCGGAGCGTGGTTGGCGATATATCCCCTGTATCCAGCTTAATTTTCCGACAGCATCGGCTTTCGCTAATTGATCAGGTGATGGGTCTGTTTCGATTTCCAGAGGGACGGTTAACTGCATTCCTCCCGAAAAATACTTCCGGGGAATAACGTGCCGGGAATAAGCATCATAATCTTCTTTAATATAATTAAAAACGCCTGTTTTAAACGCCTCTAAATATTGCTGATAAATTTTTTCTTTAACCGCTTTGTCATCGACATCTACGCCGTCTATTTTCTTCTTATCGGAATACGCCTTATTTAAAAGGCTGGTTTTAAGCCTTTCTTTATACCATTTTGCTAAAACAAGTGAATGGTAGACCTGGCGCAACTTGGCGAAATTTTTGCCCTCATTGACTTCCTTTTCAATCTCCGGGATAACCACCTCTTTAATGATCGAGGATGATATCCCGCTTAAGCCTTTGACTTCTTGCTCTTGAAGTCGACCCGTTCCTATTTCTTTATTCCCCAAGTTATTCTTCAAAGAAACATAATCCTCTTCTAACATAACTTTGAGATGACTCTCTAAAACAAAAGCAATATCATTCTTTTCGTACACGACCGCCTTATCGGGCACAATCCAAACTTTATTAAACGTATTGATCGGGATTTCAGTCGTTCCATAAAGCCGATTGGCTTTTTCAAAGACCCTGGCCCAAAACTCTCTGCCCAAATCTTCCTCGGGATAAATTAAAGACGCCGTTAATTGCTTGAGGATATAGTCTTGCCCCAGAAGATCCCGCCCCATTTCTGTTTCGCCAAATTCAGTCGGAATTATTCTATCCTTTTCATACGGAGACAGATTAACCCACAAGTCTTCTTCCGGGATCGTTAAAGAAGCCAGGAAATAACGGATCAGTTTCCTGGCCTCTTCTTTTAGCTGCGATTGTTGTAAATCTAAATTTCCGCTATCAAGGATAAAATCAAATTGAAACGGTTGTTGTGGGTCAACTTTGATTCCTTTAAGCATGGGAGGAACAAATCCAGATGTCGGTGTGATCCTGACACCGGGATGAGGGAGGTCTAGACTACTTTGGGCGTTAGCTTTTTGCGGTAATATAATGATATTGGCCGAGAAAGCCAAAATGGTCAATAAAACCGCTGTCCGGAAAGGCGGGCTAGATTTTCTTCTATTCAAAGACTGAAACATAAGATATTGTTAATATTTGCTAATATTTGTTAACTTTTATATTAATTATATCTTATTATCTTAATAAAAGCCAGTTCCAATAAATCCCGGGGACCGGGGAAGAGAGACGCTTCCCATAGAGAACTCTTATCCTGAATCGCTATATTTTCATTGAAACAAACGACATAAGCGCCCCGCCCTCTGGTTGACGGGGAGGGTCTATCGCCACGATGGCGCGGTTTAGGTGTTCCCCAAGGCTCTCTCGCCCGCCCCTAAAATATACGGCAAATTATAAACAGGTGTGATATTAAAAATAAACGGGGTCAACCCGGGGATATCCATCGTGTCCATGATCCCGGGATCAGACACGAACGGAATATCAATGCCTTTTCCCGCCGTCCGAATATTCAAATACGCGGGGTGAAAGTCGATCCCGCCGACCTCCTCCGGAGCCAGGCGTCCGGCTTCCAGCGGACTGCTGGAAATGATCTGGCGCAAATAGGCAAAGCGTTCCTGCAATCCCTGCCTCGGCATGCGCAGTTCAAACACCGCGCCGTCTTCATCACCGATGTGTTCCTTGCGGTCAAACAGGCGCACCGTGGACTTCCAATGAAAGGCGGCCCCCCCGGCGATAGCCATCCCCTGGCCCATGCCTCCCAAACGGGTGACCGGCTTCCCCACGCCGGATTTCCTGAATTCAAACTCTTCCAAAGACAATCCGTTTGTCACCAGATGGAAAATGAGCGCCCCGTCTTCCTCGCGCATAAGAACACCGATCGACAATTCATCCGGGAAAACATCCTCCCCCGTCGTCTTCTGCATATAAAACGAATCGATCGCGTTTTCCGTGGCCATCCCCAAAACAGTAGCGACACTGGCCTTCAAAGAAGCCCTGATCCCTTTCGGCACATCATCCTGCCGGGCATAACGGATAATTTCATCAACCATAACGTTGGTGAACTCGGAAAAACTCTCGATAACAGCCTCAACAACCCGGTTCTTCACCGTACGGACATTTTCCATGCTCCCTGATTGCCACGCCTCCCTGACCAGCGACATCACCCGGATGATGTCAGCGTAAGAATACCGGATACCGCCTAAAGTTTCAAACCCTTCCAGCCGGATATCCTCGGACTCAGTCCGGGTGTTCTGGCCTGTGTCCGGCCCGGTCTTGCCGGACACAGGAGACGAGACCGTCCAGGGCAGGACAACGGCTTCGGCGGGCATTTTATCGCCGGACGAAGCAAGCGCGAGCGGCGGCTCTTCTTCCTCTGTGGGGAAAAGAGCCAAAGCCCCGGGGGACGTTTCCTCGCCCGTCCGGGCCGGAAGGCCCACCGCGCTGGAAACCCGGATAAGGCCGGCGGACGGGACATCCTCCAACTGCCGCCGGTCATTCGTCTGCCGAACCGCCACTTTCATGGAGGACCCCCCCAGGAAATATTTCCGGGGGACGAGCTGCTGTTCATTCGGATCATAGTCCTCTTTGATCAGGTTATAAACGCCTTTCCGGAAAGCCGTGAGGTAATACTGATATATTTTCTCCTTCATCTCCTTGTCCTCGACATCCACGCCATTGATCTTACGCTGATCCGTGTATTTTTTATTCAAAAGGCTTTCTTTCAGATTCTGTTTATACCATTTTGCCAGGATCACGGCCTGAAAAATTTGGCGCAGCTTGGCGAAATTTTTCCCCTCATTGACCTCTTTCTCAATGGCCGGGACAAGGACATCGCGGACAATACCCGCGGTATTATCGCGCAGTTCCCGGGTCAGCGCGTCCGGCGCGTCCTGAATTTTAAGGGCCTTCCCCAGGGAGGAATCGGCCGCATCCCTGTTGGCCAGGTAATCTTCTTCCAGAAGCACTTTCAAATGGCTTTTTAAAATAAAAACCGCGTCGCCCTCGGCATAAACAAGCGCCTCATCAGGGACAATCCATATCTTGTTGAACGTATTAACCGGGATGCTCGTCGTGCCGTAAATTTCAAACGCCTTCTGATACACCCGGTCCCAGAATTCCCGGCCCAGGGTTTCCTCCGGGCTCATCAAAGACGCGGTCAACTGTTTTAGTAAATAGTCCTGGGCCAGCAAATCCCGGCCCATTTCCGTTTCGCCGAACGCGTCCGGAATAATGCGCTCTTTTTCAAAAGGAGACAAATTAACCCAAAGCTCATCCTCGGGGATCGTCAAGGCGGACAAAAAATATTTAATAAGCGTGGCCGATTCCTCTCTCAACGCCTCTTCCCCCGCCTTAAAATGACCTGTATCCATAATAAAATCAAATTGAAACGGGTTGTCAGGATAAAGCTTGAGCCCTTTTAAAAGCATCGGAGCATAACCGGGCGTCACGGAGACAAAAGTCCCGGGTGACGGGAGATCCAGAAGATGCTGCGCCTCGGCCGGGACGCCCGGGCCGGAGGCGCTAAGGCCGAAAAACACGGTGACCCAAGCCGCCCATAACCCCCGGGCCAGAAATTGAAGAAAGTTGTATTTTTTCATATTCACTCTTCAGGGATAAAAATGATATTGTCAATTATATTATATATTTTCCCCAAAAACCAGACTGTTATATAAAACAGCCCTTCTCCGCACCTCTGCCAGCCCGGCACACAGGCTCCCGGGAAGAGATAAAACTATTAATAGTGAATCCCTGCATGAGAACAACACGCAGATAATCAAAAGAGAAATGAAGGAAGGACAACAAAACCCGTTAACGGCTATTTTGATAAACAGCGGCTCATAAGCGGCACGGCCCAGCCCCCTCCCGCGGGAAGCATTCAGCGTTGTGAATCCCGCGTCAAGCGGGCCAGTTTCTCAACAACAGCCGGGGTAAGCATGTTTTTTGAAAGGCGCCAGCGCCAATTCCCGTGCGTTGTGCCGGGGGTGTTCATCCGCGCGTCCTGCCCTAAACCCAGGATATCCTGCACCGGAATGATAGCGAGTTCCGCGACGGATGTCATCGCCAAACGGATCATCTCCCAAACCGCCTCCTCCACCCCGGTCCTCCGGCCTATATACTGAAAAAAACGTTCCTTGGCATCATGGGACGCTTCATGCTCAAACCATCCCCTCGCCGTGTTATTATCATGCGTCCCCGAATAAACGACACAATCTTCGCTGTAATTTTTCGGGATATACGGGTGCGTCGCCGTCTCGCCGTCAAAGGCAAAAAGCAGGATCTTCATCCCGGGGAACCCGAACTTTTTCATCGCGGCCGTAACCTCCGGAGTGATGATCCCGAGGTCTTCGGCGATGATCGGCAAGGAGCCGAACTCCTTTTTCATAACCGTCAGGAAATCCTCCCAGGGCACATTCACCCATTGGCCGTTCATAGCGGTCTGCTCATGGGCGGGGATCTGCCAAAAAGAAACCATCCCCCGGAAATGGTCGATCCGGATCAAATCAAAAAGCCGAAAATTATGCTGAAACCGTTCCTGCCACCAGCGGTATCCGTTCCGCCGCAGGGTTTCCCAACAGTACACCGGGTTGCCCCAGCGCTGGCCCGTAGCGCTGAAATAATCCGGGGGGATCCCCGCGACAAATTCCGGCTTAAGGTCAGGATTAAGCTTGAAAAATTCCGGATGCATCCAGACATCCGCGCTGTCGTCATTGACATAGATAGGAATATCCCCGATGATTTTCACGCCGCTCTGCCGGCAATAGTCCCGGAGAGCGTCCCACTGCTTACGGAAAATGAACTGCTCGAATTTGATCCTTTGAATAACCTTTTCATTCCTCCGGGCCCAGTCCTGCAGCGCCGCCGGCTGCCGTTTCTTCACGTCCTCGGGCCATTGGCTCCAGGAAGCGTTCTGAAAACATTTCTTAAAGGCCATAAACTGAGAATATCCGGACAGCCAAAAATCATTCCGGCGGCAGAACTCCGCAAAATCATCCCGTTGGGCGCCTGTGCCCAGGAAGCGCTGAAAAGCCAGATCCAGAACAGCGCTTTTCACCGCTCCGGCTTCCTGATAGTCCACATAAGTCCCCGCGTCATACTGCGACGGGCGGGGGAGGTCTTCCTGCGCCAGCCAGCCGTCTTTCACCAAAAGGTCCGGGCTGATAAACAACGGATTGGCGGCAAACGCCGAATCGCTGCTGTACGGCGAATGTCCGAACATGCCGTTGGTCGGGTTCAAAGGAAGGATCTGCCAATACTTTTGTCCGGTCTTCTTAAGAAAATCAACAAACTGGTAAGCTCCCGGCCCGATATCGCCGATGCCGTAAGCCGAGGGTAAGGAAGAAATATGCAATAAAAGGCCGCTGCCCCTTCTCTTGGGATTGGACGCCATGACGCTTCCCCTTCGTATCAAAAATATTTCAGGTAAAAATTTTTACGATGTCCCGCGGGAACACAAAGGATTCCCGGATCAGGGTTAAAGACCAAGGCTCTCCATCCCCCGGCGGCAAATCTCCTTGGCGTACTCCGTCCAGATGCCTTGCCCCCAATAGCGGAAGCAGCTGGTCTGCGACAACAGAAGATAAAGCAGGGCTTTCTGATAAGAGGCGTCATGCTTGGCCTGGCCTTTATATTTCTTATGAAACGCGACGCTCAATTGGTTAATCGGGTCCAGGACATTTTCGTAGCCTTTGACCCAATTGCGGTCATTCGTCCACGAACCACGGTCCAGATTAAACCCCTGATCCGCTTCATGCACTTTTTTAATGGCCTCATCGCAGGCGCCGGGGCCAAAGGCTTTGACCTGCTGCCAAATCCGGTGCTGGGAAACCGGCTGAACCGGCGTCAGCTTTTTATCGTCCATCCCGCGTGTCCGCATGAGGCCCAAATACTCGGAGCCATTCATGGCCACCACGCCCTCTGTCCCGATCTGGTCAAAGGCAATCCGGTAAGCCGGGACAAATTCATTCATCATCACCCCGCCGTTTTCCCCGTCCCCGATCTGGCAAACGAAAGGCGGGAGCACCGCCTCCGCGTATTCCTGGGGCGACAAGCCCTTCGCTTCATAAAACGGCTGCATCTGGGCGACCAGCTTGGTGTCCGACCCCTGGGTCTTGATAAGGACGGTTATCTCAACGGTCTCGCCCAAAGAATTCTTAGCGACGAGCCGGTGCGGGAAATGCGGGCGCCGGATACCGGAGCCGTCCAGGTTCTGAATCGTGTGTTCCTGCACCATCAGCCATTCATACCCGCACTCCTTGAGGGCCTTGATATATTCATAACAGACATCCGGATGAATCGGGAGGT
>JAGOJP010000174.1 GCA_017995055.1 Candidatus Omnitrophota bacterium
CAGCTTCCTGTAAACCTCACCTCCGTATTAGCCCCCGTAGACCCGGTCTCCGCCCGCAAAGAAAGATTTTGGCCTCCGCCGATGAAGGTCGGCCAATTCGTAAACTCAAAATTTTTCTGCTCCAGTTCGATAAATCCTATAAACTGATCCACCGTGCTATAACCGCCCCCGAAACTCAACGAGCCGGTTTTGGCTTCCTTCACCTGAACGACAAGGTCTTTCTGATCCGGCACCGACGTGTCCGCGATATCATAGTTCACTTCCTCAAAATATCCCAAATTCGTCAGCCGCTGCTTACTGCGGCGCAGTTTGGCTCCGTCAAATTTTTCACCAGGCAAAAGGCGCAGTTCCCGGCGGATCACGATATCCCTCGTCCGCTCATTCCCTTCAATCCTGATTTCATTGACGTAAGCCAGCGAGCCCTCCGTCACGTCCAGCCGGAGTTCCACTTTGCCCGAAACCGGGTTCATGGACGAAGACTCTTTCACGTTGGCGAAAATGTACCCCTCATCAAAATATTTAACCCGGATATTGGACAAATCGTTCGATAAGCGTTCCCGGCTGAAAACACCGCCATCGCGGATTTCCGTCATGGCTGCCAATAGTTCTTCGGACGTAAACAGCGTGTTCCCGGTAAAAACAATGTTCTCGACAAAATACCTCTTTCCTTCTTTGACATCGATCTTGACCGCCACTCGGGAATCGTCTATCTTGACAAGATCAAAACGGGCCGCCGCGTCAATATACCCCTCTTTCTCATAAAAGGCCTTGATCCGTTCCAAATCCTCGGCCAGGACCTCCTCTTTCAAATACCCGGAATTAAAAAGCCATGCCCGGCGGGACTTGATAATCTTTAAAATTCTTTTATCCGGGATATAATAATTCCCTTGCACCAGTATGTTTTTTATCTTGACCCGCGACCCTTCCTTGATAATGATATGCAAAGAAACTTTATTCGTCATATCATCCTGTTTGGTTTCCGTACTGACCGAAACCTGTGTCAGGCCTTTTTTCGTGTAAAGCTCTTCGATCGTCCGGATATCGTCATTCAGGGTTTTGCGGTCTAAGAACTCCCCTTTCCGGGTGCGCATTTTCTTTAACAGGGCTTTGGGCCGGATATATTTCAACCGGGAAAAAGTGATCTTATCAATAATCGGCTTTTCCTGAACGGAAAAAATAACTTTAAAGCCGTCCTGAAATTCCTCGCGGTCCACACTGACATCGGAAAAATAACCGGTGTTATACAACCGCTTCAAATCATCGCTGATGACATGCTGACTATATTCCTGATCCACCCGGGACTTAATCTTGAACAAAATCGCCGAGGTCGTAATTGTCTTGTTCCCCTTAACTTCAATTCCCTTAATAAATTTTTTATCACTCGGGAGAAGAGATGCCGGGGCAGGGCTGGACTCTGGGGTTTCATTCAAAACCTCAGCCGTTTCGTCGGCGAAGGCTTGTGTTCCGGGGATATAACTATTAGATAGGAAAGAAATAAATAAGAATACTATTAAGTATATTTTATACATGCCCTTGATTATAGAAGTTAAGCTGGGGCGTGTCAATCAACATGTGCAAGATTTTCGAATCTCATGTATTCTTTTATAAAAGAAAGCTTAATAGTCCCCACCGGCCCATTCCGTTGTTTAGCAATAATGATTTCGGCAATTCCTTTATTCTCCTCTGTTGGATTATAATATTCCTCCCGCATTAAAAGACACACGAGATCCGCATCCTGCTCAATGGCTCCGGACTCCCGCAAGTCAGACAGTTGGGGACGATGGTCCTGGCGGCTCTCCACGGCCCGCGACAACTGGCTCAGGGCTATAATAGGCACGCCCAATTCCCGGGCCAAAGCTTTAATAGAACGGGAAATTTCCGAAATTTCCTGCTGACGGCTCTCCGTCTTAACAACCCCCCGCATCAGCTGCAGATAATCAACAACAATCAGCTGAATATCATGATGAGATTTCAGCCTCCGCGCTTTGGCCCGCAGTTCCAGAGCGGAAATGGCGGGTGTATCATCAATAAAAATCTTCGAGCCGGAAAGTTTGCCGGCGGCCGACGTTAATTTCGGCCAGTCCGACGGGGACAGGAAGCCGGAACGGACCTTATGCGCATCCACCCTGGCCAAAGAACAAAGCATCCTCTGCACCAACTGTTCTTTGGACATTTCCAAGCTAAAAAACGCCACCCCTTTTTTCTGTTCGACCCCGACATTCTCCATGATCGTTGCGGCAAAGGCGCTTTTCCCCATGGATGGGCGGCCGGCCACCACGATCAAGTCCGCCGGCTGCAGACCGGATGTCATGCGGTCGAATTCCTCAAATCCGGTCGCCAACCCGGTAACATGCTCCTTGCGCTGATACAGGCTGTCTATCTTCTCGATACTCGCCTTCACGAGTTCTTTGATATGCACAGACTGCTGTCGGTGTTTAAGATCCGAAATTTCAAAAACCAGCCGCTCGGCCGTGTCCACAATTTCGGCGACGTCCCCCTTGGCTTCGTAACTTATGTTCACGATCTGTGTCGCGTTCTTAATCAGCTTGCGCAGGATCCCTTTTTCTTTGACAATCTGCGCATAATGTTCGATATGGGCGGCCGTGGGGACAAGGT
>JAGOJP010000175.1 GCA_017995055.1 Candidatus Omnitrophota bacterium
ACTGTACATTGACCTGCGGGGACGGGATCTGCCAGCCGGAGGAAGGCTATATGCTGTGCCAGGTGGACTGCCCCTCGCCGTTTTGCGGTGACGGTGTTTGTTCGGCCATGGACGGAGAAGACGGGACGACCTGCCAGCCGGACTGTACATTGACCTGCGGGGACGGGATCTGCCAGCCGGAGGAAGGCTATATGCTGTGCCAGGTGGACTGCCCCTCGCCGTTTTGCGGTGACGGTGTTTGTTCGGCCATGGACGGAGAAGACGGGACCACCTGCCAGCCGGACTGCGCGGAAACGCCGTAGTGGTTGCGAGAAAAAAATGATTGTATCCCGTTGTTGCAAGCGGTTTATTCTTTCTTGAATATAAATAAACCGAAGAAGAAGGCGCGGTCACGTTGTCGTGCAGTGTGGCCGCGTCTTCTTCTTTCTTTCGTCCCTCTCAGAAAGCGGATCATAGATAAAAATAGGCTGGGATATCCGCACTCGCTATAGTTATTTATGTCCTTGTTATCATCAGAAACAAATAATAAAATATAGAAAACTTTACGGTGGCACAAATGGCTTCCATAACAGGGTTCTGGTGCGGGAAAAAGATGCTCCGGGCCAGGGAAAGGATGTGACATGGGCCTCTATGTTTGGAAATTCGGTTATCGTAAAATATTAGAACCCTGGGCAAGAAAGCTCGCCTGGCTAGACCCGGATATCGTGAGTTACGCGGCGTTAATTATTTCGGGTTTTACCGCCGGCTGTTATGTCCTGGCCGACGAATACCCGGTTCTCTTATTATTAGCCATCCTCCTGATTTTTACGCGGATGACCATGAACACCATCGACGGCGTGATGGCGATACAGCAAGGGAAAACAACTTTAGCCGGAGAGATCGTGAACGCCTTGCCGGACCGGTACGCGGATGTTGTCCTGCTTTTGGGTTTGGTTTTTTGCCCGTTTTGCCGTCAGGATCTAGCGGTCTTGGCCATGGGCACGGTTTTTTTAGTGAGTTATACCGGGATGCTTGGGAAAGCCATTGGAGTGAATTGGCAGCACCACGGGCCTTTGGGGAAGGTTGAACGGCTGATCCTTCTTATGGTGTTTACGTTGATTCAGATTCTTTCCCCTGGTCTTTCCTTCTTGGGCTTCCGCATGAGCCCGCTGTCCTGGTGCATGGTGCTTTATATTATTTTGGGGCAGGTTACGGTGCTGAACAGGTTGCGAGGGCAGCTCGGGGAAGTACGGCTGAAGGAATGGCCGGCCAGCCGGGAGGCCAAAGATTTTGCCGGGCGGGCTCTGGTTGTGTATGATTCGCAGACCGGAAACACCAAGATCATCGCGGAAAGAATAGCGTCAACATTATCGGCAAAGTGCTGCTCGGTGAAAGAGCCTTTTGATGACAGACTGTATGACCTGGCTGTTTTCTGCACTCCGAATATCCGGGGGAAATGCACCGCGCGCATGGCCGAGTTCTTTGGAAAAACACCTCCGCGGTTTAATGGTTACGGTATTGTCGTGAGTTATGGCGCGCCTCTGTGGGGTTGGCCGACGGCCATAAAAGCGGGGCGCTCTATGGCAAGCCAGTTGGGAGGGCAGCCGTTAAAATATTTTTTTGTTAAGGGTTATCACGCGAAGTTTAAAACTTATAAGGGGCGGCCGAATCAGGCAGATCAGGACAAGGCCGCCGTGTTCGCCGTGAGTATCGCGCGTACAATGACCCCAAGGAGCGCCCATGAACAATGACGCCAAGACCGTTGTGTGGATCGCCGGGTCCCTGCTCGGGTTTTTCGGCCTGATCGTGGCCTTGTGGTCCGGCATCGCCCAGGCCCGCGGCCGGAACGTAAAAAGCATCTGGACGCGATATCTCGCATGGTTTTTAATCGCGCCGCCGATTATTATCCCGTTGATCTGGGGGAGGGTTCCTTTTATTGTTTTGATGGGGCTTCTTTCGCTTTTGTGCTTCCGGGAATACGCTCATGCCGTTGGCCTGTGGCGGGACAAGGCGCTCATGTGGATTTGCTATATAGGGATTGTGTGCATCTACGGGCCCATTTTTGGTTTTGAATACGGGATATTTCAGGCCATGCCCATTTACGTCATCGCGTTTATCCTGACCGTTCCGATGCATCGGGATGAGTACGAGCATATGATTCAGAAGATTTGCCTGGCGGTCCTGGGGGTTGTTTATTTCGGATGGTTCTTTTCCCACCTGGCGTATCTGCGCAACCTTTCCTACGGGATGCTGGCCACTTTTTTGCTGATCCTTCTCGTGGAAAGCAACGATGCCTGCGCTTATCTCTGGGGCACGGTGTTCGGCAAACACAAATTGATCCCGCGGTTAAGCCCGAATAAAACGGTGGAAGGTATGTTTGGCTCCATCCTTTCGGTTGTGGGGCTGGCTTTTGCCTTCCGGTTTCTGATCCCCTTCGTTTCCGCGGCGCACCTGGCGGTCCTGGCTCTTGCCGTGTCCGTGTTCGGGATGTGCGGAGACCTGACGATTTCGTTTATAAAACGGGATTTGAAAATCAAGGATATGGGGAGCCTGATCCCCGGGCATGGCGGGTTGCTGGACCGGTTTGACAGCATTATTTTCACGGCCCCGATTTTTTTCCATTTTTTGAG
>JAGOJP010000068.1 GCA_017995055.1 Candidatus Omnitrophota bacterium
GCCTGAAACAGATTTTTATTAATTTGATCGATAACGCGATTAAGTTCACTGAACATGGGGCTTGGAGGTGAGCCTTGCCGGTCAGAATGAGTTTACGGTGCCCGGGCCGGTGATTAAATTTGTCGTCCGGGATACCGGGATAGGGATTCCGGACGACCGCAAGGATGCTGTCTTTGAGACGTTCACGCAGGTCAGCGACTCGACAACACGCCTTTACGGCGGTTCCGGCCTGGGGTTGGCCCTTTGTAAAACCTTTGTGGAAACTATGGGCGGGGCGATATGGGTGGAATCAAAACTGGGGGAAGGGAGCCGTTTTATTTTTACGATTCGTTTCGATGAGGCCACAGACGCGCCTCCCAAAGGGGAGGTGGTAGTGCTGAAAGACAATGCCGGAGCCGAAGTCCTGATTGTTGATATGCACGAAACATCTTTGCGCCAGTATCTTCCCCAGTTCGAGGCCGCGCGGCTGAGCGTCCTGGCGGTCTGTCAGTCAGCCAAACAGGCCTCTGAATTGCTGTTGTCGCGAGAAAAAGAGCAGCAGACGTTGCCGGTTTTGATTTTTGTCGATTTGCTTCTCCCGGAAAAGCAGGCGTATATGCTGGCGTATAAGCTGAAACAGCAGGAACACTATAAAAATATTAAACTGATTGGGGTATCGTCGGATGTGAAGTCGGAAACGTCTGCGGAGTTTACCCATGCCGGGTTTGACAGTTTTCTGCCGAAGCCGATTATCCCGGAAGAGTTATGGGATGTGCTTCAGCGTGTCCTGGGCGAAAAAGTTGACACCACGCGTGTTTTGTCGGATGAGATGATCCAGAAAATTTCCTGCTCCGGGATCAAAATTCTGGTCGCGGAAGACAGCGTCCCGAATATGGAGTTGTTAAAAATTCATTTTGAAACGCTGGGGTGCACCTGTGATTACGCGACGAACGGCCAGGAAGCGATTGATTTCTTGCGGCAGAGTGATTATAACATCTGTTTTATGGATTTGCAGATGCCGGTGATGGGGGGCGTCGAAGCGACAAAAATCATACGGAACGAATTGAAAAAAAAGTTGCCCATTGTCGCCCTGACAGCGGCGGAACTTGAAGACGAAAAAGAGCGTTGCCTGGAAGCCGGAATGACGGATTATCTTCCGAAACCGTTTGGGGTGGATGAATTGAAGGAAAAAATTATTCGCAATACGAAAATGTGACGCGGAATATTTTTAAACCAAAGGACTATTCTTGTGGAAGAATTAAATCATGGCAAAATTTTAGTGGTGGATGATTCTGACCTGGAGAGGGAATTGTTAATTGAGGTCCTCAAGGGGGCCGGGGTCCAGAATAATTTCCTGCAAGCCAGGACGGGAGAAGAGGCGATTGAGATTTTGGGGACGCACTATAAAGAAGTCGGCCTGATCCTCCTGGATTGGCAGATGCCCCGCATGTCGGGGATGGAATTTATGGAAGCGGTGGTTAAAGTGCCGCAGGTGGCGAATAAGCCGATCATCATGGTGACGGCTTCCGGGACGGATGAGAATAAAAAAAAGGCCTGGGCGGTTAATCCGAACCTTGTCGGTTATGTTGTCAAGCCGTACACCCCGGAATCTTTGCTGGATGTTATTTATCCATTCGTACAGTTAAAAACGACGGGTTGATTTTTTGAAAGGATTTGAGTTTTGTTCTTCCTTGGGAAAAAAAATAAAGAGCTGGATAAATTTGCCGATCTCCTGGATCAGGGGACCGTGGCTTTGTTTAACGAGCGGGGCGACGTGCATTTTTCCAAAGAACCGCTGAAGACCCGGAGAAAGATTATTGAGTCCGAAGGGAGAATGCGGGCGGATGGGATGGAAAAATACGACAACGAACCGACCTATGTTTCCGCCGTTAACTTTTATGCCAGCGAGAAAGACATGGCTCAAAAAAAGACGCTGGGCGCGTTGATCATTTATGTGCAGCAGGATTATATTGCCAAGATGATGAAGCTTTTGAAGTATCCGCCGATTGACGATGAAAGTGAGACCGCTATGCAGGATTCCTGCGGGACGCTTTGCAATATTATATCCGGCCGGTTCAAATCCGAGATTTCGTCCGCCGGTTATATTGAACTTGAAATGTCTCATTTTACGAATTACCGCAATTCCGCGTTTGCCGGAGTGGATTTTTGTTATAATGAATTCGACATGGTGGAACTTGTTTTTGAAATAGAAAATGTTAAAAGGCTGGTCATGGATATGACGATGGGGGCGGTACCCCGGCTGAAATAAACCATGTTTTTCTGGAGGACGTGATGGGGCTAGCGATCAATGTGGACAAAAATTGTGAACAGCTGAAAATCGGGAGGGATATTTATTTGCGGATTTTAAATAAGGCAGTGATCCAGACGACCACGGATATCGCCGCCTTAGAAAAGGCGCTGAACGGGGAAGACTGGGATACGGTCCAGACGCTCTCCCACCGGTTGAAAGGCGATTATGACAACATGCGCATCACGGATCTCTCATCCGTCGCGCGCACCATGAATGTTATGGTGAAATCAGGCAATATTAATCAGGCGGAACTATCAGGATTATTCACGGTGTTGTCCGGGTTTTTTGAAGAACTGAAGCAGTTTTGTGAAAATACCGGCCCGGAATGCCGTTGAATGCGAAGAGAGACATTATGAATGAGCCATTTCAGATTGATGCGGAACGCATCAGCGCGGATTTAAAGATCCGTCCGGATATTTATCTGC
This sequence comes from Candidatus Omnitrophota bacterium, assembly GCA_017995055.1. GTDB lineage: Bacteria > Omnitrophota > Gorgyraeia > Zapsychrales > JANLHA01 > JAGOJP01. Next base: position 2,716 of record JAGOJP010000068.1, read on the forward strand.
GTATCGTCAAGAGTTTTGCCGGGACGCTTAAGGAAAAAATAGCGGAGTTGGAGGCCGCTTTGCAGGTCATGGATAAGGAAACCATGCGAAGGATCCTGCACGAGATCAAGGGGACCGCCAGTAATTTAAGGCTGGTCAGTATTAATGAAGCGGAAAATTTGATGCACGTTGAAGTCAAGGGGATGGCCGACCCCGTGAAGCTGGCCGAATATCTTGTTTTACTTAAAGGAGAATCCGATAAATTTTCGGAATATATCAATAAAACGCCTTAGGATATTGGTATAATAAGGTGTTCGGGAGACCATAATGCATAAAATCCTCATTGTGGACGATAATTTTGAAAACAGGCAGTTGTTGGCCGAAATTTTAAGAGAAGTTGCGGAATGTGATTTCGCGGCCAGCGGGAAGGAAGCCATTGACGCGTATAATTTATCCCTGCAGCGAGGGGATCAATACAGCCTTATTCTACTGGATATCGAACTTCCGGAGATTAACGGGCTGGAAATTCTTGAAAAAATTCGAGAAAGTGAAAAAAATGCCGGAATTGCCTTGGGGGACGGGATTCCTATCATTATTGTCACGGCTTATGAAAAACGTTTTCTGGAAGCCTATGAGAAAGGCTGTGATGATTATATCCTTAAACCCATAGATGCTAATGTTTTATTGACGAAATTGGCGTCTGTCCTGGAAAAATCCGATCAGGATTAATTTTCTCCCTGCTTATCCTGTTCCTTCTATCCCCTTTAGAGAGTTGCAAATATAAAATGATTATAATATAATATTTTGCAATAATTTATTTCAAAAAGAAAGAGGGGCTTGCATGTCAGAAAAAGTTAAACTTCTGATTGATGATAAGACGATTGAACTCCCGGTGGTGGTTGGCACGGAAGGCGAGCATGGTTTTGTGATTTCCAAATTGCGCCAGGAAACCGGCTATATTACGGTTGATCCCGGATTCGCCAGCACGGGTTCCTGCCGGAGCGCGATCACTTATATAGACGGGGATAAAGGCATCTTACGCTACCGGGGTTATCCGATCGAACAACTGGCTGAGAAGGCCTCGTTTGTAGAAACCGCCTATCTCCTTATTAACGGGGAGCTGCCATCCCGGGCCGAGCTGAGACGATATTCCCAGGCTTTTACCAAAAATGCCAATCTTCATGAGGACATGAAGAAATTTTTTGGCGGCTATCCGGCAACCGGCCATCCTATGGCCATGCTTTCGGCGATGATTTGCGCGCTGTCTGTCTATTACCCGGAACTGATTAAGCCGGATCCTAAGCCGGAAGACATTGAACTGAGCGCCATTGAACTGATGGCCAAGGTCCGGACGATTGTGGCTTGCACGTACAAGAAAACAGTGGGCGAGCCGTTTATGTACGCCAAGGAAGAGTTGGAATATGTGGCGAATTTTTTACATATGATGTTTTCCACGCCGACCCATGAATACAAAATGAATCCAACCGTTGTAAACACCCTGAAGATGCTTTTCCTGCTTCATGCCGACCACGAGCAGAACTGCAGCACTTCGACGGTACGGATGGTCGGCAGTTCCGGGGCCAACCTGTTCGCTTCGGTTTCCGCCGGTGTCTCTGCGCTTTGGGGGCCTTTGCATGGCGGCGCCAACCAGAAAGTGGTTGAGATGCTGGAAATGATCTCCGCTGACGGCGGGGATGTGGACAAATATATCGCGAAGGCCAAAGACCCCAACAGCAAGTTCCGGCTTATGGGATTCGGCCACCGGGTTTATAAAAATTATGACCCCCGGGCTAAGATTATTAAGACGGAGACCCATGCCTTGCTGAATACTTTAGAGCGGCATGACCCTTTGCTGGATTTGGCTGTCAAGCTTGAAGAGAAGGCGTTGAAAGATGATTATTTCGCGGAAAGAAAACTTTATCCCAACGTTGATTTTTACAGCGGCCTGATTTATAAAGCCATTGGGATCCCAACGCCGATGTTCCCGGTGATGTTTGCCATTGGCCGTCTGCCGGGCTGGATCGCCCACTGGAAAGAAATGGTTGAGAATCCCGAAACGCGTATTGCCAGGCCCAGGCAAATTTATGTTGGAGCAAATAAGAGGGAATATATCCCCATTGACCAGCGTTAATAATGGAATTTCCAACGGAAAGGATTATTGTTTATGATTGAATTTCGTCCTAAACTCTTAATGGATAAGCCAGCCCTTCTGGTTTTGATCGGCAAAGATCAAATCGAACAGAAAACCTGGCTGAACCAACTGCCCGGCGAATTGAAGTCCGCGCTTTCTTCCTTAACACAGGGCCAGGTTTTTAAAGCGGAGAAAGGGGAAATTTTTCCGGTTGTCCAGAAGAACCGGACCGTCCTGTTTGTCGGCTTAGGGGCTAAAGCCCCCGGCTTTCTCACGACCTTGCGGGTGGCGGTCCGCCAGGCCCTGGCATCTGAATTTATCAAAACGGTCCGGGAGGTAGAACTGGCGGCGTTTTTCGCGGAAGACGCGGAAATCATCGCGGTTATTGAAGGTGTTTTAATCGGGACATACACATGGGACAAATACCGAAGCGTTAAGAACGACGAGTGCCCGCCGAGAGCCAGGAAGGTGTTCCTGGTGGTGAAAGAGAAAAAATCCTTTGCCGAAGCGGTCATGGTCTGTGAAGGGGTAACCTTGGCGAGGGACCTGGTTAATGATAACGCGGACGTGGTTCAATCAGAAACTTTTGAGGAAGCGGTTTTCTCTATGTGCCGGGGGTGTAAACAAGCCAGTATTAAGATCCTGAATGAAGAGGAGTTGAAAGAAAAAGGACTCAACCTGCACCTGGCGGTCAATAAAGGCAGTCCGTATCCGCCTAAATTAATTATTGTGAAATACCGGGGGGCCTCGCGGGAAGCCAGAACCACGGCCCTGGTCGGGAAAGGGATCACGTTTGATACCGGAGGGCTGAACCTCAAACCGTCCGGCCATATGGAAACCATGCGCTGTGATATGAGCGGCGCGGCGGCTCTTTTAGGCATCCTTAAAAATGTTATCAGTTTGGGTTTAAAGAAAAACATCATTTTCGCTTTTGGGCTGGCCGAAAACGCGATCGGCCCGTCTTCATGCAAACCAGGGGATGTTTTAAAGAGCTACAGCGGGAAAACCGTGGAGATCGCTAACACGGACGCCGAAGGCCGTTTGGTCCTTGCCGACGCGATTTCATATGTGATCAGGAATTATAAACCCCATCGGCTGATTGATATCGCCACGCTTACGGGCGCCTGCGTGGTTGCCTTGGGTTACGATTACAGCGGGCTGGTTTCGACTAATGAAACCCTCGCCGCCAAATTGCTCGCCGCCGCGGAGATCACGGATGACCGGTTATGGCGTCTGCCCAATTATCCCGAGATTAAAGACGCGGTTGAGTCGCAGGTCGCTGATCTTAAGAATTTGGGGTTTTCAAAAAGCGCGGCCGGAACGATGACGGCTGCGGAATTTTTGCGCCAGTTCACCGAAGACACGCCTTGGGCGCATATTGATATTGCCGGCACGGCTTTCCGGGAAGGGAAAGGCCGTTTATACTACGCACCCGGCGCTACAGGAGCGGGGGTGCGACTTTTAACCGAATTCTTGAAAAGGAATTAAAGGGATTAAATGAAATCATTATTCGTGCGCTTATCTGCGATTGTGGTTTTGCTGGCCGGCCTTGCCGGCGGAATCCTGGTCCCGTCCCGGCAGGCTGAAGCCGCGGGGGAACGCGTGTACCGCATCCGGCTTAATGATGATACGATTAACCCGATCACCGCGGAATATATATTAAAAAGCATGGATCTGGCTGCGGAAAAGAACGCCCAGTGTTTGATCATTGAACTTGATACGCCGGGAGGCTTGCTGTCCTCGACCCGGCAGATTGTCAAGCACATCCTTTCCGCCGAGGTTCCGGTGGTGGTGTATATTTCCCCCGGAGGGTCCCGCGCGGGCTCTGCTGGGGTCTTTATCACTTACGCCGCTCATATTGCGGCCATGGCGCCTTCCACCAATATCGGGGCCGCGCATCCTATTCAGATGGGCGGGCAGAAAGGCGGTTCCTGGCAAGAGATCAGGGACCTCCTGAAAGATATTGAAGAGAAGCTGTCTTCGGATCCCGAAAAAAAAGCGGGTGATTCTGATCCCTCCGGGACGGAGGACGGCGTGGAGAAAAGTCTTCCTTCGACCGACGGGTCCGACGAAGGAGGGGGGCCGGATACGGATGGAGAGGCCGCACCGCCGGCTGCCTGGGCTCCTGACCTTGAATATGCCCCTGATAACGACGCGCTTAACACCAAAATCCTCCAGGATACCGTGGCATTTATCCGGGCGCTCTCCCATCTCCGCCACCGGAGTGAAGAATGGGCGGTCAAAAGTGTGACCAAAAGCCTGTCTATCACGGAAACAGAAGCCCTGCAAAAGAATGTCGTGAACATCGTGGCCCAGGATGTTGGGGATTTATTAAGACAGATCGATGGGAAGACGGTTCAAGTGCGGGGGATGGACGTCACCCTGAAGACGGCCCGGGCCGAGGTTGTCAGCGTGGATATGACCGTCCGCCAGCGGTTTTATAATATCCTCGCTAATCCCAATATCGCCTATCTTCTTCTCATTTTTGGTTTTCTCAGCCTTCTTTACGAGATCACGAGTCCCGGATTTGGGGTCCCGGGTATTCTGGGCGCAATCTTTCTGATTTTATCCTTTTTCAGCATGCAGATGCTCTCTACGAATTACGCCGGGCTGGCATTAATTGTGGTGGGGCTCGGGTTCCTGATCGCGGAAAGCTTTGTGCCGGGATTCGGGGTTATGACGACAGGCGGGTGTGTGTGTCTGTTTCTGGGGTCATTGCTTTTATTTGACAGATCCGAACCGATTATGCGTATTTCCATCCCTATTATCATTTCTATCCTCGGAACGACTGCGTTGATAACGTCATTCCTGTTAAGGCTGGCGATCAAGTCTTTAAGGCAGAAGCCGGTGTCCGGGCCGGAGGGGATGGTGGGTATCCCGGGAGTGGCAAAAAATGATTTCGGCCCAGGTATGGACGGCAAAGTTTTTGTCCATGGGGAACTCTGGAACGCGGTGACTGACGAGACGCTCTCTTGCGGGGATAAAATCACTGTTGTGGCGATCAATGGACTGACGCTCAAGGTCAAAAAATCCCTTAAAGGTTAATGGAAAACAAGCAGTTTTATGAAAGGAGCGGGATATGTGGTTTATAGGCTCACTGGTTATTCTGGCCTGGTGGTTGATGAACAGCGTGAGGATCATTAAGGAATACGAGCGCGTTGTTATATTCCGTCTCGGAAAAATCGTGGACGCGCCCCGCGGCCCGGGTTTGGTTTTTATCTTTTTTCCTATTGAGACCGGCGTTGTGGTGAGCCTGCGTTTGGTGACGCTGGACGTCCCGCCCCAGGATGTGATTACCAAGGATAACGTTTCGGTTAAAGTGAACGCGGTGGCGTATTTCCGGGTCATGGATCCGATCAAGGCGATCATTGAGGTCCAAAATTATCAATATGCGACATCCCAGATGGCGCAGACCACGCTCCGGAGCGTGCTCGGGGAAATGGAGTTGGACGAGATATTGGCCCAGAGGGAAAAGATCAACGACAGCCTGCAGACGATTCTGGATAAACAGACCGATCCCTGGGGGATCAAGGTGACCAACGTGGAAGTCAAGCACGTGGATATTTCCGAGGAATTGAGGCGGGCCATGGCGCGCCAGGCGGAAGCGGAACGGGAACGCCGCGCGAAAATTATTTCGGCGGAAGGCGAGTTTCAGGCGGCGGAAAAACTCTGCCAGGCCGCCGAGAGGATGCAGCGGAGCCCCATGGCGCTGCAACTGCGGTATCTTCAGACACTGGTGGAGATCGGCGGCGATAAGAATACAACAACGTTATTCCCGATCCCGATCGACCTGATTAAATCAATGTTTCCTCAGAAAGAGTAAGGGTTTTTATGGATTACAGAATGGAATCAGACAGCCTGGGTGAAATTCCGGTGCCGGCGAATGTTTATTATGGAGCCCAAACCGCGCGTTCGGCCACCCATTTCGACATCGGCAGCGAAGTGATGCCGTTGGGGATGATCCGGTCCCTGGCGATTATTAAAAAAGCCTGCGCGCTGACCAACGCTGATTGCGGCAGGCTGGATGCAAAAATTTGCGAATATATTGTCCAGGCGGCCGAGGAAGTGATCGATGGGTTTCTGTTAGATCATTTCCCTTTGAAAATTTGGCAGACCGGGAGCGGCACGCACTCGAACATGAACGTGAATGAAGTCATTGCCAACCGGGCGATAGAACTGGCTGGAGGGGTCATCGGCAGCAAACACCCTGTTCATCCCAATGATCATGTGAATATGTCCCAGTCCTCCAACGATGTCTTCCCGACGGCCATGCATATTGCCGCGGTGACCGCCCTCCAGGAAGGGCTGATCCCTGCCCTGAAGGGACTGGAGGAGCAATTGGCGCAGAAGGCCGGAGAATGGAAGGACGTGGTGAAAATCGGGCGGACGCACCTTATGGACGCGACGCCTCTAACCCTGGGACAGGAATTCAGCGGTTTCTTTCAGCAGATCACCAATGGCCTGGAGAGGATTCAGACCGTGCTCCCCCGGCTGTATGAAGTGGCTCTGGGGGCGACCGCGGTCGGGACGGGGCTTAACACACCGGCCGGGTTTGCGGAGAAGGCGGTGGCCAGGCTGGCGGGCCTGACCGGATATCCTTTTGTGAACGCCCGTAATAAATTTGAGGCGATCGCGGCTCACGATGCTTTGGTTGAATTAAGCGGGGTCCTGAAAATTATCGCGGTTTCCCTGATCAAAATCGCCAACGACATCCGGTGGCTTGGTTCCGGACCGCGGTGCGGCATCGGCGAGCTTCGGCTGCCGGCCAACGAGCCGGGAAGTTCCATCATGCCGGGGAAAGTCAATCCCACGCAGGCCGAGGCGCTGCTGATGGTCTGCATGCAGGTCGTGGGCAACGATACCACCGTGGCCTTCGCCGGCGCCAGCGGGAATTTTCAGCTTAATATTTGCAAACCGATTATTATTTTTAACGTGTTGCAGTCCATTCAATTGCTCTCTGACGCGGCCCGGCTTTTCACCCAGCATTGCGTGAAAGGTCTCTCGATTCATGCCGAGAGAATACAGCGTCATGTGGAGCAGTCGCTCATGCTGGTTACCGCTTTGACGCCGCATATCGGTTATGACAAGGCGGCCCAGATCGCCCGAAAGGCTTTCGAAGAGGATAAAACATTGCGTGCCGCAGCGGCCGAATCAGGGTATCTCACCGAAGCCGAATTTGACGCCCTTATCCGTCCGGAAGATATGACGCACCCTGTTGAGCCGGGGGCGTGATAGCTTCCATGAAGCGGGTCTGCTGACGGATACGGCATGAAAATCATGAAATCAATACCGCGTTTTTTTTACCTTCTACTGGCGGTCGTGTGGTTTTTTAATCCCGCCGGAGTTCCGGCGGGTGCCGGTCTCGTAGAGTATCTTCCGCATAAACAGGCGCCAACGCTTCGGACCGGGCTGGACTGGCTGAACACCGAAGCTCCGTTGACTTTGGCAGACCTGAAGGGCAAGTTTGTCCTGCTGAATTTCTGGACATATTCCAGCGTCAACTGCGTCAATGTTTTTGCCGAATTAAAGGCCTTACAAAAGAAATATCCCCGTGAGCTCGTCATTGTAGGAATCCATTCCCCCAAATATCCTGTTCAGCGTTATACGGATAATGTCAAGGAAGCGGTGATCCGTTACAGCCTGGATTATCCGGTGGTGAATGACGCCTCGCTGAGAATATGGCGGGATTACGATATTCACGCCTGGCCCACGGTTATTTTGATTGACCCGGAAGGCAAGATCGTTCATAAGCAGATCGGGGAAAATATTTATCCGGCCGTGGATAAGGAACTCAGGACCCGCATCAGCCACGGGGGTTATTTTATCCGGACCAACCCGGTGTCTTTGCGGCTGGAAAGGCATAAAGAGCCGTTGACAAGTCTGTTGTTCCCGGGGAAGGTCCTGGCCACGGACGATGAACGGTTGTTCATCGCCGACTCCGGCCATAACCGGATCCTTATAACCGATGGGCAGGGGCGTATTCAGGATACGATCGGCTCTGGGGCTCCCGGGCTTCAAGACGGGGCGTTTGAGACCACCCGGTTCACCGATCCTCAGGGGATGGTGAGGCAGGGGGATAGCCTTTATATCGCCGACGCCGGGAATCACGCGATCCGGAGAGCCGACCTGAAAGCCAGAAAGGTCGTTACCATCGCCGGGACAGGACGCAGAAGTCTGTCCCGTTTTCCCGAAGGGGCCGGGACGGCCGTTGATTTAAATTACCCGACGGATTTGACATGGGTCGGGGAACAGTTATATATCGCCATGACAGGCGCGCACCAGATCTGGACCCTGGACCTTCGGGATGGAAATATCAAGGTGTATGCCGGATCAGGGATTGAAAATTTGCTTGATGGTCCCCTTCGCAAAAGTGCCTTTGCGCAGCCGGCCGGGATCGTTCCATCCGAGAATGCCGTTTATGTCCTTGACAGCGAGGTCAGCGCTATACGGCGTGTCGGGTTGTTTTTGGGAGCGCAGGTGGAGACAATGGCGGGAAAAGGTTTGCATACATACGGCGATGAAGAGGGGGGGCCGGAGCAGGCGCGCTTACAGCATCCGTTGGGGTTATGCCGGACTCCGGAATCCTTGCTGATCGCTGATACCTACAATAATAAAATCCGGGTGTTTTCCCTGTCCGACAACACTTTGACCACTTTAAGCGGTGACGCTCGCAGAGGCTATAGAGACGGCCCTTTTCACCGGGCCCTGTTCAATGGGCCCGGCGGGGTAAGCTATATGAAT
>JAGOJP010000069.1 GCA_017995055.1 Candidatus Omnitrophota bacterium
TTTCGCATCATTGTCAGGCATATCTTGCCGCACACGCTTTCTTATTCCATTATTGCGATTATGCTGTCCATCCCGGGGTATATTCTGGCTGAATCCGCGCTCAGCCTGATCGGGTTAGGCATTCAGGATCCGTACGCGTCTTGGGGAAACCTATTGTCTGAAGCCATGGGGATCATCCAGATTAATTTTTCGCCGTGGATCTTGCTGCCCGGCTTTTTTATTTTTTTAGCTGTCATGTGTTTTAACGTGATCGGCGACACCCTGCGGGACTGCCTGGACCCGCATTTCCGGGTGGATGACACTATGTAAATGCACAATAACCCCGGATTTCAGCCGGGGAGGAGATGACGGACCGATGGCGCTGGTGGATATTCAGAACTTGACTATTGACGCGAACCCCGGACAGGGGTGTAAAACAATCGTCAATCATGTCAGCTTTGCGGTGCCGGAGCAAAATATTACCGCGTTGGTCGGGGGCTCCGGGAGCGGGAAAACCACAACCGGGCTGGCGATCATGCGTTTGCTGTCTCCGGGGCTGCGCGTCGTTTCGGGACGGATTTATTTCGAAGGACAGGATCTTTTATCTTTGCCGAAGGAAGCCCTCCGGGGGTATCGGGGGAAACAGATGGCCATGGTTTTTCAGGAACCCTTGTATGCCTTTAATCCTGTGTTCCGTATCGGCTCTCAGATCGAGGAAGTCCTGCAGTTCCATACGGGTTTGACCAAGGGGCGGCGCCAAGAGCGGGTGGAAGAGCTTTTAAGGCAGGTGGAAATCAGGGATCCGGGGCGTGTGGCCCAGTCCTATCCTTACCAGTTGAGCGGGGGATTGCGCCAGCGGGCGATGCTGGCCCAGGCGATCGCGGCCAGCCCCAAGCTCGTTATTGCCGATGAGCCCACGAGCAATCTGGATGTGACTGTCCAGGCCAGGATTTTGATGTTATTTAAGAAACTCCGTGATGAACTGGGGTTGACGGTTTTGATTATTACCCATGACTTGGGGCTGGTGCGGAGCCTGGCGGACCACATAGTGGTTCTTTGCTCGGGGGAAGTTGTGGAAGGAGGCCCTGTGGGAGAGGTGTTGCAGCATCCCCGTCATAGTTATACACAGCAGCTTCTGGAGGCGGCGAAGTAATATGTTGCTGGAAATACAGAACGCCCAAAAATATTTTCCGTTAAAACACGGCTTGCTGGGCTGGTCTCGGAAAGTTGTCCGGGCTGTGGACGGGATTGATCTGAGCATGGACGCCGGAGAGGACCTCGGGCTGGTGGGGGAATCCGGGTCAGGGAAGACGACGCTGGGGCGGCTTGTGGTTCAATTGTATCCCTTGGATAAAGGCCGCATCCTCTTGGAGGGGGAAGACGTTTCCCTCCGGAGCCAACGGGTCCGGCGCTTGCTGAGAAAGAAAGTGCAGATGGTTTTTCAGGACCCTTACAGCAGTCTGGATCCCCGCTTTACGGTCCGGGATATTCTGAAAGAAGCGTTTGTCCCTTTGACCCCCTATCCGGGGCGGAACGCGCAGGAACTTAAAATGATTGAAATGCTGAAGGCGGTGGGGCTCCCGGGAGAAAGCCTGAACCGTTTCCCCCATGAGTTCAGCGGGGGGGAACGCCAGCGGGTGGCGATCGCCCGTGCCCTTTTAATGAATCCGCGGCTGCTGATCCTTGATGAAGCCGTGTCTTCTTTGGATGTGCTGGTTCAGGAACAGATCCTGGCATTATTGAAAGATTTGCAGATAAGGTACGATGTCACCTATTTATTTATAACTCATAATCTTAGAGTGGTCAGAAAGCTGTGTAAACGGATCGCGGTGATGTATAAAGGAAAAATCGTTGAACTGGCGCCGTGTGAGGCCATTTTTAATAATCCGCAGCATTCTTATACACGCGCATTGTTGGCCGCGGCGGTGAACTATGAGGCTTCCGCAACGGAATTAGAAATAGAGTTTGATAAAAATTCTTATTTAAATGATCTTGGAAACGGTCATTTTGTGATAAACTAACAAAAATTATAGGTAACTTTAGCCAGGGAAAACTGGTGTTTAGATGACCTGGTGGTAAGGTTGGCGGTTTATGCGGGATGTTCATTTCCCTGTTCCCGGAGAAAAACTATGAGTCATGCGTTCTGGAAACGTTTAAATATTATTTGCGGCCTGTTTGTCATCGGATTTATTTTCGGATTATTGATTTTTGTCGCTAATCTGGAGATTAAAGACCTTGATCTTTGGCTTCATCTGGGGATGGGGCGTTATCTTTTGGAAAATGGTCTTCAAGTCCCTGCCACGGATATCCTGTCCTGCACCTTTGCCGGGGTCCCCTGGGTCAATCATGAATGGCTTTTTCAGATTATCGTGTACTTGATTTTCTCGCACTGGGGACCGGAAGGACTTATTAATATGCAGGTGGTCATCGTTACCCTCACGATGACCATTCTTCTGCTCATGGGCTATAGCAAAAAACGGCAGCTGGGTTCAATATTTATGTTGCTGTTGGTTTCTCTGGTCTATGAAAACCGTTTTACAATTCGCCCGGATCTTTACAGCCTGTTTTTCTTTGCGTTCTATCTTTTTATACTTTCATTTTATATAGATAGAAAGTGGTCTTTGTATGTTTTGTTGATTGCGCAGGTCCTGTGGACGAATCTGCATGGATTTTTCTTTTTTGGCCCGCTTTTTGTTTTTATCGGGCTGATTTCTGAATGGATAAAACGGCATATCCCTTTACCGTATGAATGGAATAAAATCGGCCGCCTCTCGGATGACGAATACGGCCGCATGGCCTGGATTTTCGTCACCGTTGTCTTGGCGTGTCTGCTGAACCCCCTGACATTTGAGGGGGCGTGGTATCCGATAGGGGTCTTTTTCAAAATTTCCGGCGAGCACCGGGTTTTCTTCGATAAGATCATTGAACTCCAGAAACCGATTGAAGCGGAATCGTTGTTCTCTCCAGCGGTGTATCCTTATTATAAACTGCTGCTTTTGCTGTCCTTTGTCAGTTTGTTTTTTAACCGTTTCCGGCTCGATATTGCTAGCCTGATCTTCTGGCTTATTTTCCTGTTCTTTTCCCTGGCGGCCGTCCGGAATCTGATTTTTTTCGCTTTTGCCGCTTATATCGTGTTTATGAGCAATGCCCACATGTTAACCATGCGCGACATTGTCCCTATCCGGATTATGGATAAAAAGTTTTTTTATCTGACGGCCATCTTGCTTAAAATTTTTCTTTTGGTTTGGGTGATGCAGTATTGGTCTGATATTTCCAAAAACGGGTATTTTGATTTTGATAGGTATGAACGTAAAAGCGAATTCGGGGGGATTTCCCTGCGTTCCTATCCCATCAAAGCGGTTGATTTTCTTGTGGACAACAAGGTGAAGGGGAATTTCTTCAATGATTTTAACACCGGGGCTTATATGGTGGGGCGTTGCTTCCCGGACATTAAAGTGTTTATCGACGGGAGAACGGAAGTGTACGGCCCGGGCTTCTTTAACTATTATGTCCAGCTTTGGGAAAAAGATACCCCGGAGGTATTTGCGGAGGCTTTGGAAAAATTTAATATTACCGGGGCTTTACTGAACTGTGTGCAGCAGCCGATTCCGCCCCGGATCATTAATTATCTGGAAGATCATAAAGAATGGGTTCCGGTTTATTTTGACTATGACGGTGTTATTTATCTTAAGGATGTTCCGCAAAACCGGGAGGTTATTGAAAAATTTGCCATTGATTTTTCTTCCTGGGAAGGGAAGAGCCTGGATCTTTACCGTTTGGGCTCCAAGAAGGTGGTGCCTTTTCAAAATATGAACCGGGCTTATACGCTGGAGTCCCTGGGGTACGACAAGGCGGCTATGAGGGAGATTCAAGCTGCTCTTAAAGTGACCCCTGTCTATAAGGAACCGTATAAGCTGATGGGGAAAATTTTTGCGAAACACAAACAATATCAGCAGGCGTTTGAAAATTTCCGGATCGCCGTGCTGTTTGACCATTATGATCAAGATATGCGGCATAACCTTGCCTTGGCCTATTATGATTTGGGTGAGTTTAAATATTCGGCCGACCAGTATCAGCGTATCATTAATCAATGGCCGAAAAACCCCAAGGCGCATTTCTTGATGGCCCGCTGTCTTATCAAGATGGAACAGTATGATACCGCGATGGAGTTTATCCGGGTCGCTCATGAGCTGCAGCCTAAAAACATAAAAGATCTTTTGAATCTCGGTGAAATGCTGGAGGCCCAACAGCAGCATACCCGGGCGCTTGAAGTTTTTCAGTTGGGCCTGGAAACGGGTTTAAAATTAGCCGAGGGGCATCATCAAATCGGCCTGGTTTATCAGGCCCTTGGGGATGAAGAAAATACGGAACTGCATTTTCAGGAAGAGCAAAAGATTATCACGGAGAACCGGCTGGCCGCTCCGGAAGCCCCTGGCCCCGTGACAGGGAGCCGGGCAGGGGCTTCTGAATAACAGGTCATTCCGTATTTGGAAAACCAGGAAGGGAAGGAAGGTTTTTTTCGTATGCGGGGAATTTTAACGTATATTCTGGCGGGTGGCAAGGGGGAGCGGTTGAACCCTTTGACGCGTGACCGGGCAAAACCGGCTGTCCCCTTTGGCGGCATTTACCGGATTATTGATTTTACCTTGAGCAACTGTATTAATTCCGGCTTGAGAAGAATTTATATCTTGATTCAATATAAATCTTTTTCTTTGCAAAAGCATGTGCTGGCCGGTTGGGGGGATATCGTTTCCAGCCAGCTGGGAGAATTTATCGACGTGATCCCCGCGCAGCAGCGGATCAGTTCGGATTGGTACCGGGGCACGGCCGACGCGATTCATCAGAATGTGTATACGATCCAGGACCACAATCCGGACCTGATCCTGATCCTCGCCGGGGATCATGTGTATAAAATGAACTATGAGAAAATGATCGCGTATCAAAAAGCAACAGATGCGGATATGGTCGTTTCCTGCGTTCCTCTGCCGGTGGAGAACGCGGTGAGCTTTGGTGTCATAGAAGTCGATCAGGCGGGCCTGATTTGCGGGTTCCGGGAAAAACCAAAGAATCCCAAAACAATTCCCGGCGATCCGGATCGTGTTTTTGCCTCGATGGGCATTTATCTTTTTAAAAAAGATGTTTTGCTGCAGGAACTGGAAATAGACGCCCGTTCTTTGACGTCCGAACATGATTTCGGGAAAAATGTGATCCCGCAGATGTTGAAAAACGGCAAAAAGATTGTGGTTTATAATTTCGTGGACAAGGATAATAAGCCAGGGTATTGGCGGGATATAGGAACGCGAGACGCTTATTATCAGGCGAATATGGACTTGGTCCGGAGGACCCCGGATTTTAATTTGTTTGACCGGTCTTGGCCGGTCAGGACCCTGCACGAGCAGTTCCCGCCCATTAAGCTGATTCATGCTGAAGAAGACGGGAAGCCGGTCCAGGGGGAAGTTGTTGATTCGCTCATCGCGGGAGGGTGCATCATCGAGGGGGCCAAAATTATGGGGTCGATTCTTTCTCCCAATGTCAATATCGGCGCCCGCGCCAGTGTCGTGAATTCAGTGATTATGGAGGGCGTGACGATTGGCGCTCGGGCGAAAATCAAAAACGCCATTGTGGATAAAGAAGTCTGTGTCCCGCCGGGGGCGCAGATCGGGTATGACTTGGTGAAAGACCGGAAAAGATTTGATGTGACGACGTCAGGCATCGTCATTGTGCCCAAAAGGGTTTTGATTCAGGACTGAAGAAATAAGATTTAAAAAGAAAGGACGGATATGATTGTACAGCCGAAAATTAAAGGGTTTATCTGTACGACCGCCCATCCTGTCGGGTGCGCCCGGAACGTGCAGGACCAGATTGATTATGTCAAGAGGCAGGGCTTTGGGCCGTGCGGCGCTCAGCGCGTACTCGTCGTGGGAGCTTCAACCGGGTACGGACTCGCCAGCCGCATCGTGGCCGCGTTTGGATATCAAGCTAAGACGATCGGGGTTTTTTACGAGAAGCCCGCGGAAGGGAAACGGACAGCGACGGCCGGGTGGTATAACTCGGTCGCCTTTGACCGGGCCGCTCTGGCGGAGGGTTTATATGCCAAAAGTTTTAACGGAGACGCGTTTAGTGATGAGATGAAAAGCCGGGTCATGGAAACCATCCGCGAAGACTGGGGAGGCGTTGACCTTTTGGTTTATAGTCTGGCTTCCCCGAGAAGGCAGCATCCCCGGACCGGGCAAGTGTCGAAATCCACCTTAAAACCCAAAGAGATCCCTTACACCAACAAATCCATTGATTTTTCCACGGATAGGATCATCACGGTGACGCTTCCACCGGCGACAGAGGAAGAAATCCGGCAGACCGTTGACGTTATGGGGGGAGAGGACTGGGATATGTGGGTGAAGGCGTTGGAAGAGTCACATTTGACAGCGAGCGGCTTTTTGACTTTGGCCTATTCTTATGTCGGGCCGGAGGTAACGATGCCGGTGTACCGGAATGGCACCATCGGGGCGGCTAAAGACCATTTGGAAGAGACGGCCCGGCAGATGGATAAACGCCTCAGATCCCAAGGGGGGCGGGCTTTTGTTTCTGTGAATAAAGCGCTCATCACGCAGTCAAGTTCCGCGATCCCGTTTATTCCTCTTTATTTTACGATCCTGATGAAAGTGATGAAAGAGAAGGGGGTGCATGAAGATTGCATCCGCCAGATGGCCCGGTTGTTCAAGGACCGCCTGTATACCGGCGGAGACATTCCCATTGATGAGGAAGGCCGCATTCGTATTGATGATTGGGAGATGCGTCCGGACATACAAAGTGAAGTCAGGGCGCTTTGGGAAAAAGTGTCGGATTCTAACATCGCACAGTACTCTGATTTGGCCGGATATCATAAGGATTTTCTGAAATTGTTTGGTTTCGGATTGGCTGGGGTGGATTATCAGGCCGATGTAGAGATCAATCTTCCATTCCCGGATTATAATTCTGTATCCATCCAGCCTTGATAGGGGCGGCCTGCCGGTTTTTCTCTTGGTATGCCATGAATTGCGTTGGTAAATATTGTTATAAAACGGCAAGGAGTGATATCCTTCGCCTGGTTCCTGTTGTTTGTTTCTGGTTAAAAATTTTATTTAAAGATTGACAAGGGATTAATGTTTTAATACATTGAAATTAAATAATTAAAATAGTAATGGGGTGGGAAAAATATGGATCCGAATCAGTTAATGACCATTGATGAAGTGGCTTTGTATTTAAGGGTAAAAAAGAGAACAGTTTATGATTGGTTGAAAAAGGATAAAATTCCGGCCATTAAAACTGTGGGGCAATGGCGGTTCAAAAAAGAAACGATCGATTCATGGCTTGAAGCGCAGCAGCGTTTTATAAATCAAATTCGAGTTGAAAAAGAAGATCACGAAAAGGGAGATTGGAATGACGGATTCAGGGGCTAGGGGCAATGTTGAGCAGGATATACGAAAATTGGTCGCCGATATTCTGGAAACCGAACCGGAGGACATTGACGGGAACGCCAGGTTTGTGCAGGATCTGGGAATGGATTCTATGATGGCGTTGGAAATTCTGGCCGGGTTGGAAAAAAAATATCGTATTGTCATCCCAGAGGATACTTTGGCGAAATTTGTTAACCTTAACGCCACTATTAAAATTGTCGAGGAGCTGCTGGGGAAGAAGTCGTGAGGGAATTTTTCGAGCCTTTCTTTAAGCCAATCTCACTCAAGAGAGGAGTTCAGGGTGCTTCTTAAAAGATTGGAAATCTTTGGATTTAAATCTTTTGCCGATAAGACTGTCATGAATTTCGGCCCGGGTATTACGGCCGTGGTCGGACCCAACGGGTGCGGGAAGAGTAATGTCTTTGATGCCATTCGCTGGGTGCTGGGAGAGCAGAGCGTTAAGGATCTGCGCGGGGCTTCCATGGAAGATGTGATTTTTAACGGGACGGAGAAAAAACCTTCCCTTGGGTTTGCGGAAGTCAGCCTGAGCTTCTCGAATGACAGCCATTCTCTCCCGGTGGATTATAACGAGGTCACGGTCACCCGCCGGCTTTTCCGCTCGGGTGAAAGCGAATATTTGCTTAACAAGACTCCTGTGCGGCTGAAGGACATCACCGAGCTTTTTATGGGAACGGGGGTCGGGGCGGAGGCGTATTCCCTGGTCCAGCAGGGCAAGGTGGACCTTGTGGTCAGCGCCAAACCCGAAGACCGACGGATCATCTTGGATGAGGCTTCGGGAATTACCAAATACAAATCCAAACGTAAGGAAGCTTTAAATAAGTTGCGGGACACGGAGAATAATTTACTGAGGATCAATGATATTATCACGGAAGTTAAACGTCAGATTTCTTCTTTGGAACGTCAGGCGAATAAGGCCAGAAAATATAAAGAAGAGTTTGAAAAATTAAAGGAGTTGGAGGTCCGTTACGCGGGGCTGGAAATTAACGACCTGGCCCGGCAATTGCAGGAGCTTTCCCGGCATATGGTCGAGAAGAAAAAACAGGAATCCCGTTTCAATGAAACAATCCGGGAGATGACGGAACGGCTGGACAATGAAGCACAGTTTATGGAAGAGCTCGATGAAAAGGTGAGCGATCTGACGGCGGAAGCCATTAAGCTGGACGGCCAGGTCGACTTGCAGCAAAGGCAGATTGAGTTTAATGAAGAGCGGATCGCGAACGCGATTGCGAATCAGGGCCGGATCGCGCAGCAGAAAGGCCAGATCGAGGAGCGGCGCCGGATTCAGGAAGAGAAGCTGACGGATTTGCGCCAGTCATTGTCCCGTCTGGAACAGGTGCTTCAGGAGAAAACGGCGGAACTGGAGGCCAAAAAAACTTTTTTAAATAGTGTGGTCGACTCTATCGGCTCGGCCCGTGATACGATGAGGATGGAGGAAGAGAAAATTCTTGTGATCACCGCCAACCAGGTCCAGGTGCGCAACCGTTTAACGGAGGTGATGAAGGAAGTTCAGGGGGGCTTGGCGCGGAAACGCCGGCTTGAGATGGAAGATACGAAGGTGACGCAGGAAAAGGAGTTGGTGGACCATAAGTTTTCCGATATTTGCCAGAAGACCGAAACGGCGAACCAGGTTATTCAAAATTTGCGGGGACGGCGGGAAACGCAGCATGGGCAATTGAAAGCCCTTCAGGAACAGCTGGACACGTTGGATGCCACGATTAATGAGCTTGAGAAAAAGAAATTGTTTTTAATATCCCAGCGGGAATTTATCGAGAAACTGCGTGTCCAGTATCAGGATATCCCGGATCCGGTCGTGCCGGGCCGTTTTGTAACGTCCAGCGCTCCGTCGCAGCAGCACACGGGAATTATTGGTAAGGTGAAAGAAGTATTCATTCCCGAAGGGGAAAGGCTGGCGCAGATGAGAGCCTGCCTTGGGGAGGATTGCGAGTGCGTTTATGAGATTATTTGTGAAGCGAAATTTATAGAATTGGATCCGCAGCAGATTTCAAGCAAAATTGTCGAGCTGGAACAGGACATTGAGTCCCGGACCTCGGAGCGCCATGTTTTGCTGAAGGACCTCGGAGGGATGCAGCGGGCCATGGAACAGATTGAGACGGAGATTCAGGAGCAGGAAAAGATTTTGTCCATCTTTGAGGCCCAGAAGAATGATGTCCTGCAGGAGACCAGCAAGCTCAAGGAGGAACTGGATCTTGTCCGGATAGAATTGGAAGAGGTCGCCGGAACGTTGTTGTCGCTCAAGAAATCTGAGGAGGAATTAACCGTGACCCTGGATTCGCTGTCCCAGGAGCTTTCTTTATGCCAGATCCGCATTCAGGAATGCCAGGCGCTTGTGGCCGAGAACGCGCAACAGCGGGAAAGCACCACGATCGCCATAGCCCAGATTCAGTCGACGATTAATGCGGAGCAGGAAAAGAAACACAGTTATCACGAGAATTTAAGCCTGTATAAAGAAACGCTGGAGAACAGTGCCAAGGAAATGGCCCGGCTGGAGCAGGAAGAATCAGATCTTTTGTCGAAACGCGGGCAGTTTGAGGCGGAAATCACCACTCTGAAAGATGCCATTGAGTCCATTAAAGAACGGAAGGGGTCCTTGCAGCATGTCCTGGGGGATTATGAGCGGCAGAAAGACGATGTCTGCCGCCGGATCAACAGCGCCCGTACGAACATCACGGCCCATAACTCTGATCTGGAAGAATTACGTAATCATATGCACCAGGACCAGTTCCGGGAGCAGGAGATTTTTTTTAAAATGAAAGAAATCAGGGACCGGCTGATGCAGGCTTATAAAATTGATTTCGAAAATTATATTCTCCCTTCCCCGGCCGAAGGACAGGAGAATGCGGCCCCGGAGGCGGCTTGGGGGCGGGAGGAATTGCAGGATATGATTGCCCGTCTGCGTAAACGGTGTGATGCTTTCGGCTCGGTGAATTTGGTCGCCATCGAGGAGTTTGAAGAACTTAAACAAAGATTCGAGTTCTTAACCACGCAGCAGAGCGATTTGATATCGGCCAAGCATTCGCTGCAGCAGACCATTGTCAAGATTAACCGCCAGACCCGCCAAATGTTTATGGAAACATTTACGAAGGTCAGCGAAGAGTTCCGTATCTATTTCCGGATGTTGTTCGGCGGCGGGGAAGCCCAGCTTGTCCTGATAGATCCGGAGAATGTCCTAGAGTCCGGTATTGAAATTATCGCGAGGCCTCCGGGGAAGAAATTGCAGAATATCAGCCTGTTGTCCGGGGGGGAGAAAACCTTGACGGCGATCGCGCTTATTTTCGGCGTGTTTAAGGTGAACCCCAGCCCCTTCTGTGTTTTGGATGAGATCGACGCGGCTTTGGATGAATCAAACGTGGGGCGGTTCAGCTATTTGCTGAAAGACTTCGCGCAGATCGCCCAGTTTATTGTCATCACGCACAACAAAAAAACGATTGCCTCCGCCAAAGTGATGTACGGCATCACGATGCAGGAAACAGGTGTGTCCAAGATCGTGTCCGTGAAATTCGCTTCCAAGGAAGACCCTGCCTCAGAAAAGCTGCAGGAAGTTCCTGCCGGCGTATAAAATAATATACGCCTTATTGAAGAGGCCTTTGAGGGGAACGGCTTTTCTTCAGTTTTCTTTATAATGGTTGGCAAAACAGGTCTTGTTCTTCCCGCTGAATTTGGCGATGTACATCGCTTTATCCGCCATGGCGATAAGTTCTTCTTTGTTCGCGGCGTCATCCGGGAAATTCGCTAATCCGACGCTGATGGTGAGGGGGATGGAGTTCTGCCCGTCCGGAGATGGGAATTTGAATTCTTCAATGCGTTTTCTTAGACGCTCGGCAATATCCCAGCCCTGATCCAAATTCGCCCCGCATAAAATAACGGCGAACTCTTCTCCTCCGTAGCGGCACACAAAATCAATGTCTCTCGAGGAGTTCGTCAAAATTTGCGCCAGGCTTTTCAGGAGGAGGTCCCCGTGCTGGTGCCCGTAGGTGTCGTTTAATTTTTTGAAATCGTCGATATCAATCATAATCAGGC
>JAGOJP010000070.1 GCA_017995055.1 Candidatus Omnitrophota bacterium
CCAAGCTGCGACAGCAACCACCCCTTATTATGATAAATATTAGGGTAATCCGGCTCCACACTGATCCCTTTATCAAAAAACAACAAGGCCTCCTGAATCATGCCTAATTCAGTCAGGCATAAGGCCATATCATTAAAAGCCGCCCCGTCTTTTGTGTTAATAGAAACAGCCCGGGAGAGGGAGATAATCGCCTGCGTGTAATTCTGATCCAGCATTTCCAATTGGCCCCTGAAATAGAACATCTCCGCGAGGTTCTCCTGCTTTTCAGCGAGATGCAAAGCCAGATCAGCGATTTTTTCCGCCAACGGAAAATCCTGAAAAGTCAACGCTTCATCTAATTGTATACGGTATGCAAGCAGTATATTCTCTAAACTCATAGCGGCATCATCCTTATAACCGGTCACGGTCCTTCGGGATCCTTTCCTCACGACATTTTTTATTATACCGGGATAACCGGTTAAAGTACAGCGTAAATCCCGGACAGAGGAGGAGGCATGAGCGCGAACCGACCTCCCTAAGGTGGAAAAGAGACCCCGATTAAAACGCCTTCCGCAAACGATCGATCTTACTCTGGACATATTGCGAAAAAAAGCCGGCATAACGCTGCTGCAGGGCGGGATTCTTCCAGTCTTGAGTCGTCACGATTTTACGGCAATGAGGCGCCCCGCAATGACATGGGAAAGAATACTCGTCAAGATCCGCGTCGGTCATCACATAGTCATAGGTGACCTCTTCCCCCGGCTGGATGTCCCGCAGGGCGACGAAAAGCAAATGCCCCTGCATACCGGCGTTAGGATCACAGCTATGGTTAAAATAATCATCATCTTCCAAAGTGCCGTCCTTGCTGCCTATGATAAAAAAGCCGTCCGCTACCGCGATAATATAGTTTTCAATTCCCGGGAAACTCGTTTCAGACAGGGCCTGCGCTTCCTGTGATGAAATAATATATCCGCCCCAAATCGAAATCAGCTCCCCGGCTAAAATTTTCTCAACGGCAAAAACGCCTTTCCGGTCAATCCCGGAACTGCGGACTTCCACCTTTTTAGACATATACGAATGATCCAGCATCTCACAAACCTTTCTCGATACGGGTTATTTTAACGCCTCTGGCCTTAAGACCTTTCACCAGCGCGGCCAGGACCGCCGGGTCCGCGCATAAATCTCCCAGGAACACCAGGCCCGCCTGAGGAATTTTCTTTTCCAAAAACAGCTGTCCCATGACAACGGCCACCGAAGCCGT
Source organism: Candidatus Omnitrophota bacterium (assembly GCA_017995055.1). GTDB lineage: Bacteria > Omnitrophota > Gorgyraeia > Zapsychrales > JANLHA01 > JAGOJP01. The sequence goes on from JAGOJP010000070.1 coordinate 1,241, forward strand.
CATCATCTGCATGGAGTTCAACGGCCCGGATGGACGGGAATAACTTTTTAAGACCCAGGAAATCTCTGCCTTCCGGGTACGGACCCTCACTTCGGCCAACGTATAATTCGATTTTTTCCGGGCCTCTAAAATTTTTTTAGACAACAAAAGGTTCTCCCCCTCCAGGGCCCCCATCCCTTCCAGAAAAAGAAAAAAATCCCGGAACCCCCGGGGACGCACAACCCGGCAGACCAGCGTCTTAACCTTCACCTGATCCAAAACATTCTCAAAACCGCTCGCGCAATAATAACTCTCGGCTTGAATGCGGCCATAATTTTCTTCCCGATAGCCGGCAAAAGGAGGGAACTTCTTTTTGCGTCCGGAGATCATTTGAAAAGATGGGATACGATGTTCGTTGATCAGGTCTTCAAAACACCAGAGAAAAGGGAAATAATGGTCCCGGTCAGACAAGGAACCGGCTAAAATCTCAACATCCTCGACCTGCCCGGACAAGGTCTTAATTTCCCGGGCCAGCAAAAAGTTAACAATCCCGGGGCAAAGCCCGCATCCCGGCATCACGAGAATTCCTTTTTCAGAAATGGCTTTCCGGTGCCGGAAATAAAATGGCGGGTCGATATCAGAGATATCCAGAAACGGCACCCGGTATTTCAGGGCTAACCTGAGCCCTTTTTCTCCCAGTTCCCCGGGCAAAGCCCCCACAAGCAAATGGCTCCCCTGCAAAGAACGTTCGTCGGCAAGGAAATCGACGCGGCCGATTCCAGGCGTCCTTTCAAAATAATAGCGCACCGCCTGGCCGATCCGTCCGTCTCCTAAGACGGAAACATGATATCCTTTTCCCATGCTTAAAGCTGCCATAACCGGGGCATCACCAGGCTCGCGCTGTGGACCTCGGGACTATAATATTTCAAAGTTTTGGCTTTCCCCCCCAAACGTGCCTTAAGCCGTTCCTCGATAACCGAAGTCTTGATTTTCTTAAGGTCTGTCTGTTTGGAAGCCGCCATAAAACAGTATTCTGAACCGCAGCTGTATGACGGCATGCAAAGCCGGACCGGATGAATGCTGGAAAAAAGCTTCCTAAGCTTTTTAGCGCTGTCTTCAACAAAAATGTCAAAGTCTAAGAACGGACCAAGCTGGAACATGGCAATCCCGTCTTTTTTCAAAGCCGCGTATAGTTTCTTATAAAAATCCAGCCCGAATAAAACTTTACCGGGCCCGATCGGATCCGTGCAGTCCACGATAATGACGTCAAAATAGTCTGCATACTGCCCAATAAACTTGATCCCGTCCTCAAAAAAGAGCTTCAGGCGTTTGTCGGCAAAACTTCCCGCGGAAACAAACGGGAGGTATTTTTTAGAAATATCGACCACCCCCTGATCCAGGTCGACCATGACAATCTCCTTGACAGGGTGTTTGCTGATTTCCCTGAGCGTCCCCCCGTCTCCTCCCCCGATAATGAGAATGCGCTCCGCCTTACGGTGCGACAAAAGCGGGACGTGCACGATCATCTCATGATAGATAAACTCATCACATTCCGACAGCTGGACTATGCCGTCCAGCGTCATGATCCGCCCAAAACCGAGGCTTCTGAATATATATATGTCCTGGAACTGCGTTTTCCCTTTGTAGATCTCCTCTTCAATCCAGAACCCGTCCCTTTTACATCTGCGAATTCCAGGGAAAGTGGTTTCAAAAAACCACTCTTTCGTGTTGAAAGAAATCAGATTCTCCATTACCTCTTTCTCCTTCTTGTGTGGTATTATAAATTGTTTCAAATTAAGTCGGACATCAACGCTTCGCGGGAGCCGTTCTCCAGACAGATAAGGTCCGCGAAAAAATAATAATATCATAAATTAAAAGATAGACAACTATATTTTAACCCGTTCCCGGAGACTCTTCCCAGGCTCATTCGGCCCCCTGGCCTCCCCGGGGCGGATTGACCAAAACAGATCATGAAAACATCTCCCCGTCCGCTGGCGGATTCCGTTGAAATCCTGCATTCTTTTTTCTCGGCGGTTTTCCTTCCCTTTATTCTGGAAATCCCGGTCATCAGCCTTTTTTTCGGAACACAATCCTTAAAATTTCTCCTCCCGTTTATTTTTATGATTCTTTTTCCGGTCAAAATCGCCCTGTTGGCCGGGATATACGGCAGCCTGTCTATTCTGGCGTCGCAACAGGAATACATCTTGACCGGTCCGCTTTTCCGGACCCAAATTAAAAAATTTTGGGGCCCTTATGCGGTCGTGCAATTTTTCCTGTTTCTCTTTCAGTTCGTTTCTTTCTTGGTCCGTCCTTCCCTTGATTATACCTACTGGAACATCTTTCTGGAACCGGTCGCTGTCATGCTCTTTTGCATCTACATCCTCAAACGCAATCACTTTGCCGGGGAACCCGGCTCCCTCTTCAAGGTCAGGATTTCTCCCCGTTCCGCGATGCTGCTGGTGGGGCTCGTAGCCATGCCGATATTTTGTCAATTATTATTGAAACAGGGGAAACCGACGCCGCCCCTGCTGGCGCTGGGGCTCTTGCTGGCAACGAAATATATTCACGCCGTCATGGTCATTTTCTTTAATCTGATTCTATTCCAAGGGAGCGCCTACCACGCCCGGCACCCTCAACCCGAGAAAGAACTCTTACTGATCAACCCTCTGGGCGGAGGATCGATTCTCGAACTTTTAACATCCGTCATCCTGCGGTTCTCCCCTCCGGTCTTTGTCGTTCTCTCGGCCCTGACTCCGGATGATTATACCATCCGGAGTTTCTCAAGGATTTTCTGGCGGTCCCGGTATGTCCGTCCGGGGCGGCTGGTAGCCATCACCTGTTTTACGAGCAACTGTTTTGAAGCGTACAAAATCGCCAAAGAATTCCGGAGGGCCGGCTCCACCGTCATCATGGGGGGGCCCCATGTTTCCTTCGTTCCGCAGGAGGCCATGGAATTCTGCGACAGTGTCGTTGTCGGCGAGGTGGAAGGCCTCTGGCCGGAAATCGTCAAAGACTATGAAAATAACCGCCTTCAAAAAATTTATGAAAGCCGCCCCGCGGATGAAACGGTTTACGAAACAATTTATCAAAAACTCCTCAACTCACCCCCGGAAATCATTCACAACTATCTGGAAGCCAGCCACGGCTGTAAATTCCGTTGCTCTTTCTGCTGCGTCTCCGCCCTCTGCCAGGGACGGGTGGGGCATAAAAGCATCGAACAGGTCATCGCCCTGATCAAAAAACTCCAGACAAAATACAAAATAATCACTTTTATCGATAACAACATTTATTCCGACCCGGCGTACGCCAAAGAACTGTTCACGGCCATGAAGCCCCTGAAAATCAAATGGATCGCCAATTGCAGCATCGATATCGCCGCCAATGAACCCGTTCTAAAACTCGCCCGGGAAAGCGGATGCCAGGCCCTGCTCGTCGGTTATGAGATCAGCACCTATTCCCTCGAGAAAAAGCAGGGCGAAAAGTTCGCTCTGGCCGAAAAATATGTTGAATTGACAAGAAGAATCCAAAAGAAGGGAATCCGCGTGGAAGGGCACTTCATCATCGGGTTCGATTCAGACCGGCCGCAGGATATCTTCAAATACTGGCAATGCTGCTTCCGGATCTTCCCGCACTGGACCAGCCTCTCGGTCCTCACCCCCCTGCCGGGCACCAGGCTTTACCGAGACATGCTTTCCGAGGAACGCATCCTCAATCAGAACTGGCGGAACTACTCCTGCTATTGGCCGGTGTTTCAGGCCAAACATTTCTCTCACGCAGTGTTGAGCTGGCTCCACCCGGCCCTGTTTTTTCTCTTTCTTTTCACCACTTGCCGGTCGGGCGTGATCCTTCTTATCGTGCTGATCGCCACGGCTCTGGGAAGCCGGCTTCTCTAACCTGCCAAACGCGGCGACAGAGGCCGCTGTTGCCTTAAGCGGATCCCCTCATACACGACAGCCGTATTCAGCGCGTACTTGCAGGATAAATAGACCAAACAAAAAATCAGTAAACTGCGGCCAACATCGGGCCAAGGCAATAGATAGCCGGCCAAAAACAATTTGCGGAGGCAATTATCCGACATGGATATCGCATCCACGAGAGACAGGACCCCGTAACGGCGGGACAACTGCTCAGCGATCTGGAAAAGACTCATCATCCGGAAATCTTCGGGAGAGAAATGGTTTTTAAGCACAAGCGAAGCCAAAAATATCAGGCGCTGTTTTTGAAGATATGCGATGGCTTGAAAAGCGATAAACAATCCTCCCGCGAATAGAAACAGGAAAGGATTCCGGCTGACCCAAGAGAGGGCCGCCAAAACAAAGGTTCCCAGGAAGACCGCATCGGCGGCCCGGCTCCAATTTCTGTAGGTCGCGCATGATTTCACATGGATAGCCAGATCGCGCCTAAAAACATCCTGAATCCGGCCGGAGCCAATAAGATAATGAAACCACCGCCTGGTATAAAAATCGTAACGGATCGATTTCTGCAATGTTTCAAAACTGCTGATGGGCTCTAAGGTCACCACAAAGACTCCATTTCCAATCAGAACTCGGCCCGTTTTTCAAACGGCCGGGCCTTTTTTCAACCAACCCCTTACGGGAACGTGCAACGGTATTCGCTCTTTTCTGTAATTTTCATGGAAGGCGCAGCCGCCGTTGCCGGAATCTCAATGATCTTCTGGCTGCTTTCCGAATGAATCATCATCGTGTCCGGCTCTAATATCCGGGTTCCGAATCCCCTGATTTTCAGCCCGGCTTTCCTTGGGTCCGGGCTAAGCTTGGCGGAAGGATTCCGGCCCCCAGTCCGGCCTTCCGTTTCCAGATCAGCCGCTTCCGTGGCATAACGGAAGACGATCTTGACACACTCCTGATTCCCACAGGGCTGCGTACTTTCGATTTTCGTGCGGACATAATATACCGCCTTCCCCCCCGTTGGAAGCGGATATTCCCTGGCATCAACCCACGCGTCCCCCAGATGCGCCTCCGTACCGACCAGGCCCTCAATCCGGGACTCCCACTCGGCAGCCGCCTTGCTGGAAAGTTCCTGAACCTTAATCAAATTCATTAATGACTGAACCTTCTCTGCCGGAATTTTTTCCCGGATATTCCTTTCCAGATTTTCGTATCCAGACAAGGAAACAACTTTCCCCTGAGCGTCCGCCTTGATGGAAACAACGCTTTCCTGAATCAACTGGGTCAAAGGATCCCGGACAACATCCCCGTTACGTTTAATCACAACAGACACCGGCTTCGTAACAAACAAATATCCGCCGTCGTTTGTCCTGGTTATTTTAATATCGGACGTAACCGTCCCCTCGCTGGTCTGCTGCCCGGCCAGCCCCATATCCATTGTAATATGGGAATACGCTGTAGCCTGATAATGGACACCCGACGGCGGGTTAAAACGGAAACAAATATTCCCCGCCTGAAGGTCAGCGGCCCGGACCGCCAGAGGGCAGAACTGCAAAACCAGCCAAACCCATACCACGCGATGTATTGTCTTCACGGTTCACCGTCCTCCATTTCTTAAAAACGAATTGTTCTCTTCCTGGCCGTCCCACCTATAACCACTTTTTGTTCTTAAAATATATAATCATACCCACTGCCATACCGGCCATCAGGCCCAGGACTCCGACATACCCCCACCGCCAGTTCAATGCCGGCATATATTGAAAATTCATCCCGTACACCCCGGCCACAAAGGTCAGGGGGATAAAAATCGCGGAGAACATGGTCAACACCTTCATGATTTCATTCAGGCGATTGCTGATTCGGGACAGGTAAATATCATGCATGCCTATTATCATATCCCGGAAAGACTCTATCGATTCGATCACCTGGATCGTGTGGTCGTAAAGATCACGGAGATAAACCTGCGTAGAGGCCGTAACTAAAGAAGATTCGTTCCTCTGGAGTCCGCTGATCACTTCCCGCAGCGGCCAAACCTGTTTTTTTAAATAAATGATCTCTTTTTTGAACTGATGCATATCCTGCAAAATATCAGGGCCCGATTCATCCAGGATAGCATCCTCCAGGTTTTCCAAAGCTTCCTCGCGCTTTTCCAGGATCAGGAAATAATTATCAACAATAGCGTCCAGCAGGCAATACGCCAGATAGTCGGCGCCCTGCCCCCGGATTCTCCCCTTGCCTTCCCTGATTCGCGTGCGGATCAAGTCAAACACGTCTCCCGGTTTTTCCTGAAATGAAATGACATACCCGGGGCCCAAAAGCAGGCTGACCTGTTCGTCAACAATGTCAGCCGTCCCGCCCTGGAAATAAATCATTTTCAATACGATAAAAATATACTGGTCATGCACCTCCATCTTGGGCCGCTGCCCGCTGTGCACAATATCTTCTGAGACCAAAGGATGAATTTGAAAATGTTCATTCAGACTTTGAATAAGGAAAGGATCCATGCCTTCCAGGTTAATCCAGGTAATAGACGGGGACGCTTTAAACGGGAAGCATTCTTCCACATTCCGGACCTGCTTTTCCTGGCAATGGTGAGGGCTATAATCAATTAAAGTGATCTCGACATCCCCCGGGACCGCGCCGTTCGCCACAATCGTACCCGGTGGCAACCCGATGTTTTTGGACTTTTTATTAAGAGATCGCCGCATCTTATCCCTCCTGGGACACACCTGCTCATGCTGACGGATCCACCTTTTATATCCGCAACAACTTGACGCAATCAAAATACAACACGCCTTGCCCGACACTCTTCGGTTCCCATTGGAAACTTTTAACCGGGAAATCCAGAGTCTTATTCCCGTCCGCTGACTGCGGCTGCCAGTCTGCCCGGGCTTTAAACTGCGAGAACGGGATCACGATCTCCTTCCACCCGGTAAAATCATCCTGGATCAAGTAACGGTACAGTTCTCCTCCGGCGTCTTTAATGTCAAAAGCAACGGTCCCGGTCTGATTCCCATACATTTGAAACCCGATCGCATTGTACCGGTCCCAGGCAATCTTCTGGAAATCTTTTTCCCAGACGGCGTTTAACACATCCAGCCCATACCCCCGCGCGCACCACATATACCCCCCGGCTTCCAGAGCATACTGCATTTGAAGCGCCTGAGTGCCGCAAAATTTAATATCTGAAGACGCTGCCACCTCCAACTGGGAATTATCCGAGGCCCCATAATCAACCGTCTTATGATCAAGCGCTCCCTCAAAGCTGTCCAGCATCAAAGAGTGGCCCCCTCCTTTTAAAACCCCCGCACCATAAACCAACGCACTTATGCCCGCTAAAACAGCTATAACGACAAAAACTCCTTTTCTCTTCACAGCTCGACTCCTTTCATAAAAATGACCCTTTGCGGGAAACAGCGATAATTGTCTTCCGCCGCCCTCCCGGATTTCACGGCCTTTACCATTGAGATCCTTATGTGCGTCCGCGCAGCCCCCCTACGAGCGGGAACTCCCTCCGCGAACCCTGCTTAGTCTAAGGATAAAGGCATTTTTTTATAGACCTGCAAAGCGTCTTCATAAAACTGGGTGGCGGCCAGGCCGTCCTGACGAAGCCCCCGCAAAAAAAGCTCAAATTTTCTTATCACCGTCCTCGTCAAAACCCGGTCTTCGAGAGACAAAACAGTGTCTCCTGAAAAATGGCTCTCCAGCCGCATCAGGGCATCGTGCGATTTTTTGAAATTGCGATTATCCTCGACGTAAAGCCAGGCCAGGTCCACACAGGCATTCGCCAGCTGACACCTCTCGTTCACAGACAGGACAGGGATTTTTTCCATAATATGAACCGCCTGTTCATAACTCTGAATGGCCGGCTGGATACTCCCCCGGATCTTATGCCCCCGGGCCATCCCGGCCAAAAGACGGGCGCGGATGCGCAGTAACTCATCAGGATCCTGGTCCGAGATAAGCCCCAGCCCCCGCTGATACAGATCCATACTCAAGGAAAAACCGCGGCTCTCCTGCCATCTCGCCAAAGGGGTGATGTCGGTCGGAGGGACGAAAAGAATAGACGAGATAAATTCTTCTAACAGGACATCCGCGCTCTCGGCATAATACTCGGCGGCTGTTTTCTTATCTTCAGAGGAATGGGCATCAGCCCATTCCACCAGGGCCGTCGTGTAGAGGATTGACAAACGGTACTGCCGAAGGGATGCGTACGTATGGACCAGAAAACGAAAATATTCGAGTTTCTTCGAATCCTCTTCCCCCGACGCCTGATCCATCCGAAAAGCCAGCAGCTGATTAACCTGGGAAATGGGCGGCCAAAGAACCGCCCGAATATCCTCCCGTGTCACGACAGGGGGGGAAACCGGGACCGGGCTGGGAGGAACCGGAGCGACGACCTCTGTCGTTCCAGGCGGTAAAGTCGCCAGGGAAAAATGTTTCCGAAAAAAATTTTCCGTCATCGCCAGGACCAATAAAACCAACAGACCGGCGAATACATAAAGCGCGACCGGCCTTTTACCCGGCATCAGGGCGGTCGCCAGATCATCCAGCGCTGTATGAGGAGCTTCCCTGGGGACGAGGTGCGCAGAAGGATCTCCATAAAGGACATAGGTGGACCAAAAAATCGTCCCCTCCCCCGCAGACTCAAGCAGTTTCAAACGGGCCTCCCGGACAGCCGCGCCAACGGATTTCCCATGGCTGATCTGCAGATAAAACTCCCGGGAAAATTGAGCAGCCACATGGTCCGGGACTTCTAATAATGTCCCCAAAAAATGCTTAACCCCCGTATACAAAAAAGCGTTCGCAATACTGCAGAATGCCCGTTCCGTATCGGCAATGACCATTTTAGAAGGCGCAACGCTGGCGGACTGACAGGCATTGGCAAAAACCAAAAACGGTAAAGACGCACCGCCGCGCATTTGAATAATATCAACCGCGCGCAAAATCCCGTCATCCAGCTTCCATCCGCTTTTCACAGGGTCATCATAATTATATTCATTATGTCCAGCCAGATGCAGGACATCATAATCCCGCACATTCTTAATGACATAATCCGTAGTGATACGTTTCAGTTTCGTCGTGACGCGAAAAAAACTCTCCGGCTGATCAAGGGCCTGGCGGATATTAAACGCCTCGGTCCTGGCCTCCGGGAGATCCCCCACAGGATCCGCCAGAACCAGCATCTTCAAGGGCAACTCGGCCCTCCGGGGAGGCACGGGAAAAGGAGGATTTTTTGTCCGCACGGAACGCCCTAGATTATATTTCAAAGCCAGGAAATTCTTCCCGTCATGCAGGATTTCCCATGGAATCTGGATCAGCGTTTCATCCACAAGAATCATGAGGTCCTGGATATTTTCCTCTTGTAAACGAATTTTTACCCCATCACTTAAAAGCTGATCGAAAAGCGCCCTCCCCACCTTTTGTAATTCCACGGCGAGGCCGGAGGCCAATGGCCCCGCTTCATTACTCCTGTTCATCAAACGGACGGCATCGCCGCATAACCGCTCCACCATTATTTTATTGAGCGGGACTTCATCAAAATGGCGCATCGTGGAACTGCTCTCGTAAAGGCTGACCGTCAGAGAGGTCCGCGTCAGGATGACTTCTAAAATATGCGTCACGTTGCTCATGAAGAACTTTCCAGCCAGAGATCAATCCCGGCTTGCGGCAGGTTGTTTTCGGCAATGACAATTTTATATTTCCCGGGGGCCATCCCTTCAAACATGACGCTCTCTCCCGCGCAATCCTTATCCTCCAATTCTCCTTCCTCATCCCAAAGAGTCACCCGGAAATGTTTCGACGCAGGCCACGCCTGGCCCGGATTCAGGGTGACCCCCACGGTTGAACGGTTATGCTCCCCGACTGAAAGTTCTCCCCTCACTAAAAGATCCCCAAACTTTTTTTGAAATACAGATGTGTGGCTCGCGCCCTTCCCTCCGGCCCTCAAAACGTGTTCCGGGAGGATCTGCGGACCGACCAGGATCTGGCCGGTTGTTTTGACCATCCGCAGCACACCACGGGCGACAACCGCAATGACAAAAAGGACTCCGGGCCGGAGGCCCTGCTCAACAAGGGTTTGGGCCGTTCGGGAAAGGCCCTCCGGGAGGGGAACAAACCCCTCCTCGTCCTGGAGCCGTTGAATATCCATGACGGCACGCACAACTTCACGCAGACGGGCATCCCGGGCCATCAAGTTTTCAATCCTGTCCTTCTCTGCGGGCGACAGAAGGCCCTGGGCATAAGCGGCGATCC
>JAGOJP010000071.1 GCA_017995055.1 Candidatus Omnitrophota bacterium
TCCCAGACGATCTGGAAACACAATATCGTCTTTATCCTTCCCCGGAAAAAAACGAAGAAATCTCCTTTCACCGCCGACACCCCGTTAAACCATTTCGTTGATATCCGGCAAGGAGACTACGTCGTTCATAATCATCACGGCATCGGAAGATTCCTCGGGATCAAACCCATGTCCGTCAACAACCAGAATAAAGATCATCTGGTCATTGAATATTCCGGCGGCGACCGCCTGTACATCCCGCAGCATGACATGCATCTGGTCCAAAAATACATCAGCTTTCACAAAAAACCGCCCCGTCTCTATAAACTGGGATCCCGGGAATGGACCCGGGTTAAGGCTCATATCCAAAAAAAGCTGCAGCGTTTCGCGGCGGAGCTTTTAAGACTGCAGGCGCTCCGCACAAGCTTAAAGGGTTTCGCTTTCAACAAAGACTCCGAGTGGGAAAGCGAGTTCGCAAAATCCTTCCCGTTTACGGAAACGCCGGATCAGACCAAATCCACCCAGGAAGTGAAGGCGGACATGGAAGCCGATTGGCCGATGGACCGGCTGCTCTGCGGGGACGTCGGGTTCGGAAAAACCGAAGTCGCCCTGCGGGCCATGTTCAAAGCGGTGCTGAACAACAAGCAGGTGGCCGTGCTCGTCCCGACCACAATCCTGGCCGAACAGCATTACTACAATTTCCGCGAACGGATGAAAAATTATCCCGTCGAGGTCGCGATGCTCAGCCGGTTCCGCACCCGGAACGAACAAGAAGCCACTATCCGGGATTTAGCCGAAAAGCGCGTCGATATCGTCATCGGGACCCATCGGCTGTTATCGCAGGACATCGGATTCAAAGACCTGGGCCTCGTAGTGATTGACGAAGAACAGCGGTTCGGCGTGAAAGCCAAAGAGAAGCTCAAGCATCTCAAACTCCTAGTGGATGTCCTGACCTTAACCGCAACGCCGATTCCGCGCACGCTCTACATGGCCATGGCCGGAGTCAAAGATATGTCCGTCATCTCGACCCCGCCCAAAAACAGGACCCCGGTCTTGACACACATTGTGGAATTTGACGAAGACCTGGTGCGCACTGCTATCGAACGGGAAATGAGCCGGAAAGGCCAGGTCTTTTTCCTGCATAACCGGGTTGAAGATATTGAAAAAATTGCTAAAATAATACAACGACTGGCCCCCCAAGCCAGAATCGCCGTAGGACACGGGCAAATGCCGGCCAGGCAACTGGAACACGTCATGCTGCAATTCCTGAAAGGGGAAATTGATGTCCTGGTCTGCACAACGATCATCGAGTCGGGGATTGATATCCCCAACGCGAACACGCTCATGGTGAATCACGCCCATCATTTCGGATTAGCAGATTTACACCAGTTGCGGGGCCGCGTGGGGCGGTTTACGAGCCAGGCTTACGCGTATTTCTTTATTCCTTCGGAGCTGGCGCTTTCCAAAATATCCAAAGCCCGGCTCAGCGCCCTGGAAAAACACAGCGAACTGGGGGCCGGATTTCAGATTGCTTTTGAGGACCTGCAAATCAGGGGGGCCGGGAATCTGCTGGGAGAAGAGCAAAGCGGATATATCACCGCCATCGGGTTTGATCTATACTGCCGGCTCTTAAAGGAATCTATTGAACATTTAAAAACCAACCAGGAGACCACAGGACATGGGCAGACAAAATAAAGGCGTCAGCGGCGCCGTGGTGGCCCTTCTCCTTCTTTTAAGCTCTTGCCCCATGGCGCATGCGGTGGAGGACGCCATTATAGCCGTCGTGAATGACGATATTATCACTTTAAAAAATTTCAAGGACTATGTTCATTCCTTGTTCACGCAGTTGAGAATGGAAGGGAAAAGCAACAGCGAAATACAGCGCATCATGCAGGAGATGGAACAGGACGGAATCAGCCACCTTATTGAAGACAAATTGATCCTGACCGAAGCCAACCGCGTGGGCCTTGAAGTGCGGCCGGAGATCATTGAGCAGCGGCTCACGGAAATAAAACATAGTTACAAATCAGAACAGGATTTCCTAAAGGCGCTTTTATCGGAAGGCGCCACGGTCTCGGAACTTAAAACAAAGCTGCATGACCAGTTTAAAATAAAATTCATGGTCGAAAAGGAAGTGAAATCCAAAGTAGTGGTGAACCCCCAGGAAGTCACCGACTATTACAAAGAAAACTTTGAGGCCTTTCAAGAGCCAGCCAAGGTAGAATTGCTCTCGATCTATCTCCCCAAAAAAGACGACCCGGATGCGGCCCGCCAGCAGGCAAAAGATATCCTTCTGCAAATCATAGAAGGGGAAGACTTTAAACGGCTCATGGATACATATTCGCAAGGGGCACCGGTCGGGACTATTGAAAAAGGGCAGGTATTGCCAGCCATTGAAAACGCGGTCTTTGGACTAAAGGAAGGGGAGGTTTCTAAAATCATCGAACTTGAGGAAGGATTTTATATTTTCAAGGTCGTGAAACAAATCCCCCATCAAATTGCTACCCTGGATGAAGTGAAAGATATCATCACCGAAAAAATTTTTCAGGATAAATTCCGGAAACGATTCAATATCTGGATCGAAGAACTTAAAAAACAAGCCTATATCGACATTAAAAGTTAACCGGCCCCGTCAATAACCCGTGTCGCAACCGGAGCCGGGCCTGAAATCCGGGAAACGTGCCCTTTTCCATGAATTTTAAAAACAAAAAAATGATAGCGATCACAATGGGCGACCCCGCAGGCATTGGCCCGGAAGTTCTCGCCAAAGCGCTCAAGCACCCCGCCGTCCGGAAAGGCGGGCCATTCTGCATTATCGGGGACAAGGCTGTCCTGAAACGCTATACCTCGAAGTTGCCCGATAACTGTGACCTGTTTGACCTCAAACGGCTGAACGAAGACACGGTGAAGCCCGGGCAGGGCACGGTGGTTTCCGCCCAAGCCTCTTTGGCTTACCTGCAGGCCGCCGTCAATTTACTGAAACGGAAGGATGTGTCCGCCCTGGTGACGGCACCGGTTCATAAGGAAAACATCTGTAAATCAGGACTCTTTTTTGAAGGGCACACGGAGTTCCTAGCCCGGGCGTTTCATCGTGAGCATGTCGAGATGATGTTTGTCGCCCGGGATTTACGCGTCGTGCTGCTCACCCGCCATATCCCTTTAAAGCGCGTCAGCCGCTCAATCACCGCCGAGAGTCTCCTGGCCACGCTCCAACGGAGCCAGCAAACCCTGCGCACCCAGTTTGGAATTCCAAAGCCGCGCATCGCGGTCTGCGGCCTGAACCCTCATGCCGGGGAAGGGGGGCATATCGGGGATGAAGAAATCCGCGTCATCATACCGGCGCTTGCCGCAGCGAAAAAAAAGAAAATCCGCGCAGAAGGCCCGTTTGCCGCCGACACCTTATTCACTCCGCACCAGGCACAACACTTTGACCTCATTATTGCGATGTACCATGACCAGGGGCTTACGGGAATCAAAGCCCTTTGCCTGAACAATCTGGTAAACTTTACGGCCGGGCTGCCTTTTATCCGGACCTCTCCCGCCCACGGAACGGCTTTTGATATCGCCGGGAAGGGGAGCGCCCACCCCGGATCCATGACGGCCGCAATCCGCTTAGCCGATCAACTGACCCATGGTTAATGTCCCGCCCCGATATCGTTCCCGGCCCCGTTCTTCACCGGCGCTCCCCCGGGCAAAAAAACACCTCGGCCAAAATTTCTTGACCGACGAAAATATCATCCGTAAAATTGTTTCTGCGTGTGCTCTGCAGGATGACCAGCCTGTGCTGGAAATAGGCCCCGGGCGAGGCGCTTTAACCCGGCACATAGCCCCGCGGGTGAAATCGCTTTACGCGATAGAAACAGACCCGGCCTTGTGCGGCCTGCTGAAAGAACTTTTTCCGGAAGACCACGTTCACCTGATTCAATCGGACTTTCTGAATTTCCCGATGTCCGGGCTTCCCGCCCCCGTTAAAGTTATCGGGAACCTGCCCTATTGCATTTCCACGCCCGTTATTGAAAAACTGATTTCCGAGCGTCATTGCGTCACAGAAGCCTTTCTGACCGTGCAACACGAATTCGGGAAAAGACTCACGGCCCGGCCTCATTCTAAAGACTATGGGTCGCTATCCTGCTATATCCAATATTACGCGCAGCCCCAAATTCATTTCCTGATCTCGCCGTCGTGTTTCAGCCCGGTCCCCAAAGTCACTTCGTGCTTTCTTCACATTTCCTTCCGGGAGACAAAAATTCCCGTCACGGATGAGGGGCTCCTCTTTAAATTGATCCGGACGGCTTTTCAGCACAGGAGGAAAACACTAGTCAACGCTTTAGCGGGAGGGTGGGAAAAAGCCACAATCCTAACGGCCTTGGAACAGCTCAAAATCAACCCTTCTTCCAGAGCCGAAACACTGTCCCTGACGGATTACTGCCGTCTTATCAACACAATCTCATACAATAAGCCCGAAATTTAATTTTGCGGGGGAGGAGAGGAAGGGTCTGAACCCGTTTCCGCACCGGCCTGCCATCCTTCAAACCAGTGCTGAACGAGAGTGTTTTTCTTGAACTCAAATGCGTACTTTAATATCGTATCCTGAATCTCTAACTCGGTATTCTCAAAACTGATTCCCGCCAAATTCCCATAACCGGAAACCCGGCTCCAAGCCACGTGTCCATCGACTTCCACGGCTTTCGCTTCGGTGAGATAAATCGTTAATTTAACCTTCTCGGCCGGCTGCAGTCTTTGCCGCATGACCAGGCACACCCCGGCACAGCTCAAATCCATACTCCGGCACTCAACAGAATCAAATCCCTCGTCCGTGCGGCATAAAACACGGTTATTAACTTCCCACCGGGGCAAATACCTTTTTTCCTGGCCAGTATAACCCGAGGCCGCCTGACGCACATTGGGTTGAGCTTTTTCCATAAATCACTTACTTTAGTTATCTTATAAATAATATTATTTTTTTATCATCCGACCATAATGTACCATTTTTTTTATTCTGATGCAAGAATAAGGAAAAAAATATTCAATTCAATCCCCGGACCTATTTCTTGACAGTTCAGATAAAGCATGTTAAAAGTAGAACTTAAAATCAAAAATATGAACCCCAGAGCAGCTCTCTGGACTCCATGAACCGTAGTAAGCTGCGGGGTATGAAACCAATATCCTTCGACTCGTTCGCTTGGCTCACTCGCGCTGAAGGATCAATTCGCATTTCTCATTTACTCTCCCTTGGGTCGTGCGAATTAAATGCTCATTGAATAAAGGAGATCCTCAATGGAAAAAAGGATTTTTTTTCACGATACCGATTCCGGCGGTATTGTTTATTACGGGAATTATTTGAAATACCTTGAAGAAGCGCGGACAGAATTCCTGGAACAAAAAGGATTAAGCGTCGATTTCTTTTATCAACAGGGTTTTATGTATGCGGTCCGGAAAGTCACGATCTCCTATAAAAGCCCTGCCAAATACGGGGATATCCTGTGTTGCGACGCCGCGCTGATGAAAGTCACGGCCGCTCAAATTTTCTTTTCACAGAAAATTTCTCAAAAGGACACCGGGACGTTAGTCGTGGACGCGGAAGTCGTGCTGGCCTGTCTCAATCAAAATTTTAGACCCGTTCCCATTCCCGAGGACCTTAAAACCCTGCTGCTAAAATAGCACTTGTGCTTACCGGACGAGGATGATATTATTTATGAATATTTATATTGTGAGGTGTCTATGATAACTCAAGATACGGTTCAAACTATTGCCAGCCTCGCCCGGATGAAGTTAACCCATGCCGAATTGACGGCTTTGACGCAGGATCTGGAGACGATCCTGAATTACATCATGAAACTGGAAAAACTGGATACCAGTGCCGTTCTCCCGACAAGTCATGTCCTCCCGATCCAAAACGTGTACCGGGAAGACCGGGTGGCTCCTTCCCTTTCTCAGGCGGAAGCCCTGCAAATAGCCATAACCCAGCAGGAGGGGGCGTTCACGGTACCGCAGGTTATCGAATAAGAGAATAAAAGACATGAATCTTTTTGAACTGACAGCCCATGCTTTAATAGAAAAATTACGATCCCGGGAGATTGATCCGGACACCCTTTACCATTCTTTGACACAAAGGATCAAAGCTCACGATGACTTGGTTCACGCCTATGTCCTGCTGCGAGAAGATCTCCCCCCAAGACCAGATTCATCTCACAAGGGATTCTTACACGGCCTGCCAATCGCCGTTAAAGACAATATCTGTGTCAAAGGGATGGAAACAACCTGCTGCTCAAGG
Organism: Candidatus Omnitrophota bacterium; assembly: GCA_017995055.1. Lineage (GTDB taxonomy): Bacteria > Omnitrophota > Gorgyraeia > Zapsychrales > JANLHA01 > JAGOJP01. The sequence continues at coordinate 6,254 of JAGOJP010000071.1, forward strand.
ATTCTGAAAGGATTTAAACCGCCTTACGATGCGACGGTCGTCAGCAAACTCCTTTCGGAGGGGGGGGTGGTGCAGGGGCATACGAATATGGATGAGTTTGCGTTTGGCTCATCAACGGAAAACTCCTGCTATGGCCCCACCCATAACCCCTGGGACCTGACAAAGGTTCCCGGAGGAAGCAGCGGCGGTTCGGCCGCGGCCGTGGCCGCCCATGAAGCCATCTGGGCGATTGGCTCGGATACCGGGGGATCTATCCGCCAACCGGCTTCGTTCTGCGGTGTCGTAGGGCTTAAACCGACATACGGACGCGTTTCCCGGTACGGGCTCATTGCTTTTGCCTCCAGCCTGGACCAAATCGGGCCGATCACAAAAGATGTCCGCGATGCCGCCCTGCTTTTGGGAATTATCGCCGGACATGACCCCATGGATTCCACCTCCGGGGACATTCCTGTCCCGGACTATGGGGCGGCTCTCGGGAAAGACATCAAGGGGCTTAAAATCGGCGTGCCGAAGGAATATTTCATCGACGGGATTGACCCGGAAGTCCGGGCGGCTGTGCAGGAGGCGATCACCCTCCTGAAAGACATGGGCGCGTCTATTGTTAATATCTCGCTGCCGCACACGGAGTATTGCGTGGCCACCTACTACATCATTGCCACCGCCGAGGCCAGTTCGAACCTAGCCCGCTATGACGGCGTCCGCCACGGGCTACGCTGTACGCCCGCCTCCTCCCGCAAAAGTGCCATCGTGGACATGTTTGAAGAAACGCGGGATCAGGGTTTTGGCAAAGAGACCAAAAGGCGCATCATGTTTGGGACATTTTCGCTCTCTTCCGGCTATTACGACGCGTATTATTTGAGGGGACAAAAAGTACGGAGCCTCATTAAAAATGACTTTGACCGGGCTTTTGAGGACGTCGACGCCATCGTTATGCCGACTTCCCCGACGACCGCCTTTACCATCGGGGAGAAAAAGGACGACCTTCTGGCCATGTATCTTTCTGACATTTACACCAGTTCCGCAAACCTCAGCGGGGTGCCGGCCCTATCGCTTCCCTGCGGTTTTTCCAAAAACGGACTGCCGATCGGATTGCAGATATGCGCCAAGGCTTTTGATGAAGAGATGCTGTTACGCGTCGCGTTTCAATACGAACAAAAAGCCGGCTGGTACAAAGAAACTTTAAAAGCCAGGACCAATTTATGACCGAGTGCCGTCAACAATCTTATGAGACCGTCATCGGGCTGGAGGTGCACCTTCAGTTCAACACGCGCAGTAAAATTTTCTGCGCGTGCGCCAACCGGTTCGGGCAGCCGCCCAACACCAATACCTGCCCGATCTGCCTGGGCCTTCCCGGGACCCTTCCCGTGTTGAACAAAACAGCCCTGGACTACGCCATCAAAGTGGCTTTGGCCTTGCATTGTCAAATAAATTCCTATATCAAGTTTGACCGAAAAAACTACTATTATCCCGATCTGCCCAAAGGGTATCAACTTTCCCAGTATGATTACCCGATCGGGAAAAACGGCTACGTCGAAATTTTCTCGGAAGACAAGTTTAAGAACATCAGGGTTCACCGGGCGCACATGGAGGAAGATGCCGGGAAACTGATCCATGACGCGCACAATAAAATCAGTTTAATCGACTATAACCGCTCCGGAACCCCGCTTATGGAAATCGTCACCGAACCGGACATCCGTTCCCCCCAGGAAGCCTATGACTACCTGACCGCGCTGAAACTCCTGTTGCAATATTTAAAGGTATCTGACTGTGATATGGAAAAAGGCAGCCTGCGTTGCGACGCCAACATTTCTGTGCGGCCGGCAGGGGAAACACGGCTCGGCGTTAAATCGGAAATAAAAAACCTCAATTCTTTCCGGGCCGTTAAAGCCGCTCTGGACTATGAAGCGATCCGCCACCGGAAACTCCTTTCCTCCGGACAAACTCTCGTCCAGGAAACCCGGCTATGGGATGAACAGGAGGGGGTGACTCAATCCATGCGCAGCAAAGAACAGGCGCATGATTACCGCTATTTTCCCGAACCGGATCTTGTCCCCTTCACCGTTTCGGAGCAAGACATCAATTTGATCAAGACGTCGCTGCCGGAGGAACCCTTTCATAAACTCCAGCGCCTGCAGGCCCATTATGAACTCACGGCCTATGACGCCGGCATCCTCATTCAAAACAAGGATCTGGCGGACTTCTTCGAAGCCTGTGCGAAACTATTTTCTCCCGGCAAAAAAATCTGCAACTGGATGAACGGGCCGCTCCTGCAGGAGCTCAACGCTCAAAAGAAGACCGCGGAAGGGGTCCCGGTTTCCCCAGAACAATTCACAGACCTCATCCGCAAAGTCGAAGAGGGGACAGTCAGCCAGCTTGTTGGCAAAGATATTTTAAAAAAAATGATTCAAACCGGGCAGACCGCCCAAACCATCATTGAACGCGAAGGGCTCGCTCAGGTTTCCGACGACACCGCCTTGGAAGCGTTTGTCAACCAGGTCATCGCCGAAAACAGCAAGGCGGCCCAGGAAATTCAAGATGGCAAAATGCAGGCACTTGGTTTTCTAATCGGACAAACGATGAAGCTCACCCAAGGGAAAGCTAACCCGAAAATCGTGGGCGATTTAATAAAAAGGAGGCTTTTTCATGGGTAAAAAGTTCGTCTCATTCTTTTTCAGCTTAACCTTGGTCCTCGTGTTCTGTTCTTTGGGCGTTTCCCAGATGGACGCCTCCAAGAAAATTGAGGATCTTTACTCGCAAATTGAAATATTCAGTTATGCCCTGACAACAATCCAGTCTGAATATGTCGATGAGAAGAAACCCCAGGAACTGATTTACGGGGCGCTCAACGGGATGTTAGCCGCGCTTGACCCGCATTCGCAATTTCTAACACCGGAGGATTACCAGGAATTGAAAACCGAGACCCAGGGGAAATTCGGGGGATTAGGGATTGAAATTTCCATTAAAGACGGCCTCTTGACCATCATTTCCCCCATCGAAGACACGCCGGCCTGGCGTGCCGGGCTTAAAGCCGGAGATATTATCGTAAAAATAGAAGACGAAATCACCAAAAACATTTCCTTAAGCGACGCCGTCAAACGCCTGCGCGGAGAGCCGGAAACCCCGGTGACTATAACGGTGCTGCGCGAAAAAGAGTTTAAATTCCAGGATTTTACGATCGTGCGGGAGGTTATTCAAATCCAGGATATTAAAGACACCCAGATTCTGGAAGACAAAATCGGATACATCCGCCTGACGGAATTCCGGGAAGACACCCATAAAGACTTTCTCAAGGCGATCGAGGATCTCCGCGTGCAGGAAGCCAACGCCCTGATCCTGGATCTCCGGAACAACCCGGGCGGCCTTCTGAACGTGGCCATTGATATCACGGATGCCTTCCTGCCCACCGGAGAAATGATCGTATCCACTAAAGGGCGGCGGCCGTCCCAGAACATAGAAAGCAAGGCGACCTATAAAGAAAAACAGATCGATTGGCCGGTCGTGGTGCTGATCAATGAGGGGAGCGCTTCCGGGAGTGAAATTTTAGCCGGCGCCCTGAAAGACAACAAGCGGGCCATCATTGTCGGGGAACAATCGTTCGGGAAAGGGTCGGTTCAGTCTGTGATTCCCTTGCCGGACGGGTCCGGGCTCCGCTTAACGACAAGCAAATACTTCACCCCATCCGGAGTTTCCATCCATGGGACAGGGATTACCCCGGACGTCGTCGTAGTACGCATTTATGAAAATCCGGAAACCACCGACACCGAACAGATCATCAAAAAGAAAGAAAAAGAAATCAATAAAATCTTTGACGATGTGGAAATGAATGAGACGGCGGAGCCGGAAAAATTACAGGAAGACAAAAAGAAACAAAACGCGAAACAACTCCTTCTCGATGACAATCAAATTCAAGCCGCTATCAGCATCATCAAAGGGATACGCGTTTATAAGAACTTCGGAGAGGTGAGTTAATTTCCATGCCCCTGCGACACAAAGTCAAGAAATCAAGCTCGCGGGATACCTTTAAAAACAACCTCATTGTGTTCCTTTTCTGTATCATTGTTGTTGAAACCATACTCTTGGCGAAAGTCTACGTTCCGGGGTTCCGGCCCAAAATCAGGCCCCCGGAACGGACTTCGTTGGGGAAAATCGCGATTATCGTCGATGACAACGGCTACAGCATAAATGACTGTTCTGTCCTTTCCCGGATCACAGCCCCGGTCACGGTGTCCGTGCTTCCCCATCTCCGGTATTCCCAGGAAACCGCTTCTTGCGCCCATCATCAAGGCAAAGAAGTCATGCTGCATCTCCCCTTGGAGCCTTACCAGAACAAAGACCCTTATCCGGCGAACTATACCATCACGACATCCATGCCGCCCAGTCTGGTTGTCCAAAAATTCAACGAAGCGCTGGCCAGCGTCCCGTACGCGAAAGGGGTCAACAACCATATGGGTTCCAAAGCCACAGAAGATACGGCTCTCATGTCGATCCTTTTTACCGAGCTAAAAAGGAACAACCTTTATTTTGTGGACAGCCGGGTAACACGTAAAACCATTTGCCCCCATCTCGCGAGCCAGAGGCACCTGCCGTTCGCACAGAGAGACGTCTTTCTCGACAATCAAAATGACCGCGCCTACATTGAACAGCAGTTCCGGATTTTACGGCAGACCGCCGTCAAACATGGATACGCCGTCGGAATCTGTCATGCCCGGTCTTTATCCTGGGATATCCTCAAAGAACAGACTGACCTCATGACATCGCTGGGATACGAAGTGGTCCCCGTAAAATCCCTTATCAACTCCCTGTGATACAAGGCCAGGCCATGCATATCCTCGGGATAGAAACTTCCTGTGATGAAACAGCCGCGGCCATAGTCCAGGATGGGCGCTGGATCCGGTCCAGCATCGTTTCCTCCAGCCTGAAAGAGCATACACGATACGGAGGCG
>JAGOJP010000176.1 GCA_017995055.1 Candidatus Omnitrophota bacterium
ATAGAAGACCGTCCGTATAACATTACGCGTTTTTTGGTTATTGCGCAGACCGATGTCCCTCCGACGGGGCATGACCGGACGTCTATCCTGTTCTCCATTAAGGATCGGATGGGGGCCCTTCATGATATGCTAACCCCTTTTTATAGTAATAAAATCAATTTAACCAAGATCGAGTCCCGGCCCTCTAAGAGAAAAGCGTGGGATTATTATTTTTTTGTCGACTTTGAAGGCCATCGGGAAGACCGTCATGTTAAGCGCGCGCTGGCTGGACTCGAAGATATGTGTAAATATCTTAAAATATTGGGATCGTATCCCATTGCCTAATGGCTATGAAACCTTTGCCGCGAATTCTAAATATTAAACCTTACCAGCCGGGGAAACCCATTGAGGACGTTAAACGCGAGTTAGGTTTGACGTCGGTGATTAAGCTGGCGTCCAATGAAAGCCCTTACGGACCCTCGCCGAAAGTGTGCGCGGCTATTGCGAAAGCGGGCCGGACGGTGAACCGTTACCCGGACAGCAGTTGTTATTATTTGCGCAAAGCCCTGGCCCGGCATGTGGGCTGCCGGGAGGATCAACTGATTTTTGGGAATGGTTCGGATGAGGTGATTGTCACGGCCATCCGGGCGTTTGTCGGTGAAGGCGATGAGATTGTCATGGCGCGGCCGTCTTTTCTTATTTATGATATCGCGACGCGGGTGGCGGGCGGCCGGGTGAAGGCCGTGCCCATGAAGGATTTTCATTACGATCTGGACGGGATGGCGAAGGCCGTGGGGCCCAAGACAAAAATTGTTTTTATTGCCAACCCGGATAATCCGGCCGGGACGTACATCCCGGAACGGGATTTGCTTGGGTTTCTTAAGAGCATCAACCCGGATACGGTTGTGTTCCTGGATGAGGCGTATTATGAATTTATCAGGGAGAAGGATTATCCGGATGCCCTGCGTTTACTGGCGGACATGCCTCAGTTGATCGTTTCCAGGACGTTTTCCAAAGTATACGGCTTAGCGGGCCTAAGGATTGGATATGGGATTGCCCGGCCGGAAATGATTGATGTTTTAACCAGGGTGAGTGAGCCCTTCAATGTCAATTCTGTGGCGCAGGCCGCGGCTTTGGCGTGTTTAAAGGATCGGGCGTATTACCGGCGTATTATGAGAGAGATGGAAAGTCAGCGGGAGCTGTTGTTTCAGGAGTTAACAGCCCTCGGCTTGGGTTACGTCAGGACGTATACGAATTTTGTCTTGATCCGTGTCCCGGGTCAGGCCAGCGATGTTTGCCGGGGACTGCTGCATAAAGGGGTGATCGTGCGGGATATGAACGCCTGGGGCATTGAAAATTATATCCGGGTCACGATCGGGACGCCTGGAGAGAATAAACGGTTCCTGAAAGCCCTGAAATTCGTCTTAAAGAAAATAAACACAAAGTAAAGTAGCGTTTACGGCTGGATTCGGCGACGGGAATGACCGGAGAGGCCTGAGCGAGGAGGAACAATGATTATTATTTGCAAGCCGGATGCGACGGAGGAACAGATACAGCATATTGTTCAGAAAGCGGAGAAATTGGGTCTTCGGGTCAATGTGTCCAAAGGCGTCGAGCGAACGGTCCTGGGATTCATTGGGCCGGAGGATGTGTTGCGGGTGATCCCTTTGGAAGTCTTCCCGGGGGTTGACCAGGTTTTGCCGGTGTTGGTCCCGTACAAACTGGTGTCCCGCGAGTTTCAAAAAGAGGACTCCGTGATCCCCGTTAAGGATGGCGTGCGGATTGGCGGAGAAAAGATTACCATCATCGCCGGGCCGTGTTCGATTGAAAGTTTCGATTCCCTTCTTTCTGTGGCCAGGAAAGTTAAGGCGGCCGGAGCGACGATTTTAAGGGGAGGGGCTTTTAAGCCCAGGACATCGCCGTATGATTTTCAGGGATTAGGAGAAGAAGGGTTGAAGTACATGAAAGATGTCGGGGAAGAGGTGGGGTTGGGCACGGTTACGGAAGTGATGGATCCCCGTCACGTTGAGCTGGTGGCGCGTTATGTGGATATCTTTCAGATCGGGGCCAGAAATATGCAGAATTATACTCTGCTTCAGGAAGTCGGAAAAACAAACAAGCCGGTTTTGTTAAAAAGAGGTATGAGTGCTACGGTTAAGGATTTGCTCATGTCGGCTGAATATATTGCGGCTAAAGGGAATTTTAAAGTGGCGGTGTGCGAGCGGGGGATCCGCACCTTTGAAACTGCGACGAGAAATACCTTCGATATTAATGCCATTCCTGTTATCAAACAGATGTCTCACCTGCCCGTTGTGGCTGATCCGAGCCACGGAACAGGACGTTGGGGGTTGGTCAGCAGCATCGCCATGGCGGCTGTCGCGGCCGGATGCGATGCGCTTGTCGTGGAAGTGCACGAGAATCCCGAGGAGGCATTGTCCGACGGGGCCCAATCTCTGACACCGGAAAATTTTAAGGCCTTGATGACCCAGCTGCGGGCTGTGGCTCAAGCTGTGTGCCGCAC
>JAGOJP010000072.1 GCA_017995055.1 Candidatus Omnitrophota bacterium
GGATATAATGTCGGAAGATGTGGACGTTATTTACGAGGACATGTTGATTCGGGAGGTGGCCCATCTCATGCTGCGCGGCCGTGTGAGCGGCTTCCCGGTTGTGGGAAGGGCCAAGGACTCGGGGATGGTTGGTATTATCACCATGACGGATTTTTTCTCCATGCTTGCCCAGGCGTCTGGACAAACATGCGGCGGCGGGGCCCCGAAGACGATAGCTTCTTTAAAGAATTTGAAGGTTTGCGAAGTGATGACCCGGGGCGTCGTATCCATTCCTCCGTCTATGACGTTAGACGAAATTATTAATTTAGTCGTGCATAAAAGTATACATTTTTTCCCGGTTGTGGATGGGGAGCGTATGGTCGGCATTGTCAGCCGGCATGACATCCTTAATGCGGTCTTTAGTTATGATTAGATTTTTTCCGGCGGGGGATGTATTTTTATGCGAACCGCTGCTGAATTTATGACAAGCCCTGCGCAGGATGACAAAAACACATTCCGTTTAGTTCATGAAGCGCTTTTGATCCCCATGCAGAATATCCAGGCCCAATCGAGGGTGTTTCCGGAAGCGCGAAAACATTTCCAGGATTTCTCCAGCGCGTTCATCGTTTACCTGACACGGCAGAACGATGCTTTTTATTCCAGATTGGTGACGCGCTGCGTTGCCGATAGGGGCGCTTTAGCAAAAATAGCTTTTTTCCGGGAGGATTTGAAAGAAATTAAAGTGGCCTTTTTTATGTTTCAGGAGAAATATATCGCCGGGGTCCCGCGGCCATTGGATATCCGGCGTTTCCCCCTGGAATCAGCGCGATTTTTTGACCTGGTCCGGGCCAGGATAAAAGCGGAGGAAGAATGCCTCTTGCCGCTGATGGATCTTTAATCCGGGTGATTCCGCCTTGAGGAGAGGACATGGATTCGGGGTCGGAGCTTCCCGGGGGGTTGATGCAGATTGAATAAAAGCAAGGTTTTGCTATAATGAGGAACTTATGAAAAATTGTGTTTGTGTCATTTTTATATTTGTTTTGTTAAGCTTGGAGGGGTGTGCTTTTCTTCAGGAAACCGGTAAGACGCTGTGGGGCTCATCGACCCGGGCCCTGGAAAACGCCCGGAAGGAGGCCCTCGTCAAGGAGTTCTCTTGCCCGTTGGAAACATGCTACAACATGGCGTTGGAGTTAATAAATAGACGGCCGACGGAGGAGACCGAGGTCCTTGCTGGAAATTCTCCCGAAGAGCTTCCCCGAGCCGAGGAGCAGGAAACATATGTGTTGTTCCTTGAAAATCGCCGGGAACATTTTTTTGTGGTTATGGGGGTGCCGGGGAGTGTTAACACGACTGAAGTCGGCGTATTTTTTTCTGTTGTTCGTGAAGACCGTGTCCGGGTGGAAATTTCATCATTAAGTTCTTATGCGAAAGCCCGGGTGGCTCATGTCGTGTTCTCATATTTGTCCAGGACATTGAAGCCTGAACCAGAATATCCATCCGGAAACGCGCATGAATCTGTTGGGACGGCCACTGGAAAACCATGATTGAACATGAGATGCTGTTCTTGGGGTTGCTCATGGGCGGTCCTAAGCACGGTTATGAGATCAAAAGGATTATTGAAGAAGAACTGTATCCACTCGTCGGATTGGACATCAAGTCGATCTACTATCCTTTGAAAAAGATGGAAGACCTGGATCTTATAAAAAAGGATATCGGGCGAGAAGGCCGCTGGCCTGAGAAATATATTTATAAAATTACCCCCAAAGGCAAAAAGATATTCGATCATCTTATCACGGAAAGTTTCCTCCTTATTGAGCGGCCGTACTTTAATATTGATTTATCTCTTTATTTTATCCCTTACGTGAATCAAAAAATCGCCCGCCGGAAACTGAAAGCGCGCCTTTTCTTTCTGCATCGGATTAAAAAAGGGCTGGAAAAGTTCCTGGATCGGAAGAATGTGTTGACATCCCCGCATCTTAAAATTATCCTGGAACACGATTTGGACCTTGTCGAGGCGGAAATCAAATCCTTTAAAAGGTTGATCGAAACCCTCAATAGGGCTTGACAAAAATGCCTCTCGTATTAAAATTGAACTAATAAAATTTTACTAAATAGGCTTGGCGCTTAAATACTTTTCAATCATAGGGATATCCTTAATTCAGGCCGCCTGCCTGCTTGATCTGGCGCTTGTTTCCCCTGAGAGAGACCATAATTATGAATATACGGGATGTGTTGAATAAAAGAGTGGACGAGCATGGCCATAAGCCCGCCCTGATTTTTAAAGACCGGATGATTTCTTTTGCTGAGTTAAATCACCAGGTTATCCGCTTGGCCGCCGCTCTCCGGGACCTGGGTATAGGGCCTTCTGATAAAGTGGCGGTGTTCCTGCCGAATTGCCCGGAATATGTTTTCAGTTATCTGTCTGGTTTTTGTTTGGGGGCTGTCGTTGTCCCCCTGGACTACATGTTGAAAGAAGACGAACTGATTTCCTGTCTTTCCCACTCGGAAGCAAAATTACTTTTAGTTCTTCCGAAAGCGGACGTTTCTTTGCCCGCCATAAAATCCGCTCTCCCGACCTTGGAAACCGTTGTCCTTTTGGCTGAAGATACGTTGGCGTTGGAAAGCGGGATCCTGTTCGGGGATATTATGGCCCGAGCGGAGGAGCCCCTCCCGGATATCCGGGTGCCGGAGACGGCCCCGGCTTTGATTATGTATACGTCCGGCACCACCGGTCGGCCCAAAGGCATTCTTTTGAATTATAAGCACCTCGAAGGGTCTCCTAAGGCGATGGAGCATTTTGTAGATTTAAGTGCCCGGGATATTAAATTGGCGGCTTTGCCCTTCAGCCATAGTGCGGGGTTTATTTATATCCAGAATTGCCTTTTGTTCGGTATAACGCTTGTCATTATGGACCGGTTCAATCCGTATGAGTTTTTAAAAAACGTTGTGCGTTATAAGGTGACTTGTTTTCATATCGTGCCGGCTATGTACACCGCTTTGCTGACGTTAAAACAGCTGGATAAATTTGACCTGGCTTCTTTGCGGTGGGTGGTTGTTTTCGGCGCCCCCAGCACACCGGAAATTATGGCCCTTTTTCATAGGCATTGCCCCAATGCCAAGCTTCTGAACGGTTGGGGAATGACAGAAACCTGTCCGCCCAATTCTGTGACGCCGTTAGGGAGCACAAATATCGCCAGCGTCGGGAAGCCGTCTCCTTTATGCGAGATCAAACTGGTGGATGAGGCGGGCGAGGCCGTTTCTCCCGGGGCGGTCGGGGAAATTCTTATCCGGGGTTGGGTTGTTATGGATGAATATTACAAGGATCCTGAATTGACGGCCCAGATTAAAAAAAATGGCTGGCTTTATACCGGGGACCTCGGACGTTTTGATGAGGCGGGTTTTTTGTATATTGTCGGGCGGAAAAAAGAAATGATCAAAGTGGGCGGGCAGATCGTCTTTGCCCCGGAGGTGGAGGCCGCTTTTTATAAACATGAGGCGGTCGCGGAAGCGGCCGTCATCGGTGTGGCGGATCCTTTGCGGGGAGAAGCCGTGAAAGCTTTTATCGTTTTGAAAGACGGGATGGAAGTCGCGCAGGAGGATTTGCGTTATTTTGCCAGGCAGCACCTTGCTCATTTTAAAGTCCCGCAGGTGATTGAATTGCGGGATCATTTGCCTAAAAATCGGACGGGGAAAATCGATAAAGAGTCTCTGCGGGAGGATTAAAAGGAGTTTTGATTCTTGCCGGGGAGACGGGATATGACTCTTAAAACGGAATAACAGCAGAGAAGCTGCTTTCAAGAAAGGGGCCAATATGCAAACTATGGTGAAAGACGTTCATATGACCGGCAAGGATTTGATGGGGATGGTGCAATTGCGTCCGGAAGACATCGGAAGATATGCGATTGTCCCGGGCCCCCGTGATCGCATGGAGGCCCTGGTCAAAAAACTGGACAATCCGGTCAAAAATTTTTCCTTTATGGAATATACGATGTATACCGGCTCTTATGATGGCAAGAAGGTGACGACGATCAACGGCGGCCGCTTTGCGGCGGATACGGCTATTACGACGGAAATTCTTTGTAATGCCCAGGCCAAGACCATGATCCGTATCGGGAGCTGCGGGGCCTTAAGCGAGGAGATCAAAGTCGGGGATCTCGTGATCGCGGACAGCGCCTTGAGGGGAGAGGGTGTGACGCCGTATTATGTGGAAGACGGTTTCCAGCCGCAGTCTGACCCGCAGCTTACCGCGCAGATCAAGTCCGCGGCGGATCAGTCGGGACTCAGCGTCCATATCGGGAAAGTGTGGTCCACCGACGCGATCCTTAAAGAAACCCGCGCGCATGTGGGCCGGGCTGTCGAACAGAACGCGGTGGCGGTCGATATGGTGACTTCAGTTTTCCTGACCTTATGCCAGTTATACAAAATTCCGGCTGCCGTTATTTTGGCGGTCAGCGATAATGTCATCACCGGGGAGATGGGGTTTATGAACCCGGATTATTACATGGCCGAGGGGGCTATGATCGGGATCGCGCTTAATCTTGTCAAAAATTCCGGAAAATAACACTATGGATACTCCGCTTTTCTGGCCGGCACACCTTAAGGCCCGGGTTCTTTATGTCCTGGATGAAACCCTTATCCCGCGGAGAGTGGTTTATATTAAAGTCAGGACCCCGGCGCAGGCGGTCCGGGTCATCAAGACCATGAAGACCCGGGCTTTCGGGCAGTTTCTTGTGGTCCTGAATGCGTTCCTCCTGGACATCCAGTCCGCCGCTCAAGTTTCCGATGCGCGATTATTGCGCCGGCTTCACTCGACGGCGGAAGCCCTGAACGCCAGCCGGCCCACGTTTCCCTTCGCGGAGGTCACAGGCATCGTGGTGCGCTGGGCTGACGAAGCGTGTGCGGCCGGAAAGGACATGAAGGACATTGTGCGGCGGAATATCCTGGGATATATGGAAGGTGTCAGGCGGCAGCGGTTGGACCGTGTGGCCCGCCTGTCGCGGTTGATGGCGGATGGCGACAGTATTTTAACGCACTGTAACCTTTCTGGCGAGCTGGCCATGGCCGCGGCGATGTGCCGGAGGGAAAAAAAGAAAGTCCAGTTTTTCGTTACAGAAACCCGGCCGTATTTTCAGGGGGCCAAATTGACCTGCTGGGAGCTGAAACGGGTGGGCGCGGATGTTACCCTGGTGGCGGACAATGCCGTGGCATCTGTGATGGCGGACGCCTTGGTCAACAAAGTTATCGTCGGGTCAGATCGGAATTGCGCCAACGGTGATTTTGCCAATAAGATCGGAACGTACCAGTTGGCTGTGTGCGCCCACGAGTTTCATATTCCGTTTTATGTCCTGACGCAGCCGTCTCAGAGCGTCAAAACGGGAGCCGATATCCCGATTGAAATCCGGGATGACAAGGAACTCCTGGTTTTCGGCGGGAAACGGATTGTCCCTTGTGCCGTTCAAGGATTTTACCCCGGGTTTGATGTTGTCCCGCATCAGTATATAACGAAAGCGGTGCCGATTCATGTTAAGTAAGGGGAACAAGGAATATGTTTTTCTGCACGGGGTCCCGCAGCCGGAGCTTTGGGATAAATTCAAGGCAGGCAAGTTTAAGGCGTGCGTTATTCCGGAAGGCCGGCCGGATCTGCAATCCGCAGATAAGAACAGTCGCGCGATATTAAAAAAGAAAATGTCTCCGGTGCTGATCGCCGATAATATGGCCGGATTCATGATTTCCCGGAACATGATCAAAGAAATCTGGCTTGCTTACCAGGTGGGGGATGCCCACGGCGCTTTGTGCGATATCGGTGCGTTGATTTACGCGATCCTGGGGAAAAAGCACGGCGTGCCGGTTTTCTGTTATCCTGCCGCGAAGAAAAGGCGGTTTATCGGCAAGCCCCGGGAAATTTTTTATTTTTGTGAAAAACGCATCGCACCCCGGGGGATCCAGGGGTATGTGCCTCTCCTGGAATGGGTGCCGGGGGCCTATATTCAGAGGGTGTATGAATAACGAAATTATCCAAACCATAAAGAAGAATATTGTGGCGATCGGCCGCTTGCTGTGGGAAAAGGAGTTGGCCACGGCTCTTAACGGGAACATCAGCATCCGAGTGGATGAGGAGCACTTTCTTTTAACCGCCAGTAAAACATGCCTGGGCCTTTTGAACGAAGCGGACGTCCTGTTGACGCGACTCGACGGGAAAGTGCTAGGTCCGGGAACGGTCTCCACCGAGCGGCTTGTGCATACTGAAATCTATAAGGAGTTTCCTCACATTAAAGCGGTCCTGCACAGCCATACAACTTTTACTAACGCCTATTTTTTGGAGCAGGATTGTTTGCAGCCGAGGATTCTGGAATCACGGATTTCCCTGGGGCAGGTGAAAGCGGTCGCTCAGCAGACCCCTTCGGTCACAGACGCTCAGCCCATTATCGCCGCCCTGAAAGATAATAATGTGGTCGTCTTAAAGAATCACGGCGTTGTTGCCATCGGGGAAGACCTGTTTGACTGTTTTCTGCTGATCCAGAGCCTGGAAGAGGCGGTCAAAGTGGAATGTTTCAGCCGGTTATTCCGGACCGGACCGGTCCCGGAGTCCAGACCGGAAAAGCCGTGCCGCCCGTCAGGGACGGGATATGGAACGCCGGACCATTTGCAGAAATGCTATGTTATGTTTTCCCGGGAACATATTGATGAGATCGTGAAAGCGGTCAACGCCGATGATTTATTAAAGAGCCTGGGTGAAAAAACCGATATGACCATGGAACTGGCCGTCTTGTTAAACGAGACCGGACAGGTTTACAGCTTCCAGTTTGAACGGGGCCGGATTACGAATGTCGGCCAGAACAGGGATGCGGAGTTCCTGATTTCTGCCCCGGGCAAGGTCTGGTCGGCGGTTTTCTTAAGGCAGATTGATCCCTTTGTCGCGACCACGCAAAAAAAGATGCATTTAAAAGGGGATTTCGCGCGTATATCCAAATGGTACGCTCCCTGCAACCGGATTTTTGAACTGTGGCAACAGGTCCCGATACAGGGGTAGGACGGGTTGATGGAAAAATTTAACTTATATATTAAGGGTGCTGTCCGGCCGGCGTGTGAAGAGCGTTATTTTGAAAGTATTAATCCGGCAACAGCGGAGCCGTTTGCCCTCGTCGCGGACGCTTCCGTGGACGACATGAGGGAGGCGGTCACCGCCGCCCGGGAAAGCTATGAAACCAATGGCTGGGCCGGGTTGCCGGCGAAAGAGCGGGGCCAGGCGCTGTTGAGGATCGCTCAGGCGATCCGGGACAACGCGAAACGCTTGGCGGAACTGGAAAGTCTTGACACCGGCAAAACCATCAAACAGACGACCTTTATTGACATCCCGGCCTGTGCCGATACCTTTGAATATTTTTCCGGAGCGGGGGATCTCCTGAAAGGCAGGTTAAATCCCGTTCCGGCTCCGGTACGGAGCTTTACGGAACGGGAGCCTTGGGGGGTTGTGGCCTGTATTATCCCCTGGAATTATCCGCTTATTATGTTCGCCTGGAAAGTCGCCCCGGCACTCCTGGCCGGGAATTCGGTCGTTTTTAAACCTTCTCAGCACGCCAGCGTGTCTGTGGTATATCTTGCCGGGATCATCCGCGATCTTGGGCTGCTGCCGGACGGGGTGTTGAATATCGTCACAAGTTCCCGGCATGACGTGACCCAGGATTTGATTGAAAATTCCGACGTGAGGATGATCAGTTTTACCGGCGGGACGGAAACCGGGCGGGATGTTATGGCCCGGGCGGCCCGGACGACCAAAAAAGTGAGCCTGGAGCTGGGGGGGAAGTCTCCGAACATTGTTTTTGCTGATTGTGATATGGACGCGGCCGTCGGAGGAACTATGTCAGCCATTTTTATGAATCAGGGACAGATGTGCACGGCCGGCTCGCGTTTGCTGCTGGAAGATGCGATTTACGACGAGTTTTTAGAGAAACTGGTGCAGAAAACGCGTGGCTTGAAGATCGGAAACAGCATAAGTCATGATACGGATTTTGGGCCGTTGATCAGCCAAGGACACCGGGCCAAGGTCCTTTCTTGTATTCAGCAGGGACTTGACGAAGGGGCCCGGGTGGTCTGCGGAGGGGGGATCCCATCCGGCCTTTCGAAGGATATTCAGAACGGATTTTATTTGGAGCCGACGATTTTTACCGGTGTCGACAACTCTATGACGCTCGCCCGGGAAGAAATTTTCGGCCCCGTGTTGGCGGTGATCAAGTTTTCCGGGATGGATCATGCCGTGAAACTGGCCAACGATTCCCCTTTCGGCCTGGCATCGTGCGTGTGGACGAAAAGTATTGCCAAGGCGAACCAGGTGTCCCGGCGGCTGCAGTGCGGGATCGTTTGGGTGAACACCTACGGGGGGTTCTATAACGAGGCTTCGTTCGGCGGCTATAAGCAGAGCGGCGTCGGACGGGAACTGGGGGAGGAGGGGCTTCTGGAATACACGCAGTCAAAGCATGTCTGCGTGGACGTCACTCCCGGCGGACGCTCTTTGGTGACGAGCTGGTTTTGACTGACAAGCGCGAGGAGCGCGGCGATTTTTTTGGTCACGGGTGTGATCGTTTTTTTAAAAAGAATGGCTTTCCGTCGCAGGAAAATACGGGCCCCGGGGGACAGCGTCCGGCTCGGTTTTTTGAAGAAACAGAAGAACGGGTAACAGGGGGCATGTTGCCCCTGAAAGGGTGCCGTAAAATTTTTAAAATGTCCGCTGACGCGGGAACGTATGTTTAATTTGACCGGCGCGGCTTTTTAGCCGCTGTTATGATAGGGATGGTGATTTATGCCTGATGAACAGCCCCAGATGGCCTGGGACAAAAAAGCATTAATAAAGTATGAAACCATGATCCGGCGGCTCCCTTTATTTCATCGGGATATCGCCGATGAGGTTGTGCGGAAAAAAGCGCGGCAGAACGCCTTGTCCCGGGGAGGGACGATGATTGAGGAAAGCGATATCCTTCGGGCATTCTTTTCGGAGGTGCCGATGGCCTTTTACGGGCTTATGATCCGTCTTTTTGAAGAAGTCGGGTTTGACTACGCTCCGTATGATCCTGGGCACAAAAAATCCGGAAGCATTGTATAAATCACGAAGGAGATCGGGATGTTATTTAACAAAAGCAAGACGTCAGCCCCTAAAAAAGAACTGAAACTTATCCAGCTTTTCACTTTTGCTGAGGTCCCGGTTGCCCGGATACCGGCGGGGGCCCTGCTTTGGGGAGATCCGGGGTGGTGGCCCGCCGCTGGCCCTTTTAAGTTTTCGAAAATCACGAATGGGGATGAGGGCTTGGGTACGCAATATGATTTTCAATTGGCCGGGTTTTTGGCACCGGCCGGTATTTCCGAAGTCACGCAATATGAACCCCGCCAGGTTATAGAAAGGACCTTCCGCCGGGGATTTTTTGTCGGATATGAAGTCGTTCAGATCAGTGAACGGGCGAACGGGACCCGGATTGATTATGAAATGCATTATCAAGTGACGGGGGTTGTTCAACGCCTGCTTTGGGACGTGTTTTATAAGAAAAAATTCATCTTGGCTGTGGAGGCCGTCTTGGAAGCTTTAAAACAGGATGTCGTAAAGCCTCATGACAAAGATCAGGCATAACGGAGCGCGATGATGAAGATTGCGGTTCTCGGGGCCGGAGCTATCGGGTCGGTTGCCGCCGGGTTGCTGACAAAAGCCGGGGAGGACATCCTCCTCGTGGGCCGGCCGCAGCAGGTTGCGGCTGTCCGCGAGCGGGGGCTTATCCTGAAGACCTCGGCCGGGCAGGAGACCGTGCCGGTCCGCGTGGCGGAACGCCTGGACAGGGTTTATGATCTGGTGATCTTTACCGTGAAAAGCCAGGACCTGGAACAGGCTTATCAGGACAATGCGGCTTTCTTGGAGCACGGCCGGGTCTTGACGACCCAGAACGGCGTCCAGAGGGATAATCTTTTAAGCACGCACTTTGAGCCGGAGAATATTTATAGCAGCATTGTTATGTTCGGCGCCACATATACCAAGCCCGGGGAAGTCGTTTTCAATTTTAGCGGCGACTGGGTTCTGGGAAAGCCCTATGCTCCGCTGGACTGCATGATTGAGGATATCGCCGGGGTCCTGAGGAAAGCGTTTCCGGTCACGGTGACCCCGTCTCTTGTAGGGATGAAATGGCTGAAATTATTCATTAATTTTAATAACAGTATCACCGCGTGCCTGGGTTTTTCCATGCAGGAAACATTCGCCGATGTTGACTTCTGCCGGTTGAGCGTCCTTCTTTTAAAGGAAGGGTTGCAGATCGTCCGGGCCGCTGGCATCGAACTGGTGTCTCTCCCGAGTTTTCCGGTCGAAAGAATTTTTGGCCTGGCTGACATGCCGATGGACACGGCCGCTGGCATTATCCGGCAGACGTTAACCGGGTTAAGCCGGGAGCCGGTATACGGGTCGATTTTACAAAGCATTAAACGCGGGAAATCCAGTGAAATAGATTTTATCAACGGGGAAGTGGATCTTTTGGCTTCCAGCCTTCAGATGAAAGCGCCTTTAAACAGAAAGATCGTGGCGCTTGTGCATCGGGTTGAAAGCACCGGAAATTTTTTGTCCCCGGCGCAGCTTAAGGCGGAATTCGGGCTGTAAGCCGGTCTTTGTGTCGTCTGGCTGTGCGAGGGAGGGGACAGGGCTTCCGGGACATTGTTGCGATGATAACGGCCGGAGCATAATTATTATTAACGGTCAACGCCGGGGGCCCCAGGCGTTGGCGAGGAAAGAGGAAAGATATGTCCAGACGGGTTGTTGTGACGGGGGTGGGGATCGTCGCCCCCAATGGTATCGGGAATGAAGAATGCTTTAACGCGATGGTCAACGGTGTTTCCGGCATTGAACGGGTCACGGAATTTGACGTGTCGCAGTTTAATACAAAAATTGCCGCGCAGGTCCGCCGGTTCGACCCTATCGCTTTGGGTTTAACCCGGCAGGAGGCGATCCGGATGGACCGGTATGTTCAGTTTGCGGTGGTCGCCGCGCGCATGGCCTGGGAGGATTCCGGGCTGGGGGCGGCGCGGATTGATAAAGAGCGCATGGG
>JAGOJP010000073.1 GCA_017995055.1 Candidatus Omnitrophota bacterium
AGGCGTAATACATGACGCACATACGGCTGACGGTCAGCAATTCTTTCAGTAGGGGTGGGTTCTGCTGTTTTTCATCATCCCAGGCCACCCAATCGGCCTGCTCTTTGACATAGTCCGCGACCGGGAATTTCATCCTCGGCTTCACCACAAGAGACAGATTATTCCGAGAGCAAAACTGCCGGATCGCTTCAAAAACCTTCGCTTCATTTAAACCCTGCGCCAAAAACCTCCGGCTTAAAGGGTCCTGCATAACGCGCAGTAAATTCCAGCTCCTTTGCACAAAATCTCTAATGATATAATTTTTTTTATCATGCGCATACGAACCGTCCGAAGCCATCGCTGTATTTGCGTAAAGCCCGCAAAAGGCCCTTTCCCATGCGGAGGAACGGTTGCGGTTGCAATACGGGAACGGCAGATAAAGAAGGATCCCTTTCCCCGATGGCAGCCCGTATTTCGTCCGCACGGCATCCGGATCAATGGTCTTAAACGCGTCAAATTCCGTGTTCCCGGAGACCATCATACGGGTGTTATCAGGATAGAGATAATCTGTGTATTCCGGATGGAAATTTTTCAAAAATGCTTTTCCTTTTTCCGCGTAACTCTCACTATGAACAAAAAAAAGTTCTTTATTCCGTCGTTTCTTCAAAAAGCCCAACTTCGGTATATGAAAAAAGTTGTCCGGTCCGGTCATCAGCGTCACCCAGGTGAAAGGGAACTCATCTAAGGAAGCGTCTGGTAAAGAAAATTTCAAAGGACAAATGGAAACGACCACGTCGATATCTCTTCCCTCTCTTAGTTTCCTTTCCAAATCCTCCGGCCCCTCGAAAATGACCCCTGACGGCCGGCCCAATCCCGGGAAATCTGGGACACTCTCAATGTCCGGGAAAGAAAATGCCTTGGTTCCTGTCCGGGGAGCGCTATAATCATGCCAGCATTCCACGCTATAGCCCCGCCGCAACGCTTCCTGAATGACCGGCGTGTAATAACGGTAAGAATTCGTCCTATAAACTAAAAATACGACCCGCATGATCCCTCCACATGTTTTGCGCGATCAAAAAATCTTCTTCCGTATCAATATCGAACAATTCCAGTTTATCCTTCAACTCCACCAGTTGAACTTCCTTCCAGTCCCAGTAACGGCCGTGTTGGAAAAAATAGTCTTTGGAAAAAAAATACAAGGCATGGGCGAACTCCAAGACCGGGTCCACGGTCTTGGTATTAATCGTCTTGAGCGACAGAGAAAAATTCAAAGGCTTTCTCTTCATGTCGAAATAAAAATTATGCCGTTTCACCACGCCGAACGCCGATTCCCAGTTATGCTCACAGCATTGTTCCAGGAAATCCGCGATGGTTTTTACTTTTAAAAACGGCAGGCACCCGTTAATGATCAAAAAATGGGAATACGGGAGATCTTTTAAGAAAGACAGTATCTCCGTGATCGGCCCGTCTATCAGGACCGATTCCTGGCTGCGCTGGACAAACGGCACGCCATGAACCCGGCACTTCTCGGCGAAATCCTGTTCATACCCGGCGAAAAACGTGTTGTCCCCCAACATGCGCAGCTTCTTCAGCATGATATCGGTGAGGGTCGTGTCCCCAAACGGCCGGACCATTTTCTCGGGACAGCGCTGGCTCTGTTTCCGCCCGAAGGAAAAGACCCCGATTGTTTGTCGCTCAACGCGCGCCATTCAAAAACTCCTTGAAAGATATGTTAGGAATGCCGTCGACCGGCAAAGAATATTCAAACGGTTCATAGATATTGACAAAATTCATGCCCTGGTATTTCAGGATCTTTTCCAAAGCGGCAAACTCATGCGGCGGCCGCATAAAAGGGCGCTTGTTTTCTTTAAAATTGCCGCTAAACGCCCGCCGCGCCTTTTTAAAAAATTTCCGGTAATGCGCCAGGGATTTGAACGTGTAACAGGCAGCATACTCCATGCTGCCCAGCATCGACATGTCCATCCCGAGGAAAAACACAGTCCGGAACCCCAAAAAATTCAAGACCGGGAAAAGGGCGATCGCCGCGGAATTCAGGAAACTGTAGTCCTTAACCCGGGGGATATCTCCGCTCTCATCCAAAGTGAAGTAATCCCCGAGATCGAACTCCGCGTCCGCAGGCCCGATCCCGCAGGTATAAACCGGATTGGCGACGTGGAAACTCTCCCGGTAAGCCAAAAAATTATCTCGAAAAGCCAGGCAAGCCGTTTCCGGGAACCGGGATAATAAGTCCAGCGGGGAATCCCGCAAAAAGACTTCCGTCTTGTAACGAAACCGCTTGTGCACGCCGCGTTCCGGCCGGAAAGCCTCGAAGAACATCCGGAAATTCTCTTTCAGGAACTGGTACTCATCCTGGTATTCATCCCGGATGAGACCAGTCAAATCCATATCCGCCAAAAACGACTGGAAGACCACATGCTGAAACGCGTTGGATTTGCACTTTTCCAGATAGAACATAAGGTAAAAGTCCGGCATTAAGCCGGCCTTGATGAAATACGGCGTCAGGGCCTTGCTTTCCAAAAACACCGTATAACGCGCACGGTCCACCCGTTCCAAAGGCAGCTGGTTTTCAACGATCGAAGGCCCGCCGAAGATCATCAGCGCGTCGCGCCCCGTATAAATGTTTTTCAGCCGTTTCATGACGCGGCAATCAACTCCTTTGCCAAAGGGGTGCCGCGGCGGATATCTTTCGCGGCCCTGCGCCCCAAGATCTTGTTCAGGGCTTTCGGCGGCAGCCCATAAGCCGGGCGGATCGACCGGACGTTATCCGGTGTGAAACGCTCCCCGCGTTTGATATCCTGAACGGCAAAAAGAGAACGGCGGAACACCCGGCTCTTTTTTTCCCTGCCGGTTTTCATATACGTCGCTGTCCCCAGCGCCTGTTCCGTGATCCGGATATTCTCCACCAGCATTTTAAACTCCCCCGGCTCGGTGGAAAAAAAGCTGTCCGGTGTTTTGTGCTTCCGGGTCAAAGTAAAATGTTTTTCGATCATAACCGCGCCCAGGCACACCGCGGCCAGCGACGCGGCCAAAGTCAGCGTGTGGTCCGAAAGCCCCACCGGGACTTTAAAACGCCTGGCCATGTCCGGGATGACCTTTAAATTCATCTCCTGCGGTTGCGCCGGATAATTGCTGACGCATTTAAGCAAAAGAAGATCGCGGCTGCCTGCCCGGCGGGCGGCCGTGACCGCATCCTCGATCTCTTCTCTCTCCGCCATCCCTGTTGACAGGATAAGCGGTTTACCGGTCCGGGCGGCGTATGCGATCAAAGGGATATCCACCAGCTCAAAAGAAGCGATCTTGTGCACCGGTACGGCGAGCGTTTCCAGAAAATCAACGGAGGAAGCGTCAAAAGCGGTGACAAAAAACCCGAGGCCAAGGTCATCCGCAACCGATTTTAATTTTTTAAGCCAGGACCAGGGAGTACATGCTTTTTGATAAAGCTGATACAGGGTCTGGCCGCCCCATTCCGGATGATGCACGCGGAAATATTTATTACAGACATCGAGCGTCATGGTGTCAGGAGTGTACGCCTGAAACTTCACCGCGTCCGCCCCGCATTCTTTCGCTTTACGGATCATGGCCACCGCGCGGGTAAAACTCTGCCCGTGGTTCGCGGAAATCTCCGCGACAATATACACCGGGTGTTGTCCCCCCACCAGCCTATTGCCCATCTTAAACGGGTTCATCTCATTTTCCTTTTAAAAATCCCCGCCATAGCCATACGTGACCACCTCTTTCTCCTCGGAAAGACACTGGTAGCCGGCTTTCATGAATGCTTTGACAGATGCTTCGTTTTTTTTGATGATCCTGGCGATAACCGTGACCGCCCCGATCTCCTTCAAGAATTGTTCTGTCCCGGCCCGGATGACACGGGATCCCAGCCCCTGCCCTAGGCAGGCGGGATTGAGATGAACGCTCACCTGCGCGCCCTTCCCCTCGGGCTCGAAACGGATGACCCCGATTTTTTCTCCCCCACGGCGGGCCATGTAAATCCGGCAACGGGAATCGGACATTTTCTGCTCAAACCACCGCTGATGTTCATCCCAGGGGACCACGGCGGTGTTAAAAAAATTTTTACGGACGTCCCGGTGGTTACGCCACTCCCAGATATCCCGCATATCCTCTTCCCCGGCTAACGTTATAACGACGTCTTCTGTCATCGGATCGCCCGCACAATCTGAAAAGCTTCCGCGTACGTGTAACCAGAGACGCTTCCCCACCGCTGCGCGATGGCCAACAAACTCTTTGCGGAACGGGGATGCGGCGCCGGCCGCATTTCCGACCGGTAACACCGCATCGCTTTTATTTTCTGCATGATTGTCCCCTCGACATCCATGTAAAGCGTCGGGTCAAAACTCCGGGGATACGCCCACTCCGAAGAAGACGGGACTTCGAATGCGTAAATGTCCCTGACCGGCTCTCCTTTCAGGGGCCGGCAGGCGGTCATCACCGCGTTATACGTGATACGGTGGTCAATGTTCAAATCTCCCCAGTGATGCGTAAAAACCGTGTCGGGCCGGACCTGCCGTTTGATCTCTTCCAGACGCTGGACAATTTCCAAAAGGGAGACCGTGTCCAGTTTGTTGTCAGGAAGGTCGAGCTGATACACGTCCTTCACGCCTAAGACCTGGTTGGCGGCCGTCATCTGCTCTTTCAATCTTTTCTTTTCCTGGTCCTGTCTCCCGGAAGCGCCGTCGCTGTAACGTGCGGTCACGCCTTCCCCCAAAATGACCGTGGTTACGCCATGCCCTTCTTGAACAAGCCGGGCGACCGCCGCCCCACAGCCCAGCACCTCATCATCCGGGTGAGCCGCAACGACCAAGATTTTCTTTTTCATGCCGCCTCCTTTGGACAAATTTCAACCCGCGCGGTCAGCCGCCGCCCTTTCTTCTCCGCCGCAAAGAATTCAAACCGCAAATATGTTGTTTCCAGAAAAGCCCGGGGGTAACCTTCCGCGTCCAGCATGCGGATCCGATCATACGCTTCCGGCACGGACGCCACCGGGATAAGACGGCTTTCTTCCGGCGTCCTCCGGCGAAAAACAACCGCCTTGCCCTTCTGGGGCCGAAGGCGCATCTTGCCGCGGATAATTGCCGGTATCATGCGGCCGAAAATAACAGCCGCCGCCCGCCGGTAAATTTCTTCAGCCGCCCCCCGCAAGGACAGGGCGTGTTTGATATACACCGGCCCGGAGTCAAATTTTTCCGTAACCCGGATCGCGGTGATTTTTGTCGACCGGTGTCCCCGGACAATCAGGTTCTGCAAAGGGCTCCCGCCCCGTCCGTACGGCAAGTCTGTCATATGAAACGCAACGCACGGATACACCGCATAAATATCCCGGGGAATCTTCCAGGACCAATGCGGGAAAAATATAAAATCCGGATTAAACTTTTTAACCGACGCGAGGCACACCTGATCCCGTTTTGTGATCACGCGCACGGAGATATCCGGGTTATGTTTGCGGAAATCCCGCGCCGCCTCAATATTCCAGGTTTTAACCGTCGCGATAATAATTTTTTTCTTTTTCATAGAAGCTGTCGGGGTGTCATCGCCCTCTTGTTAACCACCGCGTCCACGATCCGGAACGCGCCCTGGCCGTCCACGCAGGATTGCCCGGCAGCAACCAACCTTTGACGCGGCTCTTTATCCTTATACTTTCTTAAAGCCTCCCGCAAACGGGCGGACACGCCGGGGTCATCGATCCTCCCACAATCCTCAATAACGCCCTTACGCTTTAACCCGCGGATGTTCGCGACCTGATTATCCGCCACACACACCGCCAAAGCCGGGACCCCGCTCCGAGCCAACTCATACAGAGTCTGGCCGCCCGCTGATACCGCCAAGTCCGCTTCCAGCATACGGGCTTTCATCTGACCGGCATCCAGGGCCGCGACAAACTCGGTCTGCCCGTCCGCCTGATCAAAAAAATCGGCGGCAGGCGAGCAACCGTGTCCTAAAACAACCGTCTTCCTGGCAGAAGGATACTCCGCTTTGACCGCCTGATAACAAAGCGGCGTGGCCTGTTTCATGTCGCTGCCTCCCAGCGTCAATAAAATATGCCCAACACGTTCGCTGACAGACCTTGGGGGGACGTCCCAGAACACCGAGCGTAAAGGCATATAACCTTCCCCCAGCAAATAAACCGTCCCTTCCCGGGCTGGGTATGAGAACTGTTCCGGGCAGGCCGTAGGATTCACGATAAACCCGAGAGGGTAAAATATCCGCTCATAGTCGTCCAGAAAAACAGCGGCACGCACGGCTTCCGACACAGTGCGGTAAACAGCTTCCGGCGCAATATAAGAATCAATCACAACGACGCCGGGATTCAAAGCCAGGAGCCCGCGTAAACATCCGTCCTCAAACCAGCAACGAACGTCACTGTTCAGGCCCTTCGTGAACGCTGCCACCGACCCGTCACCGTTAATGACCAGGCGCGGGGTAAAATTCCTGGACGCGAAAGCCTGGTATAAAGCCGCACACCGGCCGATGTGTCCGAATCCAAACCGTGTTCCCCCCTCGGTGAGAATCAGGACATCGCTGTTCATCTACGCTGTCCTCGACTCGATAATCGTCTGATATTTCATATAAAATTCCGTCTTCAGGAAATCCTCTTCCTGATCGATCTCTATGGCGTACTGCTCATCATGGACGAGCAGGGCCACCCGGTCCCCCATATAAGCGTGCACCTTCAAAACCCCGGCTGCCGCCAGCAATGGTTCTCTCTTTAAGACGATAACGGCCCCGTCCAATAAATACAGCGGGGGCAAATCCTGCATGCGGTAAGCGTGCGCCGACGGCATAAAAGGACGGATCACCCCGGTTTCGGGGTCCAAAATTTTCATCCATTCCGGCCGCTGGCCCACTTGATAAGCGGTCGCCACCGCCGTGTAATCTTTGCGGGACAGCAGTTTTTCCACCGCCGCATCAATGTCCCCTTCTTTACGGATAGGGACATTCGCCTGTAATGCCACGACGGCATCAAACGTTTTTCCCGCCGCCTCTTCTTCCGTCCGCAGGGCATGGCGAAGCGCGTCATCGATCGGGGAGGTATCCCGGGCCAGTTCCGCCGGCCGCATGACCACCGCCGCGCCGTATTCTTTCGCAACGTCCGCGATCCGGTCATGATCGGTTGACACGACGACCTTGTCACACAGACGGCTCTTGAGCGCCATCTCGACCGTATACGCCATAAGCGGCTTGCCGCAAAGGGGCCGCACATTCTTCATCGGCGCGCGTTGGCTGCCGCCCCGGGCGGGGATCACGCAAAGCACATTCATGACGTCACCTGTTCGTAATGCTTCGTTTTGTTCCATGCTCCCAGCTCCGCGATCATCTTTTCCTGCGCGGCATAAAGCTGGGCATCCGACAATTCGGAAAAGTTAACCCGGATATGTTCCCCCTGTTCACCAAGATTCAGGACATATTCCTCTTCATCCCGGATCTTGCCTTGAGCCAAAGCCAAGCGGTAAAGCTCCGTCCCCGGGTAAGGGGTCGCGAAGAAAACAACTTCCGGAGCCAGCCGAAGTTCCTTGCAGAAATCAACCGTCTCCCGGATCGTTTGATGATTTTCTCCGGGGAGGCCGATCATAAAAGAACAGTCCGCCCATCCCATATGTTTCTGGGTCAGCCGGACTGCGGCTTTGGCTTCCTGGACCCGCACCCCTTTCTTCATAACGTCCAACATCCGCTGGCTCCCGGATTCTATCCCGTAGCAAAGCAGCACACACCCGGCTTCCGCCATGGCCGCGACTAGAGGTTCCGACATAAGATTGACCCGCCCCGTACAGCCCCACGTGACGGTCCCGTGAAACGTCCGGGTCATCAGGGCACAGAAGTCCGCCACAAATTTTTTGTTCAGACAGAATTCATCATCGATAAAATGGACATACGGGACCCCGTAACGGTCCCTCAGGCATTTTATCTCATCGACGACATTCTCCGGAGAACGGTGCCGGTACCCGTGCCCCATAAAATCGTGATAACAATAAATGCATTGATACGGGCAGCCGCGGGTGGCGCTGATATTCATGGAAAACGCACAGGCGTCCTCCCCCCGGCCATCGCTCCATTTATTACGGTTCGGGGCCCCGACCGGGTTCTTCAGATAAATATCCATCGGGAAAAGGTCCCACGCCGGGAAGGGGATTTCATCTAAATTCCTGATCGGCGGCCGCGCGGGGTTCTTCCGGATGTTCCCGTCCGCGTCCTTAAACCATATCCCCGCCACCGTCCCTAAATCCCTCCCCTCTTCAAGCGCCGACAGGAGCTCGGGAAATGTTTCTTCCCCCTCCCCGATACAGACAATATCCGCCGGAGTCCTGTCCAGGATGATGTGCGGGATGGAGGTCCCGACACTCCCTCCCACCATGATTTTTTTGTCCGGCGCCGTACTTTTAATAAATTCAACCAGCCACTTGACATACTTATACACCGTAACGATCGCGCCGATCCCGACGGCATCAAATTCCGCCGCCCGGATCTTTTCCTGAACGGTCTGACGGTCCCAACGGAAAGCGTTGATATCCATCACGTCCACCTCATGACCGGCGTTCCTGGCGACCGCGGCCAAATACCCAAGCCCCAAGGGCAAGACATTGGGCCGGGCCCATTCCCGGATCGGAGGATTGATTAACAATATTTTCATGCCACCGCCTCGATGAACATCCGCACAATGTGCCGCACGTCGCGTTTTCGCAACTGGGGATAAAGCGGCAGGGTCATGGCCCGTTCATAATACCGTTCAGACACAGGAAACTGTCCGCGTCTATAACCAAAACGCTGCTGGTAATACGGCTGCAGATGAATCGGGATATAATGAACCTGCGGGGAAATCCCCTTCCCCATCAGCACCTCAAACACCCTGTTCCGTAACGCCGCGTCTTTAAATTGGATCACAAAAATATGCCATGCCGCCTTCACCTCTTTCTTCTCCACCGGAAGGATAAAACGCGGATCCCGGGCCAACAAAGCATGATAAGCGGCAACAAGGGCCCTTCTCTGGGCGATAAACCGGTCCAGCTTTTTCATCTGGGACACCCCCAGCGCGCACTGCAGGTCGGTGATCCGGTAATTATACCCCAAGACCGGCATCTCGTAATACCAGGGCCCGTCATTCCTGGTCAACAACTGCGGGGTTTTCGTCATCCCGTGCGTGCGGAAAATCTGCAGCCGCTCATAAAGGTCTTTACGGTTCGTCAGGATGGCCCCGCCCTCTCCGGTCGTGATGTTCTTGACCGGATGAAAACTGAACACCGTCATGTCCGAATACGCGCCGCCGCCGACTTTTTTCCCGCGGTATTCCGCCCCCAAAGCGTGGCAGGCGTCTTCAATCACTAAAAGCTTGCGCTTCCGGGCGAGACGCCGGATCGTCGCCATATCCGCGGGATGCCCGGCGAAATGCACCGGGATCAGCGCCCTGGTCCTGGGGCTGATCTTTTTTTCAATCTCCGCAGGATCTATATTCACCGTTTTCTCATCAATATCCGCGAACACCGGGGTCCCCCCGCAGTACACGACACAGTTCGCCGAAGCCAAAAACGTCACGGGCGAAGTAATCACTTCGTCGCCGGGGCCGATCCCCGCAGCCAGGCAGGCCGTATGAAGCGCCGCCGTGCCGTTGGTCACGGCCACGGCGTATTTCGCTCCGGTGTAGCGGCACAGGGCCTCTTCAAACTCCCTGATCTTCGGGCCCTGCGACAGCCAGTCCGACCGGAGCACATCCGTGACCGCCTTGATATCGTCTTGCGTGATGGTTTGCCGGCCGTAAGAAATTTTTTCTTTGCGTATAAGCCTGCCCATAATTACTTTTTCATGAATTCCTTGAGTTTTTTAAAAATACCCCACTCCGTCACAACGCGGTAAATCCGCATCATCCGGTAAGAACAATGCAGCCGGGCGACGAAACACCGGGCCAGCAGTTTCCAGCGCGGCCTGTATCCTTTATAGCGGCTTTTCCGGAGAAAACACATTTTGTAACGAAAAAACAAACGCGATATTCATGACGCTCCTGCCGGGTTACAATCCGGAAATGACCTGCTTCAGGTGTTCAACCGTGAGCCAGTGCTGGTTGGTATCGCTGGTGTAAGCGAACCCTTCCGGGACAGACGACAATTGATCATACTGGCGGTGCACCTCCCGCGTGTCAAAAAACTGCGGGAGGATGACATAGTTATCCCCGTCGATTTTCGTGTTCCGGGATTCATCCCCGGAAATCAATGTCTCATGGACTTTCTCCCCCGGGCGGATGCCGATGATTTTAAATGTGCAGTCCGGCTCGATGGCCCGGGCCAAGTCAACGATCTTCATGGAAGGGACCTTCGGAATAAAGACCTCCCCCCCTTCGGACGTGTCCAGCGCCTTAATCACGAGCTGGACACCCTGCTCCAGCGTGATCCAGAAACGGGTCATCCGTTCGTCAGTGAGCGGAAACTCCCGGCATTTTTTGCTTTTCAGATTCAGGAACAGCGGAATCACGCTCCCCCGGGACCCCATCACGTTCCCGTAACGGACCGCGGCAAACTTAACCCTCCCGCCGGCAAAAGCGTTGGCGGCGATAAAAATCTTTTCCGCGACAAGTTTCGTCGCCCCGTAAAGGTTGACCGGGTTGACGGCTTTGTCGGTCGAAAGGGCGATCACCTTTTTGACCCCGGCGTCAATCGCCGCGTTGACGATGTTGTCGGCGCCGATAACGTTGGTCTTGACCGCTTCCGTCGGGTTATATTCCAGCGCCGGCACCTGCTTGAGCGCGGCGGCGTGAACCACGTAATCGACCCCTTCAAAAGCCCGGTAAAGCCGGTCACGGTCGCGGATGTCCCCCAGAAAATACCGGATGGGATATTTCCGGTCCGGAAAAACCCGGGACATCTCAAACTGTTTATACTCGTCCCGGCTGAAAATAATCAATTTTTTCAACTGATATTTGTTCAACAAAATTTCCGTAAATTTTTTCCCGAACGACCCTGTCCCTCCGGTCACCAGCACCACTTTCTGATTCAGCATGAGCACTCCTTCATAAAATAATGCGTTATCCG
>JAGOJP010000074.1 GCA_017995055.1 Candidatus Omnitrophota bacterium
CAGCAAAATCCTGCGGATGGTCTCGCTGATCTTCACCCCGCCGGGCTCCCGGAGGTGAAGGGCCGGACGGCCTTTGTCTTTAAGATATTTACATATCATGGCGGCCTGGGTGCTCTTCCCGGACCCTTCCGACCCTTCAAAAGTGATAAAAACGCCTTTCATCCTTTTCTCCACTGCTGCCCCTGGGGCGTGTCCTCCACGATGATCCCCTGCTCTTTTAATAAAGCGCGGATTTCATCAGCCCGCTTAAAATCCTTATTCCGCCGCGCGGCCTCGCGTTCCTGAATGAGCTCATCGATGGTTTTCTGGACAATGGGGCCGTTGATGTTGTACACGAGCTTAATATCCTTGGAAACAGGCCGGAAACAGACGTTCACCCCGAAAATATCCTCACATAACCGCTGAATCATTTCGACCGCCTGGCAGACCATATAATCCGCGCCCGGCTGGCCCTTATACTTATGCGCGTCCATCACCAGCTCAAACAAGACTCCGAGGGCTTTCGGGGTATTAAAATCATCATCCATGGCTTCAATAAACGCGGCCTGCGCGCGGTCAATAACGGCCCGGGCGCCGTCGTGCGGCTTAATCCGGTCCGTTGCCCCTTCCTTCAAGCGGGCCGCATCCTGCACTAAAACCGCGAACCGCTGCCGCGCTTTATGGGCTTCCGCGATTTTTTCCTCTGAAAAATCAATGGGGCTGGCATAATGCGAAGACAGGAAAAACAGCTTCAGGTCATCGGGCCCGAAACGTTTCACCGCGTCCTCAATCGTAATAAAGTTCCCCAGCGACTTTGACATTTTCTGGCCGTTGATCGTGATCAGCCCGTGATGGATCCAGTACTTCGCGAACATCTTGCCGGTCAGGGCTTCGGCCTGCGCGATCTCGTTTTCATGATGAGGAAAAATCAGGTCCCTCCCTCCGGCGTGAATGTCGAGCGTGTCGCCATTCAGATGTTTCCGGCTCATGCAGGAACATTCAATATGCCAGCCCGGACGTCCCGGCCCCCAGGGGCTGGGCCACTGCGGCTCGCCTTCTTTAGAATGCTTCCATAACGCGAAATCCAGCGGATCCCGCTTCTTTTCATCGCTCTCGATCCTCACGCCCTCCAGCATCTTCTCGATGCTTTGCCCGGACAGCTTCCCGTAATCAGGGAATTGCCGCACCGCAAAATACACGTCGCCCTCGGCTTCATAAGCGACGCCGGCCTTGATAAGCCCCTGGATGTGCTCGATCATGTCGGGGATATTCTCCGTCGCCTTGGGTTCGATATCCGCTTTGCCCACGCCCAAAGAATCCATATCCTGGTAATACAAATCGATATTTTTCTCCGCGACGTCCTGCCAGGGGACGCCACGTTCTCTGGCTTTATTTATGATCTTGTCGTCAATGTCCGTGATATTGCGGACAAACGTGACGTCATACCCTCGGTATTTCAGATACCGGCGGATCACGTCAAAAATATAGAGGCTGCGCGCGTGCCCGATGTGGCACTTATCATAAACCGTCACCCCGCAGGAATACATTTTCACCGTCTTCCCCGAGAGAGGGACAAACGGCTCCTTTTTTTTAGTCAAAGAATTATAAATAAATAAACTCATCGCTGTCCTCGGGCTCAAACATCCCGGCCTGACCGGGGCCCCGGATATTACTCTTCCGTTGATTTTTTAGATTTCGGTGCCGGGCGGTTTTTTTCCAGCGCGTCCAACCTTTTCTCCAGATCGTTGATCTGCTGCATGACAGGGTCCAGGATATGGGTGTGATCAAGGGACCGGTCGATCCTTTTGCCGTCCTGTTTGGTGATCCGCCCCGGGACACCGACAATCGTGGTGTTGGGGGGCACATCTTTGACCACGACGGCATTGGCGCCGATATAGGCGTTGGATCCGATTTCAATGTTCCCCAGCACTTTGGCCCCCGCCCCGATCACGATATCGTCGCCCAGGGTCGGATGGCGCTTGCCGGTTTCCTTGCCTGTCCCCCCCAGGGTCACGCCCTGATACAAGGTCACATTGTTTCCGATGATCGTTGTTTCCCCGATCACCACGCCTGTCCCGTGATCGATAAAAAGCCCTTTGCCGATTTTGGCCCCGGGGTGGATCTCGATCCCCGTCAGGCTCCGCGCCACCTGCGATAACAGCCTGGGCAGCAGCGGGATGCCTTTGGTCCATAACCAGTGCGACACACGGTAAAGGATAATCGCGTGCAGCCCCGGATACAGCAGCAGGATCTCCAGCGTGCCTTTCGCCGCAGGGTCCCGTTCTTTACTGGCTTTGATCTCATCGGAAAAAAATATGGAGATCAAAAGAAAGATCACGCAAAAAAACAGCAAAACAGCTAATAACGTCATGGCCTTACCCTCATCTTAAGACTGGATTAAAAGCGCGGTGGCATAAGCCGCCACCCCTTCTTTACGGCCGAGAAAACCCATCCCCTCTTGCGTTGTCGCTTTAATGTTCACATCCCCCGGCGTCATGTCCAGAACCGCGGCAATCCTGGCCCGCATGGCCTCCTTGTAGGATTTCAAATGCGGTTCCTCGGCAATGATCACCGCATCGATATTATTGACCTGGAAGCCCTCTTCCCGGACCAGGGCGTAAACGGTTTTCAGGAGTTGGACACTGGAAATATCCTTATACCGGCTGTCGGTGTCAGGGAAATGTTCCCCGATGTCCCCCTTCCCCAGTGCGCCCAACAGGGCGTCACAAACCGCGTGCAGCAGGGCGTCCGCGTCGGAATGACCTTCAAGGCCTCTGGGATACGGGATTTCCACCCCCCCCAAAAACAGCTTTCTCCCTTCCACAAAACGGTGAACATCATACCCCAAGCCGATCTTCTGTTTCATCGCTTTTTCCCTGCTGGTGCCGCACCGGAATCCCTTGGGCCCCGGAGCAACAATTCCGCCAGCACCAAGTCTTCCGGAGACGTGATTTTAATATTAAAATAGTCCCCCCGGAGCACCTTGACTTTATGCCCGCAACGTTCCACCAGGAACGCATCATCCGTCGCGCACAAATCATCGGCCCTGGCGTGAGCCGCCAGGATAATATCCTTGCGGAAAACCTGCGGGGTCTGGGCTTCCCATAACTGACTGCGGTCCAGGGTCGCCTCCACGGTACTATCTTTCACCCGGACTTTCTTGATCGTCGGCTTCACCGGCACACCCAGAATCACAGAATGTTCATCATAGCAAACCCTCAAAGATTCTTCAACTAACCTTTGCGTGATCAAAGGACGGGCGGCATCGTGGATCAGCACATATTTCGTGTCCGTGTCCAGAGCGGCCAGCCCCTGACGGACAGATTCACAGCGGGTTTTCCCTCCGGGCAAAACATCCGACACCTTCTGAATGCCGCTTTTCTCGACAAGGTCCCGGCATCGGTCCACCCAATCGGCCCGGGTCAGGACAATAACACTGTCGATCAGGGAGGAACGGGCAAAGACCTCCAGGGAATAAAGCAGCATCGGTTTATCCTGAATCCGGACAAAAGGTTTAAGGACATCGCTTTTTAAACGTACGCCGTCTCCGGCGGCCGCGAGAATCACCTGAGTTTTCATGTGCGCTTCTGCTGCCCTTCCGTTCCGTTGACAAGCTTCGCAAAAACCATCCGGCCGCTCTGCGTCTGCAAGACAGACGCCACCTGAACCGGAACTGTTTTTCCGATCAGATTCCTGGCGTCGCTGACGACAATCATCACGCCTTCTTCCGTGTAAGCCACCGCCTGATCCGGCTCTTTGCCTTCCCGAACCAAGCGGACCGACAATTCATCCCCGGCAAAAAACATCGGCTTTAACGCGTTCACCAGCTCATTCAAATTCAGAGTCTGAACGCCCTGGATAGCCGCGGTGCGGCTCAGGTTAAAGTCAGTCGTACAAATCCGGGCATCGATTCTCTTGGCTAAACTCACGAGCTTGGCATCCACATCCCCTTCCTGCGGAAACTCTTCCTCATGAATGTGCAGCTCGAAAGAGGCGTCTTTCTGAAGGGTGCGCAAAAATTCCAAACCCCGGCGGCCTCTCTGCCGCTTCAGCGGATCGCTGGAGTCCGCAACCCGCTGAAGTTCCTGCAGGACAAACCGCGGGACCACAAGCCGGCCGACAAAAAAATTGGTCTTACAGATATCCAGGATTCTGCCGTCGATAATCGCGCTGGTATCCAGAAGCACAAGCCGTTCCTCTACATCCTGCCTTTTAAACCGGACGTAAGGGATAATCAGGTTAAACTCGTCCTTACCCCGCAGAGCCATCACCGCCCCCAAGTATGAAAAAACGAGCGTAAACACCACCCGCGAAACCGACTGAACAAAATCACCCAGCGGAAGCAAGGAAAGGATATCGGAAACAAGTTTCGCCATAAACACGCCCAGAAGCAGACCGAACACCATGCTGGACAAACCCCGCACCGAAACCCGGCGGAGGCTAATTTCCAACAAAATCAGCGCCAGCCCCGTGCCGAACCCGAAACAGACACCCAAAACAGGATACAAGGATATCGACCCCACATAAAAACCTACCAGCGTGCTGATAATCAGAAAAAATGTCCGAATGAATAGCAGTGTCATGATCCCCCCTCCTCCGGGCAAACGCCAGTTCCACAGCTAGATTAATATGTCCAACACTTCCCGGACATGAACAACAGGAATCGGTCTAATACGCGCACCCGCCATCTGCGGGGCGGCCGTCATATTAGGCCCGGGAAGCACGCAATTTTTAAAACCGAGTTTTTCGGCTTCTTTCAGCCGTAAAGCCACCTGGGACACGCTACGGATTTCCGCGGACAAGCCCACCTCGCCCACGACCACGGTATCCGGAGGGACGCGTTTATCGGTCAAGGCCGACGCAACCGCCAAAGTGACACCCAGGTCGGCGGCCGGGTCCAAAACTTTAAACCCCCCGACGATATTCAGGAAAATATCTTTATCCTGCAAACTCATCCCCAGCCTTTTATCCAGGACCGCCGTCAACAGCGCCAGCCGGTTGGCATCAAATCCGTGCGTTTTATGGCGGACCATGCCGAAATTCGAACGGCTGACGAGCCCCTGGACTTCCACCAAAAAGGGGCGGGTCCCTTCCAGAACCGGGACAACCACGGAGCCGGAAGCGTGGGCCGGCCGCTCCGCCAGAAAAATTTCAGAGGGGTTCAAAACTTCCTTGAGGCCCTCCGCCGTCATTTCGAACACGCCGATTTCATTGGTCGAACCGAAACGGTTCTTAACCGTCCGCAAAACCCGGTACGTGGTATAACGCTCCCCTTCAAAATAAAGGACCGTGTCCACAATGTGCTCCAAAACCCGGGGGCCGGCGATCATCCCTTCCTTGGTGACATGTCCGATAATAAAGAGGGCCATGCCCAGGGCCTTGGCCATATGCGTTAAAATCGAGGCGCATTCCCGCACCTGCGCCACGGTCCCCGGGCTGGAGCCGAGCTCCGGGGAATAAACAACCTGGATCGAATCGATCACGATCACCTGGGGTTTCAGCTGTTTAATATGCTCCTTGATATGGTCCAGATCAATCTGATTAACAATATACACCCGGTCGGGAAGCGGCCCCCGGAGGCGGTCCGCCCGCATCTTGGTCTGCTTCACGGATTCCTCCCCGGAAACGTACAAAACATTATACCCGCTCTGCCCCAGGTGACACACGACCTGCAGCGTTAACGTGGACTTGCCGATCCCCGGGTCCCCGCCGATCAAAGTGACGGATCCGGGAACAAGCCCTCCTCCCAAGACCCGGTCAAATTCCGGGATCCCGGTCAGCCAGCGGGGTTCTTCCCCGGCCTTCACTTCTTTCAGGAGCACCGGCGCCTCGGTCAGCGTCCCCCGGTCGCGGCCGTCCGGAGCGGACGACGCGGCATTCTCTTCCACATACGAGTTCCAGCTTTGGCAGGCCGGACATTTCCCTATCCAACGGGGAGACTGGGCCCCGCAATCCTGGCAAACAAAAAAAGTTTTTGTCTTCATAACCGCCTCGCTTCCGCCGCCACACCCCGGCCCTTGTCCTGGGGCTGCCATCCACCCCGCGCCGGCTAAAATTTCAATTTCTGCTCGACGCCGATCAAATCCACATCCTCATCCGACATGGTGTTAATGTTCTCTTTACGGCGGTAAAGATATTTTAATTCCGTTGTCCCGGATTTGTCAGCCGCCTCAAGCCGCTTCAAGGTCCATTCGGTTTCCGCCGCCGTAGATTTTACCACCGGCTGTCTCTGAAGAGCCCGTAACTGTTGAGCGAAATTATCGAACCTGGCCAAATTTAACATGCCGGACACCTTAAAGCTGAATCCATCTTCCTTGGAAATAAAAGAATCCGTTTTTCTGAACTTCGGGAAAAGCCCCTCTCCTTTCAGCCGCAGCTGCCGGTATTCCAGATCGCCGATACAGCCGCTTGTCAGCAACACTTCCGCCTGCAAGAGAACGTCCAAGCCGTTCCCGCTCAAACGGATTTTCCCGGCCGCCGTCCCGTCCACTTCGCCCCGCGGCACATCCAGGAACAAAGTAACGATATCATATAGCGGGACATCCGAAAACTCAACGGTCGCCCGCAAAGAATAGGGAGGTTCCCCTATCCAACTCCCGCTGGCAACACAATTCCCCAGAGAAACCCGCTCCAGCAAAACCGAACGATCTTTTAATATAAACCTCACGGAGATATCCTCTACCGGCTTATGATTCAGCAACATGGAGCGGCTGTGCAGCTGCCCGGCATACTCCGGCGTCTTCCCCCCGTCTGAAACGATATCCAAAGACGACTCAAAAACGGCTGAAATAAAAAAAAACCTGCTCGGCCAGTTATCCAGTTCCGCAAAAATCTGAAAAGACCTTTCGGAAGCCGGACTGATCTCAAACACGGCTTTATGTTCTGTTCCGGAAATGAATTGAACCCTTAATGCCTTCTGGATGAAATTAATTTCACCCTGCATCATAACCTGTTCCCCGGCGGCGACACCCGTATAAAGGACAAGGGCACAAAAACTCACAAGCCAAAAGGGAACATTAAAATAATCCCAGGGCGCAGATGGCCACCCTCTCCTGCCTGCTAAACGCGCACGGTTATGAGGCCGAAGACTCAAAGCGCAGATAATCGTTGTTACAAACAACTTGAATTTTACTGCCTTCTTTAAATTGCCCGGCGATAATTTCTTCTGCAAGGGGGTCTTCCAAATACCGCTGGATCGTCCGTTTCAACGGCCGGGCCCCGAAGACCGGATCAAAACCTTTTTCAATGAGAAAATCTTTCGCCTCCCGGTTTAACTCAAGAGAGATATTCTGTTCCTGCAGCCGCTTGGCAACCTCCCGGATTTCTATATCGACAATTTCCTCCAGATTTTCTTTCGTCAATTGTCTGAAAACAACGATGTCGTCAATACGGTTTAAAAATTCCGGTTTAAACACCCTTTTGACTTCTTCCAGAAGCCGGACCTTCATGTCCTCATAAGAAGCATCCGCGGTCTGGGCGCCGAAACCTAAGGCCCCTTTGGTCCGCAGGATGTCCGCCCCGACATTAGACGTCATAATAATGATCGTATTGCGAAAATCCACTTTCCGGCCCAGGCTGTCCGTCAACCGGCCCTCCTCAAACACCTGAAGAAGAAGATTAAAAACATCCGGGTGCGCTTTTTCAATCTCATCCAGAAGGACAACAGAATACGGCTTGCGCCGGACCTTCTCCGTCAATTGCCCCCCTTCCTCATACCCCACGTAGCCCGGGGGCGCCCCGATCAGGCGGGACACGTTGAACTTGTCCATGTATTCCGACATGTCGATCTGAATCAGGGCATCGGCGTCTCCGAACATATATTCCGTTAAAATCCGGGCCAGGTGCGTCTTCCCTACGCCGGTAGGTCCTAAAAACACAAACGACCCGATGGGCCGGCGGGGGTTCTTGATTCCCGCCCGCGAACGCCGGACCGCCCGGGAAATCACGCTAATAGCCTCCTCCTGCCCGACAACGGTTTTCCTGAGCTGTTTATCCATACTCAGAAGTTTTTCCGTCTCTTTCTGCTCAAGCCGGACCAACGGGATCTTGGTCCATTGGGAAATAACCTTTGAGATCTCTTCCTCTCCCAGGGTAATCGTTACGTTATCCCGTTTCTGCGACCATTCCGCGCGGATCCGGTCCAGATTTTCGCGCACGCTCCGTTCCTGATCCCTCATATGAGCAGCTTTTTCGAAATCCTGACTCTTGATAAACGCTTCCTTTTCCTTGCGCAGCTGCTCAATCTGCCCTTCCAGATCCTTGATTTCCGGGGGAACTTCCATGGCGTGCAGCCGCGCCCGCGCGCCCGCCTCGTCCAAAATATCAACCGCCTTGTCCGGCAACGCCCGGCCGGAAATATAACGGTCGGACAACCGCACCGCGGCCCCCAAAGCCTCGTCGGAAAACTTAACCCGGTGATGGGCTTCATACTTATCCCGCAGGCCTTTTAAAATTTGAATCGCTTCATCCACAGAAGGAGGGTCGACGAGGATCGTCTGAAAACGGCGTTCCAGAGCTGCGTCTTTTTCGATATGTTTGCGGTATTCATCCAAGGTGGTGGCCCCGATGCACTGGATCTCTCCCCGCGCTAAGGCCGGTTTTAAAATATTAGCGGCGTCAATAGCGCCCTCCGCCGCTCCGGCGCCAACCAGCGTATGCAGCTCGTCGACAAAAAGGATGATTTTCCCGGAACGTTTGATTTCATCCATGATCGCCTTGATCCGCTCTTCAAACTGCCCGCGATATTTCGTCCCCGCGATCATAAGCGCCAGGTCCAAGACCACGATATTTTTGTCCCGCAGCACCTCCGGGACATCGCCGGCAACGATCAGTTGCGCGAGTCCCTCCACAATAGCGGTCTTACCGACGCCCGCTTCCCCGAGGAGCACCGGGTTATTCTTGGTCCTCCGGCTCAGAATCTGAACAATCCGCTCAATTTCCTCCGAGCGTCCGATCACCGGATCCAGCTTGCCTTCCTTGGCCAGCCGGTTCAAATTCCGGCCGTAGGCATCAATCGCCGGAGTCTTTCCCGCTTTCCCCTGTTCCTGCACGCTGAATCCCGGTATCCCGGAGCCGAGCAGATCCATAATTTCATTGCGCAGTTTGCTCAAATCCAGCCCCAGGTTCAAAAGAACCCGGTAAGCCATGCCTTCGCCTTCCTTCACCAGCCCCAGCAACAGATGTTCCGTGCCGATATAATTATGGCCCAGCGCCCGCGCTTCTTCCGCCGAAAGCTCCAACGCCTTCTTGGACCGGGGCGTGAACGGGATATCCCCCAAAACCTGGGTCTGCGGCCCGGGCTGCACAAGCTTTTCGACCTCGATACGGATCGTTTCCAGGTCCAGGCCCAGCTTCTGCAGGACCGCCGCCGCGACCCCTTCGCCCTCCCGGATCAATCCCAAAAGCAGGTGCTCCGTGCCGATATAATCATGGTTAAAACGCCTGGCCTCCTCCTTGGCGTATACGATCACTTTCCTGGCTCTTTCCGTAAATCTATTAAACATCTACACTCCTCCTAACTTTTCTCTCATTAAACTCGCTCTGCGGATATCCCGGGCCGTGGCCGAGAGTTTCTTGCCCTCAATCTTCTGAAGGTGCGCCGGCTGAATCAGAATCAGCAACTCATTGATCGTGCAGCGGTCGATATTCTTAACCAGCCCGAGGTCCATTCCCAGGCGGACCATTGACAGCAACTCAATGGTCTCCTGGCTGGAAATAATATGCGCGTTCTTGATAACCCCCAAAGACCGAAAAATCTTGTCTTCCAGCATCGGTTTATTCTGCAGAATTAAAGCCTGCCGCGCCTGCTCCTCCTGCTCGATCACCTGACGGATCAGGCCGTTGATGTTCTGAATAATATCTTCCTCACTGTGCCCGAGGGAAACCTGGTTGGAAATCTGATAAAAGTTACCTCGAGCCTGCGTCCCCTCCCCGTAGAACCCGCGGGAGGCGAAACTCAGCTTGGCGATGGCCGTCAGGACCTTATTGATCTGCTTGGTCATCACCAGCGCCGGGAGATGCAACATGACCGAACCGCGCATCGCGGTCCCGGTATTGGTCGGGCAGGCCGTCAAATAGCCCCAGGTATTCAGAAAAGCGTATTGCAAAATACCGGAAAGTTTATCATCAATCATATCGATAATTTTCCAGGTTTCATGCAAATTTAAACCCGAATGCATCACCTGAATCCGCAGATGATCCTCTTCGTTAATCATAACGGACAGGATTTCCTCCTGGGAAACGATCAGCGCTTTCCCTTCAGGATTAGAGGAATGCTCGTGGCTCATCAAATGCCGCTCAATCAAAAACTGGCGGTCAATACTGTCCAGTTCGCTCATCTGAAACAAGGTGGCATCCTTAAAATAATCGATTTTATCCTTGGCCTCCTGAACGGTCGCCAGCACATGCAGCAGATCTTTTTTAGAAGCCTTGTTCGGGAACGGCACGGAAAAAAGGTTCCGCGCCAGCCGGATGCGGGAGGACATCACAATGTTGGAATACGGTCCTGTCCCTTTGAGCC
>JAGOJP010000075.1 GCA_017995055.1 Candidatus Omnitrophota bacterium
TTTTGATCATACCTTTTGAACGGTTTTTAAAAAATAATTTATCCAATATTGATTCGGAGGTACAACAAATTCCGGAGGGGTAATATGAGAACGTCAACTTTTTTGACCTTAATTTTAATGTTGGCCGGCGGCCTGTGGGGGTGTGTCAGCCCGGCGGCCGGGGAATCCCCTCAGCCCGCAGAGTTGACATCCATGATGGAACAGCAGATTTATGTTCCTTACAAGCAGCTTTCGGATGTATTGGAGAAAGAAGAGAAGGGGGTGTTGATCCCGCATTCTGATTTTATTAAGTTGTGGGAAAAAGCCACTCAAAGACCTCCGGAGAGCGTCCTGCCGCCACCACCGGTTGACGCCGCTATTGTGTACTCTGAATACCGGGGCACGGTGAGCGAAGAGATTGCCGAGTTTGAGGCCAAGTTAAAAATTTCGGCCCTGAAAAAAGAGTGGGCCCGGATTTTTTTAAACATGGAAGGCATCGCGATCACGTCTTTATCTATTAGAGAACAGACGCCTCTGCTTAAGCCCGTAACCGGGGGGCTGGAGCTTATCCTTCCTGAAAAGGGTGATTATGAACTTTCCATGAAGTTTTCCGCCCGGGTTAATACCGCACCGGGGGAAAAATTTATCTGTTTTAAACTTCCTTCTTCTCCGTTAACAAAAATAAGC
The DNA here is from genome assembly GCA_017995055.1 of Candidatus Omnitrophota bacterium. Taxonomy (GTDB): domain Bacteria; phylum Omnitrophota; class Gorgyraeia; order Zapsychrales; family JANLHA01; genus JAGOJP01. The sequence goes on from JAGOJP010000075.1 coordinate 667, forward strand.
ATGGTGATCCCGGGGAAAGATCTTGATGTCAAGATTGAACCCATGCTCTCTCAGCAGAGCACGGTCACCGGAGAGAATACGGAATTTTCCGCGTTTTTGTCGCCGGACGGTGACGTCAATATCCGCTGGCTCGCCAAGAGCCTGGAGAGCAAAGAAGTCAAGAGCCTGGTTTTTGGCAGTTTATCCAGCGAGGTGTTCATTAAAGAGTCGGTCTATCTGATCACCACGCGGGTGTCCTGCTCCGTGATGCAGGCTAAGACGGATGTCTTTCAATTAAGGATCCCGGATAATCTAAGCCTGGTCAATGTGAGCGGGGGGAATATTAAGGATTGGAATCTCGGGGAAGGGGGTACTCTGACCATTAACCTTTATGAGAAAGTGGACGGGAACTACACGTTTACTGTGAACACGGAACAATACCGCGACACGGAAGATACCATTTTTACCGTCCCGCAATTTGAGCTGGTGGACGCCAAACGGGAAGACGGGGAGGTGATTATTAAGGCGGATTCTTCCCTGCGGGTCCAGGTCGACGAAAAGGAGCATGTCACTCAGATTGACCCCAAAGAGCTGGCTGGACGCGTGGCGTTTGAAGACTTTGTGTCTGCGTTTAAGTATTTCCGGAGGCCTTACCGGGTGAGTCTGAAGATATCCATGATTCAGCCTAAAATTACCGCTCAGCAGAATATCCGTATTTCTTTTTCCGAAACCCTGATCGACTATTTCAGCCAGGTTTTGTTTCAGGTGAAAGACGCCGGGGTTTTTAAGTTCCGGTTCCTGGTCCCGGATAACTTCCGGCTCGTAGAGGTCGGCAATGATGAAACAGTCGATAGCTTTTCAGTCGCGCAGGAAAACGGGCAGAATGTGCTGACCGTTATTTTGAAAAACAAAGCCTATGGCGATTTCCGGCTTCCGATTCATTTGGAAGCCGATAAGGAGGATAAAGACATCGTCCTGCCGATGCCCAGGGTTGAAAGTCTGGACGCGGAGAAAGAGGAGGGGGTGATCGCCTTATCTTTACGCAAGAACCTTAAGCTTTCCACGGAGGATATAAAGGCGCTGCGCCCGATCAGCCTCGAAGAATTGCGGTCATTGGGGGCCAGTGATCCTGACCAGAAAAATGAGGTGGCCGCCGGGTACCGGTTCTCCACCCCGGATTATTCCTGCCGGTTGAAGATCGACAAGAGAAACACTAAAATCGTCGCCAATGTCGAGCGGAGTGTCGGCATTGAAGAAACCGTGATGAAAGTCCTGGACGTGGTGCATTACAATGTCATGTACGCCCCGGTCACGCAATTCCGGGTTGAATTGCCGGAAGCCGTGGCCAGGGACGCGGTGATCAGCGGGGCGAACATTAAAGAGAAAAAACTTGCCCCGGTTCCGGAAAAAAAGACGGCCGTTTGGGAGGTGACGTTGCACTCGCCGGTGTTAAACCAGTATGATTTGACAGTGATGCTGGAGAGGAAATTGCCTTCCATCCCCACCGGGGAAAAAAGGACGATTGAAGTCCCCGGCATCCGTGTCCTGGACGTTTTTGACGAATCCGGGTTCATATCGGTCGCCAAAAGTCCGAACCTGCAGGTGGAGGCGCGGGACACGAACCTTGAGCCGGTTGATGCCAAAGAGCTTCCTCCGGCGCTCAGTCAGGGGCAGAGCGTGCTGGCCTTCCGCTACCTTGCCCATCCTTATGCGTTGATTTTGGAAGCCACGAAGCATGAATATGAAAAAATTCTGGACGCGATCGTTAATCAAGCCCATTTTGATATCGTCGTCTCCAATGAAGGATTGGCCAAAACCGAAGGGATTTTTAATATTCAGAACACGAACCGGCAGAGCCTTGAACTGACAATGCCGCCGGGGACCGACAAGATTTATTCGGTTTTTATCTCCGGGAAAAAGGCGAGCATCTCGCGGGGAAGCTCGGATCGGAGCAAAATCGTCATGCTCCCCAAAGATATTGCTCCGGGGCGGGAGTTCAGCCTGCGGATCCTTTATCAGACCCAGGTGAGCGCCCGGTTTGGATTCTTGGGCGGCTTCCGCGTGGAGAACGCGGAAATCAGCGATGTCCCCACGTCCAAGATCACATGGCGGCTTTATCTGCCGCAGGAATTCAGTTATGTGTATATGGGCGGGTCGATGAACCCGCAAAGCGGGGAAAGGGCGGCTTATAATGACATCAATGCGTCGATCCCTTCCCAGAGTGTCGTCAGTCCGGTTAAAATTCATTTAAATTCCGAGCAGATACCTCAGCAGACGGACGAAACAGAGTTTTATGGGTTGGACGTTAATATGATCCGTCAGGGGAGGATGTTTTCGTTCTCCAAACTGGATCGGGACGCCGATCTCCGCGTTTGGTTTGTCAAGAAAAGCATCCTGGTCCCGTTGAGCCTGATCCTCATCGTCCTTCCGGGGCTGGTGTATTTCTTCCTGGTCCGCAAAAGGTCAAAAGCCCCGTTGCGGGTCGTGGCGGTTTTTCTTTTAACGGTGGTGATTTTGAATATTCTTCTGCCGCAGGGATTCAAATATTTTGTCTTTTTGCTTTTTGCCGGAACTCTTCTCGCTTTCGGAGGGCAGGCCCTTTATCTTTCCCTTCAGAGCCAGGACATGTTGCGAAAAACTGTGGGCCGGATTCAGAAGAAAAAAAACGGCCCCCAACAAAGAGGCGGGGGAAATTGAGAACCATGAAAAAATGTTTTTTATTTTTTTTGACGCTGGCGGCCTTGCATCTTTGTCTGCCTTTCCCCCTGGCCGCGGAAACAGCCGCTCCGCCGGAGGAAGCCCCCGCCGCGCGGGAAACAATAATATTTTTACCGGAAAAAGAAATGCCGCTGATAATTGACCGGGAAAAGGAAGGTGTTTTTGTCTCTTACCGGGAATACCGGGAGCTTTATGAAAAGGCGAAGGCCGCTTACTTAAAGAAAGCCCGGGAAACAGCGGTTCCGGATGCGCTGCGCGACCCCCTCCTGGTTCAGGCCAATTATGCCGGATCCGTGGAAGACGCGCTGTTGAATTTATCGGCCCGGTATCATATTATTTATTCCGGCCCGGAAGCCATATTTTTTAATTTCCCCTTGAAAGATGTTTTCCTTCAAACGGCAGAGTTGAATGGAGAAACAGTGTTGATTCAGGAAATAGACGGGCTTCCCCGGGTGCTGCTTCCGGCCCAGGGTACGTATGATTTGACTGTCCATTTCTTGGCGCCGGTTGATTTTGACGAGGAAACCGGGCGGGCTTCTTTTGCTGTCCCGCCGGCTTTATTGGGGGATATCCGTCTTATGGCGGATAGCTTTTATGATATCCGCTTCCCCGGCCTGGCTTTGACATCCAAGACTCCTCGGGACGACCGGACGGAATTCCTGGGGTTTCTCGGGCCGGAAGACACCCTGTCTATCGAGATGACCAACCGGCGGTCCTCCGGGGAAAAGCGGGTCCAGTTGAGTTCCCGGGAAGAGCACCGGGTTTTTTTATCACAGGACCTTCTGGAGCAGGTGGTTGATTATTCCCTGGATATCCGTTATGGGGAGGTGAACGGGGTTGACCTTCTTATTGACCCGGAGGCGCATGTCCATGAGGTGTCGGGCCCGGGGATAGCCGGCTGGACCCGGGAGAAGTCAGGAACGGCTGATATCCTGCACTTGACGTTCCACCTTCCTTTAAGCGGAGAAACTCATTTTTCATTGAAAACATACCAATACCCTCCGGTGGGATTGGAACCGATCCGGTTCATGGATAGCCGGATTGAAAAAATTTTTGACAGGAAAGGCACGCTTAAGATTTATTATGATGATAGCGTAAGAATGGAGGCGCTGGAAACGCGGTTTTTACGCCCGGTGGTCGGCTGTTTCAGCGCGGGACAGGAGGATTCCGGGGAGCATTCCCTTTATGCGGAATATCAGATTTTTAATTTGCCTTACGAAGTTTCTGTGGCCCGGTTCGCTGTGCCCCGCCAGGTGCTGGTTGAGCAGCATAATGATGTGGATGTGGGGGAGACGAAGATACGCTTTGATTCTGAACTTGTTTTGTCGGGTTTGCCCCCAGGCACGGCGCAGTTCCTTTTTTATGTTCCGGCAGGATATTCGGTTGACGAACTTTCGGTTTATGTGAACGCTGATCCGGTTCAGGAGCACCATGAATATCATCCGGATGACCATTCCCTTCGTGTGTATATCCGGCATCCGGTTACAGCCAAAGATGAAGTCGTTTTCGCGGTTCATGCCCAGCGCCTGATCGGGGAACAGACATTCAAAGAGCAGGCTGTGGAAGGGATTGCCATTCCCGTGATCACTTATCCTGAAACGGGGAAGATGACCGGGAGCCTGAAGGTCAAGATAGATGACATGTATCTGTTGTCTGATATTTTTCTGAAAGGGTATTCCCCGGCGGAAGAAATGTTCAGTGGTGAGCCGGACGAGGCGCAGGGAAAAAAATTGCTCTATGACTTTCGGAGCCTTGCTCCTCAGGGCACGATTTTACTCTCTTTGCGCCAGGCGGAGCAGACATCCAAGACCGTTAATTTTATCGCGGTGGATGAAAATTTGCTGGTGACGAATTCGTATATCCGCTATAGCATTACATCCGGCAAAAAAGACAGCTTTTATTTTGCGATACCGCAGTGGCCGGGCAGTAAAATTAATATTGAGGGCGATTTTATTAAAGAGAAGAAAAAGATCCCTTTGGAAAAAATCCCGGCGTCAGTCAGGCGCACGGGCCCGGCTGATTTAGCGGGGTGTGATATATGGAATGTCGTGCTGCAGAAGGAGACGTCCCAGGAGGTTGTGCTGGCGGTCGATTACCAGAAAAAAATAGAGCATTTTGACTCGCTTTTTGACGTTCCTTTGCCCATCCCTTTGGATGTTTTAAGCGACACGGGGGATATTGTACTGGAGGCCAGTAAGAACACGAAAATCACGACTCAAAAATCCGGATTGAATGAGCTGGAGACCTATGAAATCCCTCAATGGCCGGCGTATAAACCCTCTAACCGGATCATTGAATCGCTCCGTTATTTTACGAGGCCGTTCACCTTTGGCTTGGCTGTCACCCGCATGGATGAATCCCCGGTCCTGGCTTCTCTGGTGGAAGAGGAGGACCTCGTTTATGCCTTTGGTCCGGATTCGCAGATTTTTTTTGAAGGGCGCTACCGCGTTAAAAACACGAACCTGCAGTTTTTGCCGGTTGAACTTCCGGACAGGTTCGTCTTCTGGGCGGCGGCCTTGGAGGGGGAAGGCGTTAAGCCGCGGGAAGGGAGCGGCCGGACGATTTATATTCCGTTGCCGGTTGACAGCGACCACACCCTCGAGGTGCGTTTGACCGGGCAGATGGCCAGGCCGGCCAGGCCCGGGATGACGGAAACGCTCAGTTTTCAGAGCCCGAGGCTCGATGTTCCTGTTCTACAGTCTCATATGACCGTTTATTATCCGGAACAATATTTTCTGTTGAATGTGCGGGGTAATTTTGAACAATATCCGGCGATCCCGTATCTGCGGACGGCTTTGTTCCCGGGCCTGGCCGGCGCCTTGCGCGCGCTGGGCCGCAATGTGGCCACGCTCCTTGTGCCGTTTTATTTAAAGCGAAGTATCCAGGGCCGGCTTAAGTCGGCCACGGATGATATCGGCGATCAGTTTTCCCCACAGGCGGCTTTGCAGGCCCGCGTCCGGGATTCGTCTGCGTATTTGAATGAAGAGTCGGTTCAAACAGGGGCGACTTTGCAATATGAGCCGTATTACCTGGAAACAGAGTATGATCTTCAACAGGACGCAGTCCATCCCGGGGGGGCGGTTCCCGCATCGAATCTGATGTCGCCGGCGCCGTTACCTTCTGATGCCCCGGTCCCATACGGCCTCAGGAAAGGGCTGTTATCTTTGAACATTGACATTCCGAAAGAAGGGGCCTCTTTAGCCGCCCATAAGTTATGGGGGGACAGCCGCCTGACCCTCACTTTTATTTCCAAATTCTGGAAAAGAGCCCTCATGCTTTTTTCGGCCCTATTGTTTATTGTGCTGGGTTTTTATGTGCGGCGCAGGAACTTTATGACGCCGGAAATATTTTTTATGACGACGTGTGTGCTGGGGATGTTGTTGCCCGCGGTGTTTTTCCGGCCGTATGGGTTTATATTTAATGGCGCTATGACCGGGGCTGGTATTTTTATTGTGCTTTTGCTCGCCGGCCGTTTTGGCAGAAAAGTCGTTCAACGCGTCGGGGGGACAGTCTTCATGATTTTGGCCGCGGGGGTATTGCTGCTGAGCGCTTCTTTCGAGTCTTGTGCCGAGAATGTCCCGGGACGGCTTATCAATATCCCGCAGGTTTCTCTTCAGGAAGAGCCGGTATTTTCCCGGCTTCCCGCCCCGTCGACTGGTTTATGTTTTACCCCGGAGCCCGGCGACGCCATGGTGTTCCCGGATATCGTGGTCTATGCCCCTTATCAGGATGTCATCCCGTTTATTATTGACGGCAAGCAGAAACTTTATATTCCCACCCGGGATTATTTCCGCCTGAAGTTTCTGGCGGATCCGCCGTATTTCTCACCCCGGCGGTTGGATTTTATCAGGCCGTTTGACGTGACCGGCCTGTCGTTAAAGGGCGTGCTGGAGAACGAGACGATGGTCCGTTTTAATGCCAGGCTGGACGTGTTTGTTAACAATGAGGAGTGGCTGCTTGTCCCCCTTCCCTTTGAAAATGTTTTCATGCAGGAACTGCGTTTGGACGGCCAGTCCGTTCCCATTATGACGGGAACGGATGTTTCGGAAGACGTCCCTATCCCGGGGCAGAAAGGACAGGCGTATCCCGTAGACGTCCCCGCGGGAGTCTACAAAGTCCCTATCCACGGGTTGGGCCGGCACACGCTGGATTTAACGTTTTTAGTCGAAGTCAAATCCCTCTTGGGCAAGAGGACGCTGTCTTTCGGTTTCCCGGAGACGCTTCTTTCTGATTTCTCCCTGGATTTAAACAGCCGCCATGTGTTTATTGAATTTGAAGATCCCCAGGCCGCGTATTATATAGAGGAAGAAGCCCCTTCCCCGGTGCTGAAAGCGTCTTTTCCGAAAAAGGATCATGTGCGGCTTTCCTGGTTTCCGAAAAAATATCTTAAGAAAGAAGAAAAACCGTTAATTTATATGGATTGTCTGCTTTCCCTGTATCTGGGGTATGAACATGTCGAACTGCTGCAGGATATGACTGTCCGTGTGGAAAAATCCTCCATCGCATCTTTGATTTTTACGAAAAGTCCGGGCGCCGTCATTACAGACGTTTTTTCCGATAAAATCCGGAACTGGCAGGAGAGGGAGGACGGTACTTTGGAAGTGATTTTTAAACATGAAATCACCGATACGGTGTCTTTGCAGATTAAGTCCAGGCGTGAGGTCATGCCGGACGCGGTGGTCCAGGCCGAATTTTTTAAACCGCAGGAAACCAAACGTCTTCACGGCCGGATGAATATTTTTACTCTGCCGGGGTATAAAGTCGCCGTGCAGAATCAGAGCCATTTAAAAGCCGAGGGGGTTGACGGTGCGGAGGCCCCGGAGGATGCCCAGGGATTTGAATTGCAGAAAAGCTACTCTTTTCTCGATGGAGATTTTCAGGCTGATTTCGTACGGGCCCCGGAGGAGGATCGTTTTACGGCCGATATTCAGGCCCGCCACAATTTGACGGAAACCATGCAGACGTCTTTTTATAACATCAATCTTGCCGTGAAAAAGAATGTGTTGTCAAGCGTTAAGCTGCGCCTGCCTCCCGGGCAGAAGATCACGGCCGTGGACGCTGAGAATATCGCGGATTATATTCTCCAGGATGACATCCTGATCCTGCCGCTCCAAACCGCTGTCCGTGACCGTTTTTCATTTTCGCTGGAGTTGGAACAGGAGGTGGCCGATTTTACGCACGTCACGGTGGAAGGCCTTGAAGTGCTGGGTGCCGAGAAGGTTACAGGAACGGCGGCTGTCCTGTTCCCCCGGGGATACGATGTGAGAGAAACCGGGACCGCTGGATTGAAATCGGCCAATATTCACGAGGCCTTGCCCTCCAGCGGAAATTTTGATCCCCGGAATTCCGGGGCCGGGTACGCCTACAGCATTACGGATCTGAGGACGAGCGTGAGTTTTGATGTTTTGAAAAAGGAATCTGCTCTGGATGTGATTAATGTGTATCATACGTCCGTTCAGGATACGAAGGTGCACGTTGAATTGCTTTGTCTTTTTACCATCAAGAATGCGCCTGTAGACCATTTTGACATTGTGGCTCCGGCCGACCTCAAAGACGCGATTGAGATTCAGGGAGACGGGATCAAGACGATACTTAAAAAGGATATCGACGAGCGGCAGAGAGTGATGCTGTCCGTGAACACGGTTTCGAAGATTGATCACGCCTATATGCTGCAGGTCACGTTTAACACGTATTTCGGCCCGGATAAAACGTTTACGATGCCCCGGATTGCGTTCCCGCAGGTCGATAATAAAACTGAATTTGTGTCGGTGCAAGCTGATACGGCGTATCATGTGGATCCTGTGGCCGCGAAATTTTTGCAGCAGACGGAGCCCTCGATGATCCCGGCCCTGCCCGCCGGTGTTGATATCAATAATATCCTTTGGTCTTATCAGGCCGTCGGGTCCTCCGCGTGGGATTACAGCCTGAAACTTAAGCGCCTGGAACGAGAAAAACTCGTCAGGGCAAGAATCCAGAGGGAAGATATTAAAACCCTTCTTATTCCCAACGGCTACGCCCTGCATGAAGTCCAGTTGAAAGTCGATAACCGGACACTGCAGTTTTTGCCTGTCCTTTTTCCCCCGCGGGCGTCATTATGGAGCCTGAAGGTCGCCGGGGAACCGGTGCGGGCGTCTCTGGATGTTGAGCGCGGAAGCGGGGCTGTGAGCCGCTATCAGATCCCACTTATCAAAAGCGGGGCCGGTGACCGTAGTTTTGATATTCAGATTGTTTATTTGACGCCGGTTAAGTCCATGGGGCTGTTCGGCCGGATGAACCTCGGAATGATCGATACCGGCGATGTGCCGGTCGAGAAGACCACATGGTCATTTTTTGTGCCGGAGAACTACGCCTTGTCTTTTTTTAAAACCAACATGGAGGCCATTGACGTTTCTGTGATTGAGGCGGAGAAAACTTTGGATTTAGCCAAAGAGTATAAATACTGGACCGGTGTGGCCAAGAGCTCCAAAGGAGAACTGCGCGAGAAGGCGATTTTTAACCGCAGCAAAGTCATGAGCGATTTCGGTGACCAGTATTCGATCGGCCAAACCATGCAGACCCGTCTTTATTCCAAACAGGGTGACAAAAAATATAACCAGGCTTTGATATCCAGGGCGCAGACAGAGAATGTCCAGATCCTGAATGAGGCCCAGCAGATTATGGACGCCAACCGGGCCGAGGTCCCGGTCCTGGAACCGCAAAGACCGGCGTCCGGACAGAAGGCGGGGTATGATTCCACGAGAAGAAATGTGAAGGGCTGGCAATTTAAGACCGATAATTTTGACGGGCAGGAGCAAGTCGGCCGGCAGATTTCGCAATATCTTCAGCAGGAAGACAGCAAACAGATGGCGGTTAAAAACAAGTCGGAAAAGGCGATGCGCAGAAAGGGCGATTGGAAAAAACAGGTTGTTATCAAAGAGGGGAAACCGGAGCAAGCGTTCAAGAACGTGGTATCCGACGAGGAACATGCGGAATGGGATACGCAGGCGGAAGGCTGGGGGGCGGTATCCGGTCTTGAAACAGAGGCGTCATCGTCCGCGTTTTACCGGGGCCGGGCTGACTCGGTCAGGCGTATCCGGGCTGCCGGCGGGTTTCAGGCGTCACAATATAC
>JAGOJP010000076.1 GCA_017995055.1 Candidatus Omnitrophota bacterium
CAAGTAGGCTTATTTCAAGGGGTTGCGTAGTTCGCCCAGCGTCCACTTCGAGCCGCCAGTTTTTGCTGGCGTTGGCTAGCGGTAAAAATTATCACAAGTCGCCGTCGTTAGATGGCAGCGAAAAGGGGCAAGAATGTCGCGAGCTCCTCGAGCGGAGGGCCCCTCAATGACACGTCCACAAAGATTCAGATAAGGAGATTCCCTGCAATGGACATTCCCCGGATATTCAACATCACGGAAAGCGCTCATCGCATCCATAACCCGTTCACATCCGAAAAACTCGCCACTCTTGGCGCAGCGCTGCGTCTGGAAACGGGGACCCGAGTGCTTGATCTCGGCAGCGGTTCGGGGGAGATGCTGTGCACCTGGGCACGCGATTACGGAGTTATCGGCACCGGTATCGACATGAGCCCGTTGTTCACCGAGCAAGCGAAACTCCGCGCTGAAGAACTCGGCGTCGCCGATCAAGTCAAGTTCATCCATGGCGATGCTGCCGGCTACGTCTCTGACGAGAAGGTCGGTGTGGCCGCCTGTGTCGGTGCCACCTGGATCGCCGGGGGAGTCGCCGGCACTATCAAACTTCTGGCGCGGAGCCTGCGCACCGGAGGGATTATTCTTATCGGCGAGCCCTACTGGCGGCAGTTACCGCCGACGGAAGATGCTGCCCAAGGGTGCCTGGCCCACTCCATCGCCGACTTTCTTCTGCTTCCGGAACTTCTCGCGTCTTTCGGCCGCCTTGGTTACGACGTCGTTGAAATGGTCCTGGCTGACCAGGACGGCTGGGACAGATATGAGGCGGCCAAATGGCTCACCATGCGCCGATGGCTTGAAGCCAATCCCGGAGACGAGCTCGCCCAAGAGGTCCGAGCCAAACTGACCTCGGAACCCGAGCGCCACGCCGCTTACACGCGTGAATACCTGGGCTGGGGTGTGTTCGCGCTGATGCCGCGGTGATTCGTTGATGTGTCCAGAGGGATCATCAACGGCTGTGCCGCGTAACAGCGGGTGGCTCGCCGAGATGTGATGGCACGCGAATTCATTTCTTCAGGAGCAGGCTAGGAGATGTTTTACGTGACTAACGATATGAACTAAGGCTTTAACTCTCCGTTTATAATGAATCCCGGGCTTTTGCCCGGGATTCATTATAGAGAGACCGGGTGAAAAGCCTGGAAAACGAGCGCCAGGCGAATCAGGGGTTGATCACCCGCCAACTTTGAGTTCTGGGCGCGAACCCTTAAGGAGGTTGCGTTGGGCATGGCGAAGGACAATAAAATTAAAGTGATTATGCATGATTCGGTCAGTCTGGATGGGTCGTTTGTGAATTTCGCGTATACACAGGAATTGATGACCCTGCATTATCAGATCGCGGCGGGGTTTGGCAGGTCATTACGATTGTTCGGTTCATCGATGGCGAATGTCGCTATCGAGATGTTTGGGGGATTTACGCCGGAAACTCCAGAAGACCGCAGGAAGCCGGCCAAGCCGGAAGGGCTGGCATACTGGGTGGTGGTGGACTCAAGGGCGGCGTTGATCAACAAGCTGCATTATTTTCGCCGCTCAGAGTATTGCCGGGATATGGTGGTGCTGGTTTCTGAGGCGACCAGCGCGGGGTATTTAACGTATCTGCGCGAGCGGGAATACGACTATTTTGTCGTCGGGGCGGAGCGCGTGGACCTCGGCCAGGCGTTGAAACTGATAACGGAAAAGTATGGCGTGGACACCGTGCTGACCGATTCCGGCAGGGAACTGACGAACGTGATGCTGAACCAGGGGCTGGTGGATGAAGTGAGTCTCCTGATCTGCCCGATGATCGTTGGCGTCAATGCGGAGAACCTGTTTTCGAAGGTCGCCTCGCCGCGGCCGTTGGTGAATGTGCGGGAGGCCATGTATCCCGGCGGGTATATCCATGTCCATGGTGAGGTGAAAAAGTGAACGGTCAGGCCGAGTCTTTCGAGATTTATAGAAGGGGAGCCGCAGGATGGGAAGGGCCGTTTGGGCCCTGGATGGGGTATGACCTATTATCCTACGTGTCAGGGGCGGTAGAAAATGATTGAAAAACGAAATGAACGTATATGTCCTGTCATTGCAAAAATCAGACAGGCTTTGAAGGAAAACAGGGATGCGCATACCCAAGCCACTGGGCAGAATTTTTTCAAGGAAAAGATAAAGGTGTACGGGGTTAAGACTGCGATAGTTGGTAAAATCGCCAAAACATATTTCAGGGAAGTTAAGGATATTGGCAAGGCGGGGATTTTTGACTTGTGTGAACACTTATGGCAATCGGGCTATATGGAAGAAGCCTTTATTGCCTGCAACTGGTCGTACTTTATTCGCAATGATTACGAGCCGCAGGATTTTAGGGTTTTTGAAAGCTGGGTTAATCAATATGTCAGCAATTGGGCGTCTTGCGACACTTTATGCAATCACACGGTCGCCGCTTTTGTGGAAAAATATCCGGAATATATAGAGAAATTAAAGCAATGGTCAAAATCAAAAAATCGCTGGGTGCGTCGAGCTTCCGCTGTCACGCTCATTATTCCGGCGCGTCACGGCAAGTTTTTGAAAGACATTTTTGAAATCGCTGATATTTTGCTTTTAGACGGGGATGATCTGGTGCAGAAAGGGTATGGCTGGATGCTGAAGGCGGCCAGCGAAGCCCATCAGAAGGAAGTCTGGGATTATGTCATGAAAAACAAAGCCCACATGCCCCGGATCGCATTACGCTATGCCATTGAGAAAATGACGCAAGACAGGAAAGCAAAGGCGATGGCAAAATGAACGGAGAAAGGCCGCGGCTATCCATGTCGCGTAAAATGGGGTCATCAGGAGACAGCGGCCCGCATATATTTTCTGTGGTCAATTTTTATAAATGATTGTATTGCAGGTAGCCGCAGGGGGGCCGCCTGTGGTCCACGTTTCTCCGCTATTTTAAAGAAAGACAAGCATATGATGCCCAATAAGGTCAGACCTGTTTATGTCCTGTACGTAGCCGTTTTTGTCCTCGCCTTCTGCAGCCTTGTTTATGAACTGCTGTTGGCCCAGGCCCTCGCGGCCTTTCTTGAAAATACCGTTCTCAGATACAGCGTCACCATCGGGTTATACATGTTTTTTTTGGGGATGGGGTCCCTGCTCGCGGAGAGGCGACTGTCCCGGCATCCTCTTGTGACCCTCTGTGGGGTGGAGATCCTTTTAACCGTCCTAGGCGGGTTTTCCATGGTCATTGTTTACGGCTTATACGCGGTGGAGGTGAGCCGTTTCATTTTCAGCGGCGGTGTGCACCTGCTCATTATATGGATTGGCCTGCTTTCTGGTTTTGAGTTGCCGCTGTTGATCGTCATGATAGGGGCTTTGAAGCCGGATGCGGAAAATCGTGTTTTAGCGATAAATTATGCCGGCGCCTTTTTCGCCAGCCAGGTGTTCGCTTTTGTTTTTTTCCCTCTTATGGGATTGCTGACCACATCGTTGACAACCGGGTTTTTGAACGCTTGCATGGGAGTGCTTTTTTGGGCCTGCGGCGACATCGTGCCCGAGGAAAGCCGGCGCCGCTTTCAAGGGATGATCGGCCTGTTGGCGGTTTTCGGCATCGCCCTTCTTTTGTGCTTATGTTTTTCGAGGCCGCTGGCTCATGCGTTGTCTTTGCTGTATTTAAATAAGGGGTAATTTTTTATGAACATGCTGTTTGTCTATTCCGTGACATTTATCCTGGCGTTCTGCAGCCTTATATACGAACTGCTCCTGGCCCAGACGGTGAGTTATTTTCTTGAAAGCAAACCTGTCTGTTACAGCGTGATTTTGGGGCTTTACCTGGCGGCCCTGGGGTTCGGAGCGCTGTCCGCTTCAACCCGGGGGCAGGAACAGGACCAGTGGAAGCGGTTATTGAGAGTCGAATGGCAGTTAAGCTTCTGGGGCGGGATGGCCGTTGCTGTTATTTATACCGCGCATTTTCTTTACGCCCTGGTTTCCGTGTTCGTGGCAACGCCGCTGGGAGCCGTTTTATTTATTATGCTCACCGCGGCCCTTGTTATCGGCATCGGGTATTTGTCGGGATGGGAAATCCCTCTCTTGATCAAGATTGGCGGCTTTGTGTCCGGGAACCCAAAGATCACCAACAGGATCCTGGCCATGGATTATTTCGGCTCTTTGGCCGCCGGGATGATCTTCCCCCTGGTCCTGATGGCCCATCTTGACCTTTTGGCCATCGGCTTCATGACGGCTTTGTTGAATTTGCTGATCGCCGGAATGATTTATTGTCCTGTTTTAAAGAAAGCAGACCGGCCCCCGGCCCCTTATGGGATCGCTGTCGTTTTGCTCGCGGTGGTTTACGCGTTGGGGTTCACCTGTGAGCGGGATATTCAGCAATTTTTCCTGAAGATGTATTACTACGGATATGACCTCCCGACCGCCCTCAACGCGCGGACACCTCCGGTGGAACGGCTTCTTTCACCTTACCAGAAGATTGATATCGTCCGTTACGCGGACGAAGATTACCGGTTTGAATCCGAGCTTTATTCCTTCTACAGCCGGAGGAAAAGGGGCGCTGATTTTCCCCGCCAGTATAAGTTGTTCCTGAATTATCAAAATCAGTTCAACTCTGATTATGAAGATGCCTATCATGAATATTTCGCGCATATCCCGGTCATTCTCAACGGGCGGGTCCCGGAAGACATCCTGGTCCTGGGAGCGGGCGACGGTTTGCTGGTGCGAGAACTCAGGAAATATCCGCAGGTGAAGAAGATTACGTTAGTTGAACTGGACCGGAAAATGATAGAGCTGGCCAATGAACATCCCGTGTTTCAGCGGCTCAACGAAGGGGCTTTCCATGACCCGCGCGTTGAGATTGTCATTGCCGACGCCTTTTCTTATGTCAGGGATTCCCCCAAAACATACGACGCGATTTATATTGATTTCCCGTCTCACAGCAATTATGACCTGTCGAAACTATACAGCTACGAATTTTACACCTTTGTTAACAAAAGACTGAAAAAAGACGCTTATGCGGTCTTGGACGCGCCCGGGATGTTTTTTGCCGTGGATGCCAGAAACAGCGAGGTATGGATAGATTCCCGGGGCGATTGGCCCGTCTATTATAATACCTTGTCAGCCGCGGGCTTTAAGACCATGACGCCCTATTTTATCGGTTTGGAAGAACTTGACAGCCAGACAAGGAATATACTGTTAGACCGGTTGACCCAGGCAACGGTTTTCCCTTACCGCCGGGATGAGAAAAACAGGATAGCGGAAAACCTGCCTGATCTTATTTCTTCTTTTGTCCGGGCCAGGATGATCGGGTTTATCATGATGGAAAAGGAAGCCGGGGAGGCCCGGGAGCGGTTTTTCCCGGATATCGACTTGAATGTCCTGAATCCCGAAAGGCTCAAACGAGCGTTCCCTAAATATAATATCATTAAAGACAAAGCCCGGATCAATTCGATTATGAGACCGACATTACCCCGGACGAATTCCTTCATTTGGTGAGGCGGGACGGGAGGGATTGATGACAGATTTTTCCTGGTTTAAGCCAGCCGATGGCTGTCATCAAAAATCCGATGATTAAAGATGGTATTGTGTGCTGTTATATGTATAATGGCAATAAAGGTGTTCTGCCACTAGAGAGCTGCTTTCAGCGTCTGCCCTTTTTAAAATGCTGGTTACGGGGTATTGAAGCAGATGAAATTTAAAAAAAATATCAGTATTTTCGTGCCCGCCATCGCGAGATTTTTAATCCCCCCAGTATGTATTTTTATTATACTGGGGGGTTTTTGTTGGCAGCCGTTGTTTTTGCCGGACGCCATGGCGCAAAGGGATAGCCCTGATTCCGGGGAACTTCCGGCCGGCGGGTTGAATGGCAGAAAAGTCCGCGTGGGGCTATACGAAAACAAACCGAAAATATTCACGAATGAGGCAGGAGTCGCATCGGGTATTTTCCCCACCATTCTTCATGAGATCGGGCGAAAAGAAAAATGGCAGTTGATTTATATCCCTTGCCAGTGGAACGAATGTCTTGAGTCCCTGGAGAACGGCCGTATTGATTTGATGCCGGACGTGGCTTTCTCTGCGGAACGGGATGAAAGGCTCGATTTCCATTCCGAGGTGGTTGTGAACAGATGGTCGGTCGTCTATGCCAAGAAGAGCAAACGGATGACCACGATCTCCGATTTGAACGGCCAGCGGATTGCCGTGCTGAAAGGCTCAATCCAGTACGGGCTTCTGCAGCAGATGGTGCAGGGATTTGGCTTAAAGGTTTCCTTCCTGGAGAGGCCATCGTTTGAAGAGGCTTTTGGGGCAACAGCCCGTGGAGATGCCGATGCGGTTGTGGCAAATCAGTTTCTGGGCGACTATTTTTACCGGCAATACGGTCTGGAAAAGACCCCTGTTATTTTTAACCCCGTGTCATTATATTTTGCCACCGCCGCTGGTTCTAACACGGATTTACTCAAGGCCATTGATAAAAATTTGCTCGTTATGAAGTCCCAGCCCGGGTCGACTTATTACAAAGCCTTGCAGGCCTGGGTCAAAGAACCTCCTGGGACGGTTATGCCTCCGTATTTTATTTGGCTGCTGGGGAGTGTGAGCGGAATTCTTTTTTTAGCTGTTGTGTTTATTTGGCTGCTGCGCCGGCAGGTCAGGGTGGTCACAAGAAATCTGATTGATGCCAACGAAAGGTTGAGCGAAAGCGAAAAGAAATTTCGCGACATTTTCCAAAAACACACAGCCGTCAAACTTATTATTGATCTTAAGAACGGGAATATTATTGAAGCCAATGAAGCCGCCGAAAAGTTTTATGGGTGGTCGAGGGCGGAATTGCTGCGGATGCGGATGCAGGATATCAATATGCTTGCGCCCGAACAGGTTGCCGCGGAGCTGGAACAGGCCAGACGGGAAGGATGGTCTTATTACGAGTCCCGCTACCGGTTGGCCAACGGCTCTGCCCGGGATGTCGAGGTGTTTAGCAGTGTGCTTGATATTAAAGGCGAAACATTTCTTCACTCCATCATTCATGATATTACTGAGAAACGTAAACTGGAGCAGCAATACCGTCAGGCGCAAAAAATGGAATCCGTAGGCCGGTTGGCAGGAGGTGTTGCCCATGATTACAATAATATGCTCAGTTTGATTCTTGGGTATACGGAATTGGCGTTGGCCAAAACAGACCCGGCTGACCCGATTTATGCCAACCTGACCGAAGTGTTAAATGCTGCCCGACGTTCTGTTGACATCACCCGCCAACTCCTGGCCTTTGCCCGCCGGCAGCCCATGGAACCTAAAATTCTGGATCTGAATCAGTCTATGATGGCGATGCTTAAAATGCTCCAGCGGCTCATCGGCGAGGATATTGAGCTGATATGGCGTCCTGGTGCCGAGGTGTGGCCTGTTTATATTGATCCGACCCAACTAGATCAGATTCTGGCTAATCTGTGTACCAATGCGAGGGACGCCATTGCCGGAGTGGGAAAACTCATTATCGAGACAGGGACCGTGACTTTTGACGAAGACTATTGCGTGGGACATGAAGGCTTTATCCCTGGCGATTTCACCATGTTGGCCGTGAGCGACGACGGGTGCGGCATGGATCGGGAAACCCTTAACAATATTTTTGAGCCGTTTTTTACAACCAAAGGGGAGGGGAAGGGCACTGGGCTGGGCCTGGCGACTGTTTACGGCATCGTCAAGCAGAATAACGGCTTCATCAATGTGTACAGTGAGCCGGGCCGGGGAACGACCTTCCGGATTTATCTGCCCCGCCGAGAGGGGGCCGTCGTTGAGATAAGTTCCATGCGGGAGGAGGACCTCCCCCGCGGTCATGGGGAAAGGGTGCTTTTGGTTGAGGATGACAAGGCGATTCTGGCGCTGGGAAGTAAAATTTTGGAAGAATTGGGATATCATGTGCTGTCGGCGAAGACGCCCACCGAGGCCCAGCGTTTGGCCGGCGCCCATGCCGGGAAAATTGATTTGCTTATTACCGACGTGATTATGCCGGAGATGAATGGCCGGGAGCTGTCTGACCGCCTGCGCGCTTTGTACCCGGGTATGAAAATTTTGTTTATGTCGGGGTACACCGCCGATGTCATCCTCCCCCGGGGCGTGCTGGAGGAGGGGGTGATTTTTATGCAGAAACCGTTCACGGTCAAAGATGTTTCCGTTAAGGTGAACCAAGCGTTGGGAAAAGGACGCGAAACGGTGTGATCGATACATATCCCTAACGCCCGGGGTCCTCTGCGCATGGATAACTACGCGCTGGGCTGGCTGGCCAACCGTTTGGCTGCAGATCCTGCAGCCGTTTTTCCCCCGTCGATCCCATGGCCGGGGCGAAGCCCCCGGTTCCCTCACCGTTTCCCGGTCTAAATAAATTAATTCCCTTGCAACAGAGAATATAGTAAATTAAGCGGAAGCGGGCCTTTGAAAAACAGGGCGGCCCTCCGGAAAGGCGAAGGGCCTGTGTTTGAGGATGCCGGGAAATTCGCTCATGATTGGATTGTCTCCTGGAATTCCAACAATCTTGATAAAATCATGAAGCATTACAGCGATGACGTGGAAGTCGTTTCTTCTATGATTAAATTCGCTTTGAACACCGGGGCCGGGTCTTTGAAAGGCCAAGAAAGGGTCAGGAGGTATTGGGAAGCGGCGTTTTAGAAAGTGCCTGACTGCATTTCGAGCTTATTGATACGGAACAAGGCGTGAATTCTAGAGCCGTTTACTACAAATCCGTGATGAATAAAATGGCGGTTGAAGTGATGTTTTTAATGAGGCGGGGCAGGTGACCCAGGCGATCGTCCATTATCACGAGGAATGCCTTTTATGTTTTTAGATAAATTGGTCACGGCGTCTTCCGGCCGGTTTGCGGTGCGGGATTTCGGCGGTGCGGGGCCGGACATTTTGCTGGTACACGGTACCGGTCATAACCTCGAGGCTTGGGGACTCGTGGCGGCTTTGCTGGAAGGGCGGTTTCATGCCGTGGCGTTTGATATGCGGGGGCACGGCCAGACTCCGGTGAATTCGAAAGACGCGGAAGAATACTGGAGGGATATCGGCGCGGTTATAGCCGCGCTGGGGTTGCGTTCTCCGGTTCTGGTCGGCCATTCGGCCGGGGGATACGCGGTCACGGCTTTTGCCGCTTCCGGCGGGGATTGCGCGGGGGTGGTCATCGTGGATGGTTTTGTCTTAGATGGCCGTGAAACCCCGGAAGGCGCGCACGCGTGGGATATCCCCGAACAACAGCTATGGGACATGTTCCGTTACGGGTGGCAGGCGGAGCGGGAATCGGTGGAACGTTATGTCCGTGACGTGTGCGCGGCCGCGGACCAGGATTGGCTGAACAAAGGCGTGCCCCCGGATAGCCTGGCGAAACTCACCCGCCGGTCATTTTTCCCTGACGGGGACCGTTGGCTTCGCCGGCCGACCATGGAAGAAATAAGGATCACCGGGCGGCCGGATCCCGGGAAGCCGATTTTCCCGTCCCTTGATGTTTACTCCAAGGTGCGGGTTCCGTCGGGGTTCCTTTTCGCCCAAGACGGGATTTATAAGAACCGGAAACAGGACGTTCAGGCGTTGTCCCTTCAGGGGGAAGGACGGCTTTTTTCCGAAGTGGCTTGCGGGCATAATGTCCCCTTGCTTTGCCCCGGCGCTGTGGCCGGGATGGTTGAAAAGATCGTGTTTTGGGCGGATGTTTAACAGGAGAGATATTATGGGAACCGGCCGTGCGATGACCTGGCATCGGCCAGATCATTTCGCAAATCGCCTTCCCATTGCGGTCAAACCGGGGTTCAACTCCCCAAGTTCCGTCTTAAGGAAGCCGTTGTTCAGGACAGCGGTCTTGCAGGTGAAAAGCCTCCGCCGTGATCCTGCGGTTTCCTTAAGCCGGAACCATTTTGAGAAAGGAGACGGCGCCGATGCAGTTTTTTTCTGTCATGGGAGGGATTATTATTGCGTGGATGGGGATTTTGTACATCATATCGCGGTATTCCATTACTATTTATGAATTTGAACGGGGGCTGAAATATCGTAAAGGCAGATTTAAGGGGGTCTTGAACGCCGGCCGGTACTGGTTGTTTTTTCCCGGCACCACCGTGAAGAAAATAGACGTGCGGCCCAAATTTATTTCCGTTCCCGGCCAGGAGGTGTTAAGCGCGGACAGTGTGACTTTGAAAGTCAGTGTTGCCGCGCGTTACGAAGTCGCCGATCCCGACCTTGCCGTTCATAAGATTGAAAACTATACGGACGCTTTTTATGCGGTCGTTCAACTGGCGATCCGGGAGATCATCGGCTCTATGAAGATGGATGAGATCCTGGAGCAGCGTCCGCGGCTGGGCCAAAAGCTCATGGAAATAACGGCCGGCCAGGCGGAAGAGCTGGGGCTCAAGCTTCAGCTTATCGGGATAAAGGATATCATGTTCCCGGGGGAACTCAAAAAAGTGTTCGCCAAGGTTATCGAAGCGCAAAAAGAGGGGATGGCCGCTCTGGAG
>JAGOJP010000077.1 GCA_017995055.1 Candidatus Omnitrophota bacterium
GAAAAAGCACTACCTCTCGGGGCAGGTATCATGCGAAGAGGTGATGGCGTGCGGGCTGGGTGCCTGCCTGGGCTGCTCTATCCCAACGCGTTCCGGGTATAAGACGGTGTGTTATGACGGCCCGGTATTTGACGTGCACGAGCTTTGTTTTTAGGGAAGGAATCCGGCCCGGGGTACAGGAATATGACATATTTTTCCTACATTGTAATCGGGCTTGTCGCCGGCGTTTTTAGCGGATTTTTCGGGATCGGCGGAGCGACCATCCTGATTCCTATTTTTGTGCTGATGTTCGGGATGTCGCAGCATCAGGCCCAGGGCACGGCGTTGGCCGTACTTCTGCCGCCAGTATTTATTTTTGCGGTGATGAAGTACTACCAGTATGGATATATTAAAGTCAAGATGGCCCTGATCATCGCGTTGGCTTTTTCGCTCGGCGCCTATGCCGGCGCTTATCTGGTTCAGGGTGTGGGCGATATGGCGCTGAAAAGGGCGTTTGGAATTTTATTGATCATCCTGGGCTTTCGGATGATGTTGGTCAAGTAAGAGTTGCCAGGAGCCGGCGGCGTTCAAGCGACGCCGATTCCCTGCGCCGGGAAGAACGAATCGGCGTCTAATTCACTTGCCCGGCCCCTGGCAACTCTTGGTGAGCCACGGGGTATTTTGGCGGAAGACCCTGAATACCTAATTGTTAGGATTTTGGATAGGACGATAGAACTTTATGAACCTTTCCGTTACAATCGGTGACGCTGTTTTTCCTAACCCGGTCACGGTGGCCTCGGGCACGTTCGGCCATGCGAAGAAATATTATGACATGCAGGAAGTCAAACAGCTTGGAGCGTTGATTCCCAAGACCGTGACTCTCCTGCCGCAGACAGGGAATCCTCCTCCCCGGATCGCGGAAACGCCCGCTGGGATGCTCAACGCGATCGGAATTGAGAATCCTGGCGTGGATGTTTTTATTGAAAACGACCTCCCGGCCTTAAATAAGATTGCCGTGCCCCTTATTGTCAGTATTTTAGGGCATTCGGATGAGCAGTTTTTAGAAATCACGGAAAAACTGAACGCGGCCCCAGGGATCAGCGCTTTGGAGTTGAACCTGTCCTGCCCCAACCTGCAGAAAAAATCACTGGTGGCGCAAGATCCGGACGCGACGTCCTCGGTGGTGCGAAAGGTTAAAAAGATCTCCCGGTATCCTGTGATTGCCAAGCTTTCTCCTAATGTGACGGATATTACTGTGATCGCCGCGGCCGCGGCAGACGCCGGTGCTGACGGATTAAGCCTGATTAACACCCTGGCCGGCATGCTGATCAACACGCGCACCCGCCGGCCGGTGCTTGGCAACGTGAGCGGCGGGTTAAGCGGTCCGGCGATCAAGCCGGTGGCGCTTCACATGGTGTATCAGACCGCGAAAAAGGTTAAAGTTCCGGTGATCGCCATGGGCGGGATTATGACTCCGGATGACGCTTTGCAGTTTATCATCGCGGGCGCGTCCATGATCGCGGTGGGAACAGGTAATTTTATTAACCCGCGCGCGCCGCTGGATGTCTTAAATGGCATTAAGGCCTATATGAAAAAAAATAAAATATCGGATATTGCCCGGCTCCGGGGGAGCTTGAGCGTGCCATGAAAGAAACAATGGGAAAACCTCGCCTTATTGTCGCCCTCGATGTTAACACCCTGGAAGAGGTGCGGTCCCTGGTGGTGCAGTTGGATGATTATGTGGATTGTTTCAAGGTCGGGAGCCAGCTGTTCACGTCCTGCGGGCCGGTGGCGGTACGGTTTATTGAAGCGCGGGGCAAGCGGGTTTTCCTGGACTTGAAATTCCACGATATCCCGCACACAGTGGCCCGCGCGGTGGAGGCGGCATGCCGCCTCCATGTTGCTATTGAACGGAGTATGAATTTTTATAAACGGCAGAAACCCCAGCATAAAGGGCTTTTTATGTATACGCTGCACACGTCCGGGGGGGTGGAGATGATGAAAGCGGCGGTTGAAGCAGGCACCCAAGCGGCTCTTGAAATTGACGTTCCGAAACCTTTGGCGATGGGCGTAACGGTATTGACAAGCGAACAAAAAACGGATAATATACTGCCTCAAGTTTTGCAGAAAGCGGAGGATGCTAGGAAAGCCGGATGTGACGGGGTGGTGGCCTCCTGTCAGGAGGCGCCTTTTATACGCCGGGAATTCGGACCGGAGTTTATCATCGTGACCCCGGGGATCCGTCCGGTTGGTGAGGATGTGCAGGACCAAAAAAGGATTGCGACCCCTAAGGACGCTGTCGCCAGCGGAAGTAATTTTCTGGTTGTCGGCCGGCCGATTATTCAAGCGCCCGACCCCCGCCTGGCCGCAAAGCAAATCTTGCAAGACATACAGTCTTTATAACTCTTCTGCTATGCATGACAAGACCGGGAAACGTTCTTGTTTATGCTTTCAGTTTTTAATACATTAAGTTCCTTAGGGTATGAGAAAGAATAATAAGAAGGCACAGGCTCCCTTGTTTTAATCTCACTTTAACCGGAGAAGAAAGATGACGGAACGCATTCAGGAATTGATCGACAAAATAAAGAACGAAGGCATCCAGGCGGCGGAAACCAAGGCTCAGGATATCGAGGCCCAGGCCCATAAACGCGCGGAGGGGATTATTGCCCAGGCCCAAAAGGAAGCCGCCCGGATTGTATCGGAGGCCAAAATAGAGAGTCAGAAGACGAAAGACGTGGTGGAAGCGGCTTTAAAACAATCGTCCCGTGATATGCTGTTGCGTTTGCGGAAAGAAATAACAAAAATCCTGGAAAGCATTGTCCTGCAGGATCTGCGTGAAAGCCTGTCTCCCGAAGTCGTGGCCGGGTTGATCCAGAAAATCGCCGTCGCCTACCTTAATAATAACATGCAGGGCGGGGATATCCGGGTGGCCTTAAGCGGCGGAGATTTAAAGACCTTGGAAAATGGTTTTCTGGCTAAGCTTAAGAGCGCGGTGAAACAGCCATTGGTCCTGCGGTCGGCGGATAACATCCGTGGCGGGTTTACGATCAGCTTTGACCAGGGGAAATCTTGTTTTGATTTTACGGATGAGAGCCTTGCGGAATTCCTTAGCCAGTACTTGAACGAGCATGTCGCTCAAATCTTGAAAGAAGCATTAACAAAATAGACAGGGATTTATGTACTATTATTTCGCGGCCAGTTTGCCCTATCTGGAATACGGGGTTTCTTGTGAGATCAGCTTGGATGCTTTTTTAGAAGCGGCCGCACGGCTGCTCCCGGCGGAACGTTACGCGCTGATTGAGCGGGCCTTGGCCGTGGAGTCCGGGGACGTGATGTCGGGCGGCGGGCATCGGGTGATAACCGAATGGCAGGCGTTCATGCAGGCCATGCGTAATGAGTGGGTGATGGCAAGGGCCGCCCAGTTCAAAAAAGACCCAACGCCCTATATCCGCGGGGAGCGTGGCGTGGACGCCGCGATCATTGAGGCCGTATCGCAGGCGCAGAAGGCTGCCGACCCGCTGGAAGGAGAGAAAATCATCGACCGGCTGCGCTGGGCTAAACTCGAAGAGCTAGGGCGGGGCCAATTTTTTAATCTTGATTTTTTGATTGTCTACGCGCTTCAGCTGCAAATCCTCAAGCGGCTGG
Source organism: Candidatus Omnitrophota bacterium (assembly GCA_017995055.1). Classification (GTDB taxonomy): domain Bacteria; phylum Omnitrophota; class Gorgyraeia; order Zapsychrales; family JANLHA01; genus JAGOJP01. Next base: position 3,625 of record JAGOJP010000077.1, read on the forward strand.
AACGCATTGATTCGGTGCATGGCGAACATACTTTTAACGAATATTGCTCAACCGTGTCCCGGTTGAGGTGAATCTACGTCAGCACAAGCGGACTTCCCATCTTGAGCGGGGAATGCGCTTGGCAGTCCTGTTTTAAGAAACGGAGGAAAATAGCGTGAGCGGACCCAGAACCGGGCAGGTCATAGGAGTGAACGGGAATATGGTCGCGGTGGCTTTCAGCGACCGCGTGATGCAGAATGAGGTGGCCTATGTGATTGTGGGGGGAGAACGGCTTAAAGCCGAGGTGATTCGGGTTAAAGGCAAACGGGTGGATATGCAGGTGTTCGAAGACACCCAGGATATCCGCGTTCACGACACGGTTGAGTTCAGCGGCGAACTGTTGAGCGTGGAATTAGGCCCGGGCCTCCTGACCCAGGTTTACGACGGGTTGCAGAATCCGCTGCCGGATTTAGCGAAGCAGTTCGGTTTTTTCCTCAAGCGTGGCGCTTACCTCAATGTTTTGGACAATGAGCAGCGTTGGGAATTCACGCCCGCGGTTAAAGTCGGAGACAAAGTGCTGGCCGGGGAGAAGCTCGGGACCGTTCCGGAAAAGATTTTTCAGCACTGGATCATGGTTCCGTTTAATCTGCCCGGCGTACTGGACGTGACCGAGATCGTTGGGAAGGGCGTTTATAAGATGAAAGACACCATTGCCCGGGTCAAAGATAGCCAGGGGAAATCCTATCCGGTCACCATGAAACAGCTCTGGCCGGTGAAAGTGCCGATTACCGCCTATGCGAAGAAAATCAAACCCACCCAGCCGCTGGTGACGCAGATCCGGATTATTGATACGCTGGTTCCGGTCGCGGTCGGCGGTACGTTCTGCACTCCGGGGCCGTTCGGCGCCGGCAAGACCGTTTTACAGCATTTGATCAGCCGGCACGCGGACGTGGATATCGTGGTGGTCGCCGCCTGCGGGGAACGGGCCGGGGAAGTGGTGGAGCTTCTCAAAGAGTTCCCGGAACTGAAAGACCCCAAAACCGGCCAGACCCTGATGGACCGGACCGTTATTATATGCAACACGAGTTCCATGCCCGTGGCCGCCCGGGAGTCCAGCGTGTATACCGCCGTGACTATCGCGGAATATTACCGGCAGATGGGCTTGAATGTCCTGCTTTTGGCTGACTCGACGTCACGCTGGGCCCAGGCCATGCGGGAAATGTCAGGGCGGCTTGAGGAAATCCCCGGCGAAGAAGCCTTCCCGGCGTATCTTGAGACCCGCATCGCCTCTTTTTATGAACGGGCCGGCTTGGTGCAACTACACAATGGGGGCCGGGGCTCGGTCACCATCGGCGGGGCCGTGTCTCCGGCCGGCGGAAATTTTGAAGAACCGGTCACCCAGGCGACTTTGAAGGTGGTGGGCGCGTTTCACGGATTGTCCCGCGACCGCGCCAATGCCCGGCGTTACCCGGCCATCGACCCGCTGGACAGCTGGAGCAAATATGAGAGTTTTATCGACGGGGAAAAAGTCCAGAAAGGCGTCGCTATCCTGCGCAAGGCGAACAATGTGTCCCAGATGATGAAGGTCATCGGTGAAGAAGGGACCACGATTGCAGAGTTCGTGGATTACCTGAAAGGGGAGTTCCTCGACGCGGTTTACCTGCAGCAGAATGCGTTCGACCCGCAGGATGAGGCGACATCCGCCGAGCGGCAGGCGTATGTGTTTGCGGTCATTGAAGGCATCCTGGACCAGCGGTTTGAGTTTTCGGATAAAACCGAAGCCCGGCGTTTTTTCCAGGATTTAAGACAAAAATTTATCAACTGGAATTCAACGGCGTTTCAAGGTGATGAGTTCAAACGGATCGAAGCCGGAATCAAACGCCAACTGTCCGGAGACGAGCGTGTTCCGGCGGCAGAAAAGAATTGAGGGATAGCGCGATGCAAAAGGTTTATAGTCAGATCCTGCAGATCGCAGGCGATGTCATAACCGTGGAAGCCGAGGGCGTGGCCTACCGGGAGCTCGCTGAAATCCAGACGCGCATGGGGATGTCGCTGGCCCAGGTGATCCGGCTGGACGGCAATAAAGTGTCGCTGCAGGTGCTGGCCGGCAGCCGCGGGCTTTCGACGGACGATAAAGTGCGGTTTTTGAAACACCCCATGAGGGTGTCCTTTTCAGACAATCTCCTGGGCCGTATCTTTAACGGCAGCGGCGAGCCGCGTGACGGAGGCCCTTCTCTGGATGAGAACATGATTAATATCGGGGGGCCTTCGGTCAACCCGTCCAAGCGCATCGTGCCGCGCAACATGATCCGCACCGGTATTCCGATGATTGATATTTTTAACAGTTTGGTTGAATCGCAGAAACTGCCGATTTTTTCCGTCGCCGGGGAGCCGTATAACCCGCTTTTGGCGCGGATCGCCCTGCAGGCGGAAGTCGACTTGATCGTGCTCGGCGGTATGGGGCTGAAATATGATGATTTCCTTTTCTTTCAGGAAACGCTGGGGGCGCACGGGTCGCTGTCCCGCTCGGTGATGTTTATTCACACAGCCGCTGACCCGACGGTGGAATGCCTTCTGGTGCCGGACATGAGTCTGGCGGTGGCCGAGCAGTTCGCCTTGGCCGGGAAACGGGTTCTGGTCCTTTTGACGGATATGACCAATTTCGCCGACGCGTTAAAAGAAGTTTCGATCACCATGGAGCAGATACCGTCCAACCGCGGGTATCCGGGCGATTTGTACAGCCAGCTGGCGGCCCGGTATGAAAAAGCCGTGGACTTTGATACCGCCGGATCGATCACCGTTTTGGCCGTCACGACCATGCCGGGAGATGACGTGACCCACCCGGTGCCGGATAATACCGGCTATATCACCGAAGGGCAGTTTTATCTGAAAAACGGCCGCATTGAACCTTTTGGCAGTTTGAGCCGCCTGAAGCAGCAGGTCAATGGCCGCACGCGCGACGACCACCGCACGATCATGGACCGGATGATCCAGTTGTTCGCCGATTACCGTGCGACCCTCGAGAAAAAGTCGATGGGCTTTGAAATGAGCCCCTGGGACGAAAAGCTTTTAAAATATGGACAGCGCTTTGAAAGGGAATTAATGGACTTAAGCGTGAATATCCCTCTGGAGGAAGCGCTGGATTTGGGGTGGCGCATTTTGGCGGATATCTTTGCGCCGGCGGAAACCGGCATCAAAGAATCGTTGTTAAAGAAGTTTTGGCCCAAACCCGCGGCGGTGTCGGCGTCTTAATCTGACCGAGACGAAAACTCCGGCGGCGATTTTAAGGCATTTGATATATGGGGAAAATCAAGCTCACAAAAGGCGAGTTAAAACGCCAGCGCGACAGTCTCAAGCAGTTTCAGCATTATTTGCCGACCCTGCAGCTTAAGAAGCAGCAGTTGCAGATGAAAATACTGGAAGCCCGCCGGGCGCTGCAGGACAAAGAAGCGTTTTTATCCGAACAACGGCAGGCGATAACCCGTTGGGTCGGGCTTTTGGCGGATCCGATGTTGCAAAGTCTGGATTTTAAGGCGTGGCTCATCCCTGACCCGGAGGATGTCATCATCGAAGCGCTTAACATCGCCGGAGCGGATGTGCCGGTGTTTCAGGATATCCGCTTTAAAGCTGCGGATTATGATTTGTACCTGACGCCGTTCTGGGTTGACCAGGGGTTAGCGGCGATGCGGCGGTTCGTCCGTGATTTGGTGGAAGCCGCGGTCATCCGGCAACAGATTAAGATCCTGCAAAGAGAATTGCGCGTGACGACCCAGCGGGTGAATTTGTTTGAAAAAGTGAAGATCCCGGAATGCCTGGAGAATATCCGGGTGATCCGGATTTACCTCGGCGACCAGCAGGCAAACGCCGTAGGGATCAGCAAGGTCGCTAAGAAGAAAATTGAAATCATGGCCCAGGTTGAGGCCGTGGCGTAGAAATTTTAAGGAAACAGCATGATCGTGCCGATGAAAAAAGTATTTCTCCTTGTCCAGGACAAAGATCTGGAGCCTGCCTTGCTCCGCTTAAGGGACATGGGCGTGCTGCACGTCGAGCACATACGGCCGCCCGCCGGCGAGGATTTGAACAAACTCAAAGAAGAAATCAAACTCTTAGAGCAGGTGATCCTTTACCTGACGCATGAACACAAGAATCCTGCCCAGGTTCCGGCCGCGGATTGGGAAGAAACGGCCGACGTTATTTTGGGGCTGGCCGCCTTGAGAGACGGAGACAAAGAGGGCGTCGCCAGACGCCAGGTGCAGATCGTCGAATGGGAACCGTGGGGTGATTTCAGCCTGGAGGATATCGCACTTCTTCGCGACAAGGGTATAAAAGTGGAACTGGTCGAAGTTCCGGAGAAAGAAATCCCGGCCGCGCCCGAAGGGATTATCCTGGAGCGGATTTTTACGAGACGCGGGGTCGCCCGGTGCCTGGCGTTGTCATACAAAGACGGCGAAATCCCTTATAAAATATTGCCGCTTCCATATCAACGGTTAAGCCAGCTTAAAGAGGAACAACAAAGGTTGCGTAAGCGGATGGAAGAATCGCATCAGAAGCTTTTGGATGACAGCAAATATTTGGATTATTTTCAAAAGCTCCTCGCGCGGAAAAATGAACAGCATACGTTTCAAAGCGTGAAAGAAGGCAGCGCGAGCGAGGCGCAGATCAGTTATGTGAAAGGATTTTGCCCGGCGGACAGGATCGGACAACTGGAAGCGGTGGCGAAGGAGGGGGTCTGGGGGCTGTCCTTTGAAGACCCGGGAGATGGGGACCAGGTCCCCACCCTGCTGCGCAATCCGGCGTGGGTGCGGCTGGTCAACCCGCTGTTTGATTTTATGAACATTATACCCGGCTACCGTGAGGCGGATGTCAGCCTGTGTTTTTTATTGTTTTTTTCGGTATTCTTTGGGATTCTCATCGGCGACGCGGGGTATGGGTTGACCTTCCTGGGATTGACGCTTTGGGCGAGAAAGAAAGCCGGCCCCCAAGCGGACCAGACGCCGTTTGAATTGATGATCATTTTAAGTGTTTGTACCGTGATCTGGGGGGCATTGACCGGAACGTTTTTTGGGCAGACATTGTTCGGGAAATTTGTCCGGCCGTTATGGCCGTGGGTGACGAATGATATCAATATGCAGCGGGTGTGTTTTATGATCGGGATTACGCATTTGACGATCGCCCATGTGTGGCGCGGGATACGCAAATGGCCTGCGCTGACGGCCTGGTCGGAAATTGGCTGGCTGTCTTTGTTGTGGGGGTCATATTTCCTGGCGGGCAACATGCTGTTCAACCGGCCGCTGCCAGGTTTTGTTAGGTATCTTTTTTATCTCGGCCCGGTGATGGTCGTTCTGTTCAATCAGCCAGAGAAGAATTTTTTAAAACGCGTCGGCTTGGGGCTCGGCGACCTTTTCCTGACGGTCATGAGCATGTTCGTTGACCTCCTTTCGTATATCCGTCTTTTCGCCGTTGGCATGGCCGGCCTTTTATTGGCAGATTCTTTTAACCAGATGTTTTCGCCGTTTACGTCCTCAAATTTTATTGCCGGGTTAATCTCGGCGGTTGTTTTGGTCGTGATGCATGTGCTGAATATGACGCTTAGTATCATCGCGGTTTTAGTGCACGGGCTTCGGTTGAATATTTTTGAGTTCTCGTCTCATTTAGGCATCGAATGGAGCGGCGGTAAATACAGTCCATTAAGGCGAACGGAAAGTTAACCAAAGATTCATATAAAAAGGAGAAAAATTTATGGACGCTGGAATACTCATGCAGTTTAAAGATTTGGCTTTGGGCGCCGTTTTGGGGTTGTCCGCGACCGGTTCGGCCGTGGGGATCGGGTATTCCGGTCAGGCGGCTGTCGGCGCCTGGAAGAAAGGGTATCTGCGGAACAAACCTGTATCCATGGCTTCGCTTTTGGTCTGTATCAGCGCGCCGATTACGCAAACTTTTTACGGAATGATTTTAATGACCCAGATGCAGCCCTTGACCGATAAAGGTTTTTTGGTGTGGTTCCTAGGCATTTTTTCCGGCGTGGCCATCGGCACCAGCGCCATGTTTCAGGGGAAGATCGGGGCTGCTGCGGCCGATGCCTTGGGGGAGAGCGAAAAGGGATTCGGTAATTATCTGATCGCCCTGGGGATCATCGAATCGGTAGCGATTTTTGTGATGGTTTTTACTTTGATTGTCCTGCGCAAGGTGGCGGGTTGAGATTTTAACCATGAAATGTTCCTGGGCGATTAGCTCAGCTGGTTAGAGCGTCCGGCTTACATCCGGGAGGTCGAGGGTTCAAGTCCTTCATCGCCCACCAAAATTTTTTCTTTACAAAAGAGTGTTTACATAATACACTTATAGTTTCCCAGAAAGATTTTGGGCCCGTGGTGTAGCTTGGTTAACATATCTGACTGTCGATCAGAAGATCGCGAGTTCAAATCTCGTCGGGCCCGCCATTTAAGTTCCCGTCGTTGGGTGATGGGAGATAAGGAATCCCCCGAGCAACGTTGTTATTCGGGGGATTTTTTATATCCCCACGTCGCAAACGGTTACGCGATAATTCGCCGATATAGTTTTGCCTCCCTGCGGGAATTTTTTTAAAATTGGGGCAGGTCAGATGGCGTTCGGAAGAAATATTAGATGGACTTATGATAGAAAGAGGGATAAAATATTTTTTACTCTTTTAATAATATAAGGGATGTCAAAAAGGAGATGATTCTATGAAAAATATCATGTTTGTGTTGTTGGTGAGTTTCGGGGTTTTTGTTTGGGGATGCGGGCAGCAACAGAACCAAGCCCAGACCGATCCGCAGGGATACCAGGGCGCGGGACAACGGTTGCAAGACGTTAAAAACGTTACCA
>JAGOJP010000078.1 GCA_017995055.1 Candidatus Omnitrophota bacterium
AATGATGATAGATTTATAAAACATTCAAATGGAAAATTGTATCTGACACTTGGCGCTGCCCCAAGCATACCCGGTGGTTTTGGTAGCCTTGTTAGCGATCTAAATAGATCTTATGATAGAGCGGAGAATAACATTAGACAAGGTGAAGTTACTTTACCTTGCGGAGTTGATGAGGATTCTTATATTAAGAATCTTTTAGAAGCAGATAAAAATTATCAAGATAATTTAAAATATCAAACGTTTCCTAAAGATTATTACAATTCTAATTCATATGTGGCTGGATTGATTCAATATACTGGAGGAATTTTACCAGGATTGTGGGGTGTTTTACCGGGGATAGATAGGCCCATACCTGGGGAATATTTTATGGATCGGTAAAATGAATAGAAATATTAAAATTGTCACAAGTTTAATTTTACTGCTCATAATTATTTTGGTGATGAATCCCTTATTTATAACCGAAGAGGGTATACGTAAAAGTGTTTTGAAAAAGACCCCCTTAGGGACTTCTATCGAAGAAGTCCGAACATTTATTTTTAAAAAAAGGTGGAAGATAACTCAAGAATGGAATGGAACATTTAAAGAAAGGGATGAAAAAAATTATCCTTATGTGAGCGGAAGTTCTTTTATGGAGGCAACAGTTGGTCGCTATATAGGGGGATATGTGAATGTTGAAGCATTTTGGGGATTTGATGATGAAAATAAGTTGATTGATGTAAAGATTAGAAAAACTTATGATGATTTATAGTAGAAGGACGAAATGTGATTTTAAGAAAAGGAAAAGGTGCTAGGCACGAGAAGGGGACAAGTAGGAAATAAAAAGATTTTTCCCTTTTGTATTTTTGAGCCCCTGCTGGCACGCCGGCGTTCAGGCGAACCCGTTCCCCGGATCAGAATTGAGGAATCGGGTTCTAATTCACGCCATCAGACCAGCGGGGCTCTCTAGAGATATTGAAATACCCACCCCCCCTCTAAAAAGGAGGAGCATTGTCCCTGCCCTTGAGGGCAGTTGCCGCTCGCCTGACTTTTGGCAGGCGTCAATATTTTCTATTAACTTCGGGAACAGAAGAGGCCCGCAGCAGTGAAACACAAGAATCCTTCCAATCTGTATTGTATAATCCGCGGTTTACTTTTCATCCTGCTATGGCTTGCCGCTGCCCAGTCCATAAGTTTTGCCATCCTGTCTAATGTTGCCGATCACGCTGCCCCGCATAAATTGTTCAGGCCCACCATGAACGCGGAACACCTCCCCGTGGTTAAAGAGCCGGTCAAGTCCCTTACTATTGAGCAAATGGAAGAGATCAGGACCTTGTTTAAAAATGAACGGTTTGGGGCCTTGAGCGTCATGATGGACAAATATCAGTCCGCGTTCGAAGCCGATCCAGCCGATGAATTTTTGATTAATGGCTTCCTTAAAATGTTTGCGGGAGCCGATCCTGATTATGAGCGGTTGCTTTTAAAGTGGAAAGAAACGTTCCCGTATAACTATCAACCGTATTTGGCCCTTGCCCAATATTATTACACTCAGGGGTGGGAGAGCCGCGGGTCCAGATTTGCCGGAGACAGGTGCCAGGCACGAGAAGGGGACATGTAGGGAATAAACAGATTTCCTCCTTGATATTTTTGAGCCCCTGCTGGCCCGCCGGCGTTCAAGCGAACCCGTTTTCCGGATCAGAATCGAGGAATCGGGTTCTAATTCACACCGCCAGACCAGCGGGGCTCTCTCGAGATATAAATTGATTGGGGCTATTGACAGAATCTCTGTGAACCGCTATACTTTGAGCTACGATTCACCGGATTTTACGCGGAAAATTTTTGCCAGAAGTGGTGCAAACGAGCCAGCCGCAGTTTTTATTCCAGGGGAGGCTCGGTTCCGCCGCGAGGCAAAAAGACCTTAAATTGAGACAGAAAATTTTTGCCGAAGTGGCGAAATTGGTAGACGCGCACGTTTCAGGGGCGTGTGGCCCCCGGCCATGTGGGTTCGAGTCCCACCTTCGGCACTAATAATATCCAGGGGCTTACCAGGCCCCTTTTTGCTGAAAACGGGGCCGGACATGGAATTATTAAAAACTCAACTCCTAGTTATCGGCGCCGGGCCAGGAGGCTACGCGGCCGCCTTTCACGCCGCTGACCTGGGGGTTGAAGTCACCTGTGTTGATCCTGAAAAGAATCCCGGAGGCGTCTGCCTGTACCGGGGCTGTATCCCGTCCAAAACCCTTCTGCACGTGGCCCGTATTATTTCCGAAACAAAAGAAGCGAAAGAGTTCGGCGTCGAATTTGGAGAACCCCGCGTGGATCTTGAGGGTGTCCGGCAGTGGAAAGACAAAGTCGTTTCCAAATTAACCGGCGGCCTGGGGCAGTTGTCCAAGCAAAGGAAAGTCCGTTTTATCCAGGGGCGCGCTTCCTTTTTAAGTTCGCGGTCTGTGACCGTGGCGGCCGTGGACGGCTCCGCAATAACTATAGAATTTGAACGCGCGATCATCGCGACCGGGTCCGTGCCCATCACGCTTCCTTTTGCTCCGGCATCCCCGAGGATTCTGGATTCCACGTCCGCTTTGGCCTTGCCGGACATCCCCAAAAAATTTTTAGTGATCGGCGGCGGGTATATCGGGCTTGAATTAGGCACGGTTTACGCCCAGTTGGGAAGCGCCGTGTCCGTGGTGGAAATGACGGCCGGGCTTCTTCCGGGGGTGGACGCGGATTTAAGCGCTCTGCTTAAGAAAAGACTGATGTCCCAATTTGAAGCTATCAAACTGAACACCAGAGTCAGCGGGCTAAAAGATACGGGTGAGGCGGTTGAGGTGTTGTTTGAAGACAGGGAGGGGCAGGCGTCCTCTGAATTTTATGACAAGGTCCTGATTGCCATCGGCCGCAAGCCGGACGCTTCCGGCCTGGGGCTGGAACACACGCAGGTTCAGCTCACCGACAGGGGCTTTGTCGCTGTCAAAGCCGCCGGGCAGACGCATGACCCGGCTATTTACGCGATCGGCGACATGGCCGGCAACCCTATGCTGGCCCACAAAGCCTCGCATGAAGGCCGGGCCGCGGCCGGGGCGGTTGCCGGGCAGCCGGCGGGTTTACCGCCCAAAGCCATTCCCGCCGTTGTTTTCACCGACCCGGAGATCGCCTGGTGCGGCATCACCGAAAGCCAGGCCGTTGAGCAGGGCTTGCCGGTCAGAGTCCTGAAATTCCCCTGGGCTGCTTCCGGGCGGGCGGTCACGCTGAACCGGACAGACGGGTTGACGAAGCTGATCGCCGATGATAAAACCGGCCGCCTTCTGGGGATGGCCATCGCGGGCGTGGGCGCGGGGGAGATGATTGCGGAAGGGGTTTTAGCGATTGAAATGGGCGCGGCCGCCGCGGACCTGAAAGCGAGCATTCATCCTCATCCCACCCTGTCTGAAACCGTTATGGAAGCGGCGGAAACTTTTTTCGGGCCGGCTACGCATATTTACAAGCCGCCCCGCAGGCCTCCGGGCTGACGCCGGGCTTTCTCCGTTTTGGCGTTTGAGTCCCCGGGAACCCGCCGTAATAATCTTTTGCTCATTCAGGCCGGACTTGTTATAATCCTTTACCATGTTATTAGAAACATCTCAGGCGACGCTGGTCGCGACGATCCAGATCCTTTTGATGGCCGGGGTGGGGTTTGCCCTGGTTAAAACATCCCTGCTGGATGAGCCGGGGCTGGACATGCTGTCCAATCTGCTGGTGAAGGTGTTCCTGCCGCAGATGATTTTTTATCACCTGACGCAGCATTTTCATTTCAGCGATTACACGTACTGGTGGGGGTACCCGCTTTTGAGCGTCGGCATTGTGCTGTCGGGCGTTGCCGTGAGCCGCGCGCTTTTGGTGTTTAACAAGGGATGCCGGAACCGGAACCATTTCACCGCGCTGATGGCGTTCGCGAATTACGGGTATGTCCCGCTTATGCTGGTGGCGTCTTTGTTCGATGGCCAGCGGGCGGAGTCCCTGACCGTCACGATTTTTTTGATGATCATGGGCTTTGACTTCGCGGTCTGGTCCATGGGGGTGTGGCTTCTGACCAGCCATAAAGACAAAACCATTTACTGGGGACGGCTGCTGAACCCGCCGTTTGTCACCACCGTGGCCAGCCTGCTGTTGATCATGCTGGGATGGCACCGCTGGGTGCCGCCGGCAGTGATCAAGCCCGTGAAGATGTTTTCCGACTGCGCGTTGCCGCTGTCCATGATCGTGACCGGCGGCAATCTGGCCAAGACCAATCTGCAGGCGGTGGATAAGACGGACATGCGGTATTTGATTTTCGGCAAACTCATCCTGCTGCCGGCGCTGGCTTTGGTGGCGGTGAAAGCGCTGGCGCTCCCGTACGTCGCCGGGTTTATGCTGGTGGTGCAGGCCGCGGTGCCCAGCGCGGTGTCCCTGTCGATGATGATCCGTTATTATAAAGTCGATTCGGAACTCATCAACCAGGGGATTTTCTGGGATTCCCTGATCAGCGTTTTGACGATTCCTGTTGTGTTAACCGTTTATAATTTTATTACGAATTCCTATTGATCATGTCTAAACCGGTGGCCACGAATAAAAAGGCGTATCATAATTATTTTTTAAGCCAGAACTGGGAATGCGGGATTGAGCTTAAAGGCGGGGAAGTGAAGTCTGTGCGCGCGGGGCTCGTGAATTTCAAAGACAGTTTCGCCAAGATCGAAGACGGGGAGGTGCTTTTATACAACCTGCACATCAATCCTTACAAGGAAGCCAGTTACATGAATGAAGACCCGGACCGGGCGAGAAAACTGCTTATGCACAAGCGGGAGATCCGCAAGATCGTTTCCGAGGTGGCCGAGCGGGGCAAGGTTCTGGTGCCGACAAAGATTTATTTGAATAATCGCGGCCTAGTTAAAATTGAACTCGCGCTGGGCACCGGGAAGAAATTGTATGATAAACGGGAGTCGATGAAGAAGCGCGATATTGAGCGGTCTTTAAGGCAGTCGTTGCGGGTGGTGAAACGCAGATAGCGGTTAGGGCGGCGGGGCAGAGAGAGTTGCAGTTGGGCGCGTTTGGGTATATAATTTGAATAGCTTTTTGCCGGAAAGATTTTATATGGGGGTGATTGGTCTCGACTTGAGTTGAGAGACCATAGGTGGCATGCCGAGGACGCCAGGTTGGCCTCGTTAATCATCCGGGCATCAAACAAACGGCACATACAGTGTTGTTGCAGAGGCAGAGGCTATTTTAGCCGAAGCCCAACCAGCCCTTGTTTAATTAAATAAACAAGGCCCTCTTGTAAGCCAGGCCTGTGGGTTTATAAGAGGACATTCAGCAGGCTAGCCGCGGCCAGCGCCTTCGGGGCGGCGGCGAAGTTTAAGGAGGATGGCCTGAAACAGCCCTGTTTGCCGGGTGGTTTCAGGTGACACTTAAAGACAAACTACGCATGTAGAGGCTTATGGGAAGCAACTGAAGGACCGGGGTTCGATTCCCCGCACCTCCACCATCTGAATTTAGTGTTGTAAATATATGAATTGACAGCAGTTTACAGAAGTACTACTATTTCCTTAAGGCAGTTGTGCCCAAAAGGTGCCCACGCGGAGAAGACGAAAAAGTGATGACGTTGCCAATCAGATTCAGGTGAGCAAATCACTCATTTATAAGTTGGTGCACACCGGCCAAATCCCCCATATGAAGATCGGGACCCTCGTGCGATTCCATCCCGGCTCTATTGACAGATGGATTAATCGAAAGATTCGAAAAGGCATCCCACATCAACCCCTCCTTGAAATATAAGCCTGCCCTGGTTTGTCCACGTACGTCATATTGACGGGATCTTAATAAAGTATTAAAATTCATTATCTTATATAAAATTTTTTGTTGCCGAAATGGTGCCAGTGGGGCACCCCTAAGGCTTTTTGTTTTATATTCCTTTTAAATTAAGTAATGAAAACGTGATAAAAAAGTGGAGGGATTATGAAAAGAGTTTTTTTTGTTTGTTTCGTAACTTTAATCGGGTGTTTAATCACAAAAACATCTTCCGCATTGATAAGTGATAGTTTCCAAAGTGGCCCTAATCAATTCACGACTATTACTTCCAATGGAACATATATGAATAAATTAGAAGCCAATGAAGGCATGTCATATGACGCAGAGGGAATCTATTTTAATATCTTTACCACGACAGATGTCCTGCCCTATTTGGCCCAGGGGTATTCTGATGCAGGGTATGATTGGCCAAACCCCATGCAGGGAGGTGATTCACAATGGGCCCCAACAGGTCTGCAGTTTAAATTAACATGGGATAGCCCATATCCATTACCCTACGAAACAACAAATATTTTGAGGTATTCATCAGGAGGGGTGGACTCGTCCTTTGAGCTTTTTCCCGGTTCCTCTGTAATGTCAACCGGATGGGTATTCTTTAGTGATCCTTTGGATTTTTCTCCCGATATTTATTACTCTACGGATGTTTTTCTAAAGCCATATAGTCTGATTGGTCTTACCGGAGAAGAAGTTGGCCCGTTTCCAACCTGGGCATATATCAGTGATCTGCCGGGAGAAGAAATAACATATACAGTTCCCGAACCTGCCACATTATCATTGTTGGGTTTTGGATTGGCCGGGGTGGTTTTGAAACGCAGAAGGAGATTGCTGTCGTAAATATTTTAGTGCCCAAACAATGCCCATCGAAAGTGAAAACGTTGTGTAACGGGTGATAAAGTTGTGTAACAGGTGGAAACGCCGCTAGGGGCAATTCTCGTCGTTATTTTATGTAAAGCATTGAAAATAAACAAAGTCCGAGCAAGGCGTTGCCCGTATCCCCGCACCTCCACCATTTGAGCAAAATTCAAGTGGTCCGCTTGCCACATGGCAACCGGGCATCTATTCCTCAAAGACCGACAGAAATACACTCCTGTCGGTCTTTTTCGTCATATCTGCGTCGGTGCGAGGGAATCGTCGCTTTTCTAAATGCTGCTGTGGTGGCGACGCTTTCCCCGCTCCTCCACCAATATTTTTAAGGACTCGTTAATTCAATATGTCACGGGTCCTTTGCTGTTTTCAGGCGTGCCGGAGCCTGAGGCGTGCCTATCCGCCGGGATTTAAGGCAGGAAATAAACAGAAAATCCTTGATATACGACGTTCCGTATAAGTGATATTACAGAGCAAATGGATACCATTTTATACAAGACAGGGATATAATATTAAAAAATCAGGGCAAAAATCGAGACATCTAAGCGGTAAGAAACAACACCAACCAGTAAAGGGATAAGTCGTTAAAGAATTGTTATATTTTTGAACAGGAAAGTTATTGCATATGGACGAAGATGAGAAATGGTCAAGTGCTGCATTTGTTGCAATCTCTGATAGCCTATCGCCAGATATGATTGAAAGAATCATTGGTTGGCCACCAACACGCTCGCATAAAATCGGAGATCCAATTTCTTCAAGATCTGGCGCTGCTTTAAGAAAACAGCACTATTATTCTATACAATCAATGTCTGATAGCACCGAACCAATGGAAAAACACATCGACGAAATCATAACCCCATTGGAACAAAAGTTGGAAAATCTAAAGCGTCTCCAAGGAAACGCCGATCTTTGTTTGTTTTGCGGTTTTTCCTCAGGTAATGGCCAAGGTGGCTTTAGTTTGTCGCCTGAGATGCTTGCTCGGCTATCACGCCTTGGCTTAGAGTTGGTTCTGGATTTATATCCACCCGATGTCGCATTGGATAATATTGAAAATTCTCTAACATAACAACGGCTTTCAGCGGACGCCAAAGGCGCTCGCTGAAGCCGAGCGTTAGATATAAAAAGTCAAGGGGCCGGGCCCCCAAAGGGGACAGGTCATCCGCACCTAACGGTGTTACCTCAGGTCAGGGATTTCAGCCGTTAGAAGAATAATTTTAAAGAGGAATTATAAGAAGCAAAAATAGGCCCGCTAACACCGCTCTGGGCACAGCCGGTGATACGAAGAAATCAACGGATCATGGGACGGGGTTATCGATATGAGCAAAAAATTTATATTATTGATTGTGGTCCTATGTATTTCCTGGGCGGGGTTCCTGATAGTCGCCGCCGGCCGCTTAAAAGCCACATCGGCCAACGCCCCTTACCTTGAACCCCTCGCGGATGCGGAATACGAAGCCATGATTGCCAAGACCGTGCATGAACAAATAAATGGCAAGCCTGTTCCGATTTATTATCTCTGGTTTACAAAAGATAAACATCCGGACCCTTTAAAATTATTGCGTTTTCTCGCGGCAAAACACAATGTGATCGTGCAGCCCCTCGCCGGCCCCAACCGTTCTTCAAAACCAGAAATATATAAGGGGTGGATCGGAAGGGACGACATGGATGAATTGGTTGCATATGTGGAATCGAATCAGCCGGCCGCCGCCCTTGTGCCAGGATTAACGGCCTTCCCTTATAAATCTAGTGTGGGGAAAGAAGCGGTCCTCATGATAGAGGCGTATCGCGCGAGGCCTTATCCTGTGGGGTTGGGGAATGGTTATCCCCCTGATCTGTTCGGCAGGAACGCGTTTTTTAAAGAAACAAGCCAGGAAGACCGCGCGCGGGAAATTCTGGAATGGTGGGAAACGGAAAAGAACAAGGCCGGAGAAAAGGCCTTTTCTATAGAATTCGAAACAACGCCTGACAGCGATTCCGGCAAGGACGATTTAAACGCGGCGATAGGGTGGGATTGATGGGGATTATTTAAGGTGATATTCGTAAAATCAAACAACCATCGATTTTATTCCTGCCACTTTATTCCTGTCACCATTCAAAAGTGCTGATAGATTCTTGTTTCTTGCGCAAAACATCTGTATAATTGACTATTATGAAAAAATGCTCCCGCCTGTGTTCTGCCGCTTTCCTGGTCAGTCTTGTGTTCTGTGCGCTCTCTTCCGCGGAGAATGATTCCCCCTTCCGGGACTATACTCACCCGGAGAAAATGCCGATCCTTGTCTGGGCCGAGATTGTCGAAGACCTCCCGTATTATTTCCTGGAAGAGACCCGGGAGGCGAAGTTGAACGACGATTGGTCGATCGACGAGCGGCTGCACTACCGTCTGAAAATCCAAAAAGAATTAGCCAAGGAGCAGGGGGAACAAAGGCTTTATTATAATAACAGCCGGGAGGAGATCACGGATATCCAGGCGTTTGTGGAAACCCCGGACGGGAAGAAATACCCGTTTACCAGCATCCAGGATCTGGATGTTGTTCAGGAAACGCCCATGTATTCAGACCTGAAGGTCAAGGTGATCACACTCCCGCAGGTGAATATCGGCAGTGTTATTGACGTGACGGTGACGTCCCGCATGAGCCGGGACGCGATCCCCGACCAGTTCTCCCGTATTGAAACGTATCCGGATATCCCGCATCAGGTATATAAAGCGACGTACACCTGGCCCAAGGATAAAAATATCCTCGTCAAACCTTACCGGACTACGTTAATCCCGGCAAAATCGGAAAAGGACGGGAAAGTAAGCTATGTATTTGAATATAAACGGACGTTTCCTATTCAGGGGACAGAGCCGTTCCTGCCGCCGTACAATGAGGTTTTTGGCTTCTTCTCCATTTCCTCGCTTAAGGACTGGCAATCCGTGGCGGATTGGTACCGGGATCTCATTCAGAAGAATATCCGGGTCGACGAAAATATACGCCGGAAAGTTAATGAATTGTGTGCCGGGAAAGCTTCGCAGTCCCGGAAGGCCAGAGCGATCCTGGAGTTTCTGCAGGACAACATGCGTTATGTGTCTATGTCTTTTGGGGAGCACGCGGTTGAGCCGCACCCCACGGACGAAATTTTTAACAACATGTATGGGGATTGTAAGGACTGGTCTCTTTTAGCCAAGCAGATGTTGAATATCGCCGGGATTAAGGCCGACCTCTGTTTGTTCAATGATGAACTCGCTGGCGACCCCCAGTGGGGCCTGCCGTCGGTTTCTTTGTTTGACCATGTGATCCTGGAGGTGGAGCTGGACGGCAAGAAGTTTTTTGTGGACCCGCAGCTTAAGAATTTCGATTGGGGCCAGTACCCGCAGGAGTATAATAACGCCTATCTTTTGGTCATCCAGGACGAGGGGTATCGTTTTGCCAACATCCCGGTGGCTTCGGTGAAAGAGACAAAGAACCTTTATAAGATCCTGTGCCGTCTGAACGCCGCGGGGGCGGCTTCTTATGATGTGATTGCACGGCTGAACACGGAGGTGTCGAACTATATCCGGCTACTGTGGCGCAATATCCCTCAGGAAAGCAAAGGCAAATTTTTTGAGGATATGGAAACCCAATTCGCCAGGGGCGGGCAATTGACCAATCCCAGATTAGACGGCGTTGATACCCGCTATGGTCCGGTGCTCCTAAAGTTTAACGTCCGCGCCCTGCACGCGTATCAGAAGACAAATGAGATGATTATCCTGAGCGAGCCGGTCGCGCAGTATTT
>JAGOJP010000079.1 GCA_017995055.1 Candidatus Omnitrophota bacterium
CGGAATTTTTGCCCAAAAATACGATGACAGTAAATACAATTATACGGGCACCCCCGGCTGCTGAACAACGAGGCATACCGATTTTTAATGATGGAAGAAAACGATTGATGTTTCCAATAGGCGGGGAGAGGAATCAGATCATACGCCGGGAAAGGAATCGAATCCAAATCTTCTATATAAAGCCGTTCTCCAGGATTGGATACGATGTCTCCCTGGCTGTCCCGCCAAAATATACCCGGGATAGACGATAGATTCCCGTCCCCGTCAAACCGGGCCCGAATGATTTCCTCAAAAGGCCTTTCCCCCTCGCCGGGGACAGCCGCATGCGCCGCTGTTTTATGCAGCGCCTTTTCCGCAAAAGAGGTCACATACCCCCCGCCCAGCACGACCAAGGCCCGGGGCAGGGCGGCATGAAGCAACCGCGTGAGATCAGGGAGATTATGCGCGGTCGGGATCATGGCGCTCAAGCCCACAACGTCAGGGTTACAATCAGCGATTGTCTTGACCAACCGCTGATTCGTGGAATTATCCAGCAACTGATCAATAATCCGCACGCTGACTTGAAACTTGCTTCGAAGATAGGCCCCCAGATACATAATCCCCAACGGAGGGGAGATGGATTGGGGAACCTGGGCCCGGCGCCCGACATTAACTAAAACTATCCGTAAATTCTTCATCCCGATGTAAACCGTGTCATAGACCGTTTTATTTTGTTACCCAAGAACCATCCCCATTTTGAATTTTGACGCCAGACTGAGCCCGGTCACGCTGTTCCTGCGCAAAGACCCTCTCAATTGTGGCTAAGGCGCCGGTCAATCCATTCTGCCGGGCAATCGTCGTATAAATAATTTTGCGGTCACGATTTTCATCCGCGACAAGCTGAAGGACATCTTGTCTCTCGCTAAAAGCCTCCACATACCCGCGGTTATTCTCGCCCACCAATCCCTCCTTCTTCAAATGGACAAGTTCCTCATAACGGTTCCGCCGGCCGTCTAAGGCCGCCTGCACCTCAGGCGTCATTTCTTGGATCGCATATTGTGCCGCCGCAGCCGACGACACCACCACGGTCCCGGCAAAAAACACCGCTAATAGTAGCATCATACAATATTTCATTGTCCCCTCCTGTTTTCCAGACACATATTATCCCGGCATAATTTAACTTTTAACCGGCAGCTTTTCTTGAGGCTGTTCCCCGCTCACATAATCTTCGATCGAGGCGGCGGTATTCTGCAAGCCTCTGATGTCAATCGTCACGTGAGCGTTTATGGTGATCGGCCGTTCCGGGTCCCCGACGGCTTTGACAGTACAGCCTGACAACAAAAGCAAGCTGGCGGCAATCCCTGTGAGCCAACCTCCGCTCTTCCGCAGTTGAATCATACCCTCCTCACTTTCCGGGAACGGACTGCAGGAAAATTCGCAATCCTTCGCCGAGTTCGGTGTCCAAATTGACCGTGATTCGCGTGTCTGCCAGGTTGATGTCCTGGCTCTGTAAATTTATGATCATTCGTAACGACTGGCTATTGGTCCGTTCAACCTGCATCCTGCCCTCGCTAAAATCCAAATATCCTCCGCTCTTGATCAAAGCTTCAAGCCTGTTCAAATTTATCCCCGGGGGAAGCGAGGATAGCAAGGGGCTTAAGAGAACCGCCTTGAGAGACCCCTCCCTTTTGATTTCAAAAAAACTGTTCAAGGAACGGATCTTATTCCTGACTCCATCAACAGTCATCTCACCGTCCAGCAACCCCCTCACCTGGGAAAAGACAGCCGGGTTAACGGCTTCCAGCTGTTTGAGATCAACGTGGGCGAGTTTAACGCGCAAAGAATAAGCCGGAGCGTATCGGTAATCCAGGGTTATTTTCCCGGCCACGGACCCGCCGTAAAGCGTCGCTGAAAACGGCTCAAAAACAACCTGCCCCGGATAAATAAAAATCCGGCTTTTCATATCCTGAAGTTCATAGGGCCCGACTTCCAACCGGGCGCCGGTCATAAGACCCCTGGTATAATCAATAATTGTTTCATGATACAGGAACTTGAGGTCCATGTTGCTCAAACGCCCTGCCGAAGCCAGGATGCTCGCCCCCAGGATATTCATCCTCATGATTTTGTCTGCTCCCAAAAGAACGGTCAGCCCCTGGATCTCAGCCTGACGGCATCCAATATGATATTCCTCCCCCGACAACTTAAAAACCATATCCAAATCATTCAAGACCACGTCCTCCGGGAAACGGTAAATCTTCTCGGCGATTGACAGCCGGATAATCTTAAATTGACAGCCCGGATACCGGTAGGGCAGCCAGACATTCAGGACAGCCGGACCCAATCGCTCTAAAATCAGCGGCGTTTTAAAGAGAAGGACTCCCGTTCCCAGGATCAGCAAAAAGACAATAATAAAAAGTTTTAATATTTTTTTAAGTGGCCCTGGTCTTGCCATGATTTCTCCTGACCTTATGAAACAAAATCAAAAACGGTTCATTATAACACAACCCTGTTCTCCTGGGCTGGCTTGAAACAAAGATTTTTGTTATAAATAATCCCCAAAAAATATTGTTTTTTATAACTCTATATGATTTAATAAGTTAATTAATTTATTAATAATCTACAGGAGGGGCGGCCATGAAACTTAAAATCTTTTTACTCACCAGCGTTCTCTTATTACTCATCCCCGTTCCAGCCGCCTTTTCCGCTGACCCCGGGGAACCCGGAATCCTCAAGCAAATCATAGCCGATACCGGAGAAAAAATCAGAGGTATCTTCGAAGCGATCCCTAAAGTCACAAAGCATATCGTTGCATCCCTGGGACGGGATAACCCTGACACGAAATTCGAAATCGCCCAGGAAACATATTACATGCGCTATGAAGAGCCGGACATCATGGAGAATGTCGGTATGATGTACGGACTTCATATGGCTATTTCTTACCGGATAGAGAATCCGATCCGGTTAAACACCATCAAACAAAACTTCGGAGACGGGCGGACGTACACGAAGCTCCGGCTGGAGGGCCGGTGGGCCCGGGGAGAGGTGGATTATGACTCTTCTTCTACCGGGTCCATGGACGGGACCACGGATGAATCCACGGAAATCAGAGGCTTGATTTGTTATGAAATTCTCTTTTCGGACCGGACAACGCTCATGCCTTATTCCGGGTTCGGGTACCGTTCTTTAACCGACGACAACCGGGGGCGTTATTCATCAACCGGGAACTGGGGGTACCTGAGAGAATCCAAGTATTTCTACATCCCCTTCGGGATAGAACTCAGCCATAACCTGAAAGAACGCTGGGTTCTGCGGCTGAAAGGGGAATATGATCTATTCCTGGAAGGGAAACAGGAAAGCCACATGGAAGACGGCGGGGCGACCATGCTCTCCGCGAGCGACGGGAAATACTATGTTCTGGACACGCTGAAAAACAGCCAGGACATGGGTGTGGGCATACGGGGCTCCATCCGCCTGGAAAAAGAGTCCAACCGGTTTGATTTCTTTATTGAGCCCTACGCACGCTATTGGCACATTAAGGAGTCGGATCACGTTCAATTAACCTCCGAAGGAGGCACCATCCTGTGGTATCTCGACTCCGGGCTCACGATTCCCGACACCGCCTATGAACCGGACAACAACACGCTTGAATACGGGCTGCTGATCGGCCTGAACTTTTAAAAAGTTTCCAGACTGTCCGGGGAATGAAAGATCATGCATCATGCCACGTGTCCGGTTTTTATCGCGCGAAAGTATTTTGTCAGGCTATTCTGGGTCTTCTTGGGTGGCATCTTAATCCTGAGGCTCTATCCCGTCAAAACCAGCACGTTAACCTCCTCTCCCCACCCCTCCCGAAGTTATGAAGAAAGCCTCCGCAGAATCCAGGCGCTGGAAGATGCTGATTCTCCAGACATCATTCCAAACGGACGCCTTATATTCTTAGACCAGGGCCGGACAGCACCTCATGTCATTGTATTTTTCCACGGGTTTACCAACAGCCCCCATCAGTTCCAAACCCTGGGCGAAGAATTTTATAAACGCGGGTATAATGTCCTGATTCCGCGTGTCCCTCATCACGGACTCCGGGACCGCATGGGAAAAGAACTCGCCTTTCTTACGGCCGAAGAGCTAAAAACAACCTGCGAAGAAGCTGTGGATATCGCCCAGGGCCTGGGAACTCATGTCACGGTCGCCGGCCTCTCTATGGGGGGAGTCATGGCCGGCTGGGCCGCACAATTCCGTGATGATGTTGACCTGGCGGTTTTGATCGCCCCTAGTTTCGGGACCTTCCGCGTCCCCGCCTGGTTTGTAAAACACACAATCAATTTCATGGCCCTCTGGCCCAACCGTTTTATCTGGTGGGACCGCCGGCTGAAAACGGCCGCCCCCGGCCCGGAATCCGCATATTACGGGTTCTCATCCAAGGCACTCGGGCAAATCCGGAGATTAGGATGGGTTGTCCAAGCCCAAGGGCAACTCTCCGCCCCTAAGGCCAAATCCGTCCTTGTGATAACGAACGCTCACGATAAAGCCGTTAATAAAAAAAGTATCGCGATTGTCCAGGACAACTGGAAACGATACCGCCCCCGCGCAATCCGCTTCTATGAATTCCCCGAAGCCCTTAAACTCAACCATGATTTGATCGACCCCCAACAACCCGGCCAAAGGATTCAGCTCATCTATCCCCGGATTCTCAGTTTGATAACCGGCGTGGAGTAAAAGGTATAAACCCAAAGTAAGCTCTGGACTCCATTACCCGCACAAGGCGCGTGTATGAAACCACCCATCCTTCGGCTCGTTCGCTGGGGATCACTCCCTGAAGGATCAATTCGCATGTCTAATTTACACTCCCTTGGGTCGGGGTATTAAACCTATATCCTATCCTTCAGCTCGTTCGCTGGGGCTCACTTGCTGAAGGATCAATTCGCATGTCTAGTTTACACTCCCTTCGGTCGGGTATGAAACCACCCATCCTTCGGCTCGTTCGCTGGGGCTCACTTGCTGAAGGATCAATTCGCATGTCTAGTTTACACTCCCTTCGGTCGGGGTATTAAACCCACATCATATCCTTTAATTCGTTCGCTGGGGCTCACTTGCTGAAGGATCAATTCGCATGTCTAGTTTACACTCCCTTGGGTCGGGGTATTAAACCCACATCATATCCTTCAATTCGCTCGCTGGGGCTCACTCGCTGAAGGATCAATTCGCATGTCTAGTTTACACTCCCTTGGGTCGGGGTATTAAACCCACATCATATCCTTCAATTCGCTCGCTGGGGCTCACTCACTGAAGGATCAATTCGCATGTCTAGTTTACACTCCCTTCGGTCGTGTAAACTAAATGCTCATTGAAGAAAATAAATAATAATTTTAATAGAAAAAAATTTATGTTAATTTAATAAGATATCCCGGATCGAAACGGAACCGCGAGGCCTTTTTTCTCAATGAAGCCAACATCCTTAAAATCTTTTTTTCCCTTTAAAATTTTCATTCTCGTCGAACTCTTGTTAGCCCTTTATTTTATAAATTTAGCCTTAATTTTTAAAACACCGATCCCGGCCATAATCCAGCAGCTTTTGGCCGGATATCATTTCCCGTACACCAACTCCTGCACTGTCGGAAACTTATTGGGAATGAACATCCATCTTCATCTGATTCTGTTTATCGTCATATTTTTCATATTGTATAATTCCTGGCGCCGCCTTTCCCCTCCGTTTCCGGCTGCCCCTGCCTCCCCTTGGGAAATACTCCCGGCGGCAGGCCTCGCGTTGTTAACATTTTTACTCACCCTGCAAACGATAAATCATGTCAAAATCTTTGCGAATGAACGCCGCCTTTTTTCCGGTAAAACCGTGTCAGAAAAACAGCGTTTTATCCACAAACAGCCTTATGAATTCGCTCTGTTCTGCCGCCAGCAATACCCCGGGCGGCACAAAGGATTCTTACGGACAGACCTGGACCCGCACAACGAACCTTTTGCCACCCAGCACAGGAAACTCGTTTATTTCCTCTTCCCGGACATCGATATCCGCAATGCTTATAGGGCCCAGCCCTATGACTGCCTGGTTTTTTACGAAGAAAAAAACGGCCTCCAAAATATCCCGCCGGGTTTTAAAATCAAAGGCATACTGGATAACCGGCATTTTTTAGCCGTAAAAGAGGGCCAAGAATGATCCTCCTGACGGCCAAACTGCTTTATGCCTTACTGCTGCCATGGATGTTCGGGGTCGCCGTTATATCGTCCATGAAAGAATCCGCCCAAATCCCCGGAGGGCTTAAATACAGCCTGGCCTATGGTTGTGGAATCGGGGTCCTGACCTTATGGCTGTTTATAGCCGGGATATATCAGGTGCCGTTCGACCCGCTGATTCTTAGCCTGCCGCTGCTTATTGTTATCGTCCGATTCCTGCTCGCGCGGGCGTTTACGCCATGCCACCCCGGTCCTGAATCCAAGGAAAAAACGAACTCCCCTGCTCACGAGGCCATGACCGGCGCGCGCAAAGTCCTGTCCTGGCTATTCCGGCTCTACATTCTTTATTACGTCATCTTTGTCTTCTGGCGGTCCCTTCACATCCCGGTTTTTGTCTGGGACGGGATCGCCACGATCGCCTATAAAGCAAAAATATTCTTTTATCACCGGGGGCTCGTTCCTCTTCACATCCTTCCCCACCCCTCATACCCTCTCCTGACGCCTCTTATAGAAACCTGGATCGCTTTAAATCTCTCACAATGGGATGACCAGCTTATAAAATTTTTCTTCCCCTTTACGTTTATCGCGTATTTGAGCGTACACTATCATTTTCTAAAAAGTGTAACCGATAAATTCTGGGCCTTGTTCGGCACGGCCCTTCTTGTATCTTCCAATGTGTTTGTTTTCTTCGCGACGGTTTCTTACCGGGATTTCTTCCTGCTTTATTTTAACTGCAGCGCCGTGCTTCTTCTCTTGCTCTGGCAGAGGAACAAAAATGCCGTTTATCTTTTCCTGGCGGCATTTTTCTCCGGCATAACCACATTCACCAAACTCGAAGGAACGGGATATCTGTGCATCCATGCGACATTGCTAGGCCTCCTTCTGCTTCGTAACATAAGCATCCCTTCCCGGGAAAAACTCATCACGGGAACCAAATTCCTTTGGGTCAGCGGAAGCATCCCTTTTTTATTCCTGACCTATAAAACCCTGGCACACGTTCCGGTTTCAGAACGCATGCAATTTGGCTTCCCCTGGGAGCATTTAGACCGCATCCCCGCTATTTTAGGGAAATTCGCCTGGAACCTGTTCCTGACAGGAAATTGGAACCTCATATGGCTCTTACTCATCTTCTGTCTCTTCCCGTTAAAAAAGAAAAAGAATCCGCCGGAAACCCGGATGCTCTTGATCACCCTGGGGTTGTATTTTTCACTTTATTTCATAATCGCCTGGCTGACGCCAAATTTTGTCTGGTTAGGGGGCGACAAAGCCTATGACGCCTTAACACGGGTTGTCCTGCATTTTTTCCCTCTATCCACAATCTTAATAACCTTAATTTTTTACTCTAAAAAAAATAAATAATTCTATGACGCCCCATCACCCGCCCCCAAAAACATGGTATTTCTTTATGACGATCCTCCTGCTCCCGTTTTTTATGTTCTACTGGATCGCCCCCTTTGTTTCTAACTACACCCTGGGCAACGATTACTGCTTCTACCCCGTCCAAAACCAGATGTACATGCTGTTTTCCCTCAGGATGGGATCTTTCCCGCTCTTCATTCCCGGATTTTTTATCGGACATTCCTTTACGGCTTTGACCTTGGGACAAATTTTCCACCCCTTCACCTATCTTGCCTCCATGCTTCCGGGATATTGGCAGGGGCAGGCCCTGGAATGGAATACCTTATTGCGTCTTCTCTCTCTGGGAGTCAGCCAAGCCCTGCTCTGTGTCTTTTTAATCCGGCTGCATCTTAGACGGGACCTGGCCTTTCTCCTTTCCTTTATCACCGTCTACAATTTAAGAATGCTGGACCTGTTCCGATATGGGGCGTCGCTGGAGGCCTACACAGCGCATCTTATGTTGATCTCCTCGCTCGGGCTCTGGTATCTGCAGCCCAGGGGAAAAAAACGCCACACATTTTTAGTCATCCTGTTTACCTATATGCTCATGGTGAGCGGCCATCCCCAAATGATGTATTTCGCGCTTCTAGCCACAATTTTGTTCATATTTATCTTTCCTTTTTACGCCGCGGTTATGCTGCCCGGCCATCAGGCGGGGTTTAAAAAAATAGCCGCCTTCTGGGGAAAAGCCGGGCTGTTGCTCGGCTCCGGCATCCTGTTGGCCAGCGCTTACATTTTTCCATTTTATTACGACTTTATTTTAACGAATTCCACGCGCGTCGGACGGGACTTCTCCTGGGCCGATTCTTATCTGGACACCTGGCTGGGGGCCTGGGGGAATTTCTTCAGCCCTCTGCTCTCCACCATGGCCGGCGCCTTTGGGGCTTCTTCCCTCGTCGGCCTGACGCTCTTCATCCCCGCCTTACCGCTATTCCGGGTCCGTGTCCCCCGGGCCATCTGGATCCTCTGGGGACTTTTGATCAGCGTCTTCTTATGCACGCAGGGCGGACGCACACCTTTTTACCCGTTACTCTGGAAAATTCTCCCGTTCGCGAACAGTTTCCGGATTCCGGGGCGGATCTCTTTCTTTATGCCCATGCTCGTCCTGCTCCTGCTCGCCTGGCTCATCAACGCCCTTAAACAGGGCCCTGCAAAAACCCCCTATCCGCCACTCAAGATACTGGCGACGGCAGCCATATTAATAACTGTCGGCTTGAACGCATTCATTATCCCGCAATTAAACGTTTCCTTGGATAATATTCCTCCCATCTTTTCAAGTTCTTTATATGTTTTTGGGCTGAAAGATCCTTTCCTCGCTCATAGTGATATCTTCTTGACTTATCTGGCGACGATATGGACAGGAGTGCTTCTTCTTTTTTTATTTCCCCTCTCCCAGGAGGATTCGCCCCGCGCCCGACACATCAATGTCTTGATATGTTTATTGACGATAGCCCAAACCGTGCTCGTGCTCAGTCATGGAACTTATTACTGGGCGAAACGCCCGACCCTCACCTTCGCGCAGGCCTTGCAGCAAAATCGTGTTCGATTATCTTATTTTTATTATCCCGGGTTCGGCTTGGCCTCATCACAAGTTGCCTTCCATCTACAACAATCTTTTAGCGAACCCTATCTGGCCAAAATTTACAAAGACGTCACCTGGGTCGCCGGCCGCGAACAGGCTTATGAAAAGATGAAGGAAAAGATGTCCCCGCAAACCGTCTATGCTGAAAAGCCCTCGCACCTCACAGCCGCCCCTTGTGTTGTCAACAATGCGCAGGAGGACGGCGGTCGTATTCACCTGGATTACAGTTCCTATAACCGCCTGCGATTTACCGTGCAAACGCCCTCCCCGGCCTTATTCGGGCTCGCTTATCCTTATTCAGATTATTGGGAAGCGCGCCTCAACGGCAAAAAAGCGGAAACATACCGCATCAATGGCTTGTACCTTGGCCTGGCGCTGCCGCCCGGCGTCAGTCAAATTGATTTCCGGTATTTTTCCCCTCCGGCCTTCTGGGGGATGGTGTTGTCCTGCGCGGGGCTGTTTCTCATAGGAACATTCTTTTGCGTCTCTTCGCTGACGGGTCTGCGGCGAATCACGGCCGTTATATGCGTGGCGATGCTAAGCTTGAGCGCCTTTCAAACCTGGCAAACGAGTTTATATACCGGGAAAAACATCGGGACGGCCTACGAGTGGTTCTACACGCCCCCGTCCGAACGCCGCAACAAGGCCTATGGAAAACCCGTTACCGTGATCGCATCACTGGCCGAGTTCCACCCCATGTCCATGGTGGACGGGGACAGTCGGCTGAATTCCGGGTTTGTTTCCAAATTCCACAAAAAAGAACCAACCTTGCATCTTGATCTTCAGGAGCCGACATCCATCGAGCAAATGATTCTGTTTGAATCCGGGAACCGGCCGTCCTCTATTGCCAATGTTGTCCTTTTAGGCCAGTTCATTGACCAGATTTCAAAATATGTCAATATACGGCCGCTTGTTGTCGACATTTCAGAAGACGGCCAGGCATGGCAGACCATCGCGACTATCACACAACCAAAACAGCCCGGGACACCCGTTATTATAACCTTAGCTCCCCCTTGTTCCGCCCGCTATATCCGGATAAAATCCAAAAATAACGTTCTGGGTTTCGATGAGATTGAAATCTATTAAACACACGGGGATAAGAAAAAATATCTCTGCTTGATGTCTTTATATTTTTATGATTAAATAAACCCGATACAGGGACCACACCCATGGGCGTGGTCCCTGTTAATAATTTGCTTCGCGGGACGGGCTGACTCC